>JACZRH010000357.1 GCA_022574815.1 Planctomycetota bacterium | reverse complement strand
GCCTCCCACATCATCAATCTGGTTCGTTTGCCGGGGGAGTATGCCGCGCGGATCCACGAGCTCGCCCGGAATCGCGATTGGGAGGTCCTGGACGGAGGGAGCTGCACGCAATCTCACGTGACGATTCGAATGGCCGAAATCGAATTGCTCAAGGAGATGGACCCGCAGGCCTACGCCAAATACAAGGACTCGGTCCACTTCAGCCTGCCGCGCACGATCGGGATCTGGGTGGCGGCGTTCTTTACGCTGGCGATGCTGTCATTCCTGTACAAGGACAATCCGCTCTACAAAATCGCCGAACACGCCTTCGTGGGCGTTTCGGCGGCGTATTGGATGACGATCGCCTTTTGGGCCGGGGTGGTGCCCAACCTGCTGGGGAAGCTCTTCCCGCGCTGGACGAAGACGCACCTTTTGCCCGGGCTCGATCTGGACCAGACCGTCGAAACGCTGGCGGCTCAGTCGTGGCTCCAGAAGGGCGAATCGGTCATCGGCGTGATCGATTACGAAGCGGCCGACGGCGACGGCCTCACGGCCACTGTGTTCCAGCTCATGAACGTCTGGTATTGGGTGCCCGTGATCCTAGGCGTCATGCTGCTGTGGCGATTGGCACCGAAGGGGGGCTGGATCGCTCGTTGGCCGTTGGCGTACATTCTCGGCACGACCGCGGGGCTGCGGCTGGTTGGATTCCTCGAATCCGATTTCCTCGCCCAGATCAAGTCCACCATTCTGCCGGTGGTGGACCGCCAGTTCTACGCGACCACCGGTGCGCTCGACGGCCCGGCGACCTTCCTCGGCTCACTCAACAACATCATCATTATCGTAGGGGTCTTCTGCGGACTGGCTTATTTCTTCTTCTCGCTCGAACACAAGGGGCTGATCGGCCGCGCCTCGCGGGTGGGAATCTGGCTCCTGATGATCACGTTCGGGGCGGGATTCGGGTATACGGTGATGGGACGGGTCGCACTCCTAGTGGGGCGATTCGAATTCTTCCTGATCGACTGGCTCAACGTCGTCCCGCCTTAGGCGTGACCGCGAACGCGGGGGATGAGTGGAATCGGAATCGGCGTCCAGTGGCAGGCGCCGACGGTGCGAGGCGAGAGCTCTGGAGCGAGACCGGGCGGTTTGACACCCCCGGCGGCGGCGCTATAATCCCCGCCTGAATTTCTCCGCCCGCAGTTTCCGCAACCCTGTCTGCTGACAGGTGTTGCGCCAATCGGAGGTGGCTATGTCTGGAATGTGCGGAGCCGTCCGTCCGGCCGCTTGGGTCGGTGCCGGTGTTCTCTGGGGCATGTTCGCGAGTCTGGCCGCGGCGCAGGACTTTCCGACCGGCATCGCGGAGCAAGCCTGGAACAAATGGCGCGTCGCGATGGAGGCCTACCTGGAAGGAAAGGCCGACGACGCCGAGGCCGCCTTCGGCGAGTTGCTGGAGCTCGATCCGTCCCCGCTCCGGCTGGCGTTGATGGGTGAGCGCAGCGTGCGGCGGGCCGGTCTGGGCGGACCGTTGCTGCTGTTGGAGCAGGACTATGCGGCCGGAGACCTCGACGGCAACACGCTGACGGTCGCTGAACGCCTGATTGAAGTCGGCCGCGAGCAGCTTGCCGAGGCGGACGACGGCTGGCACTTCGCCTCGATCGGGCGATTCGACGTTGCCAACGCGAATTTTCAGGCGCTCTTGGCCGGCGGGCCGGACCCGGTGGCGCTGCTCGAGTTCGCCGACCAGAAAAAGCAGCGGCACGATGTTCTCATCCAGATCTTCGACTCGCCGATCGTGGGCGAGGCCGCGCGTGGCATCGCGCGTCTGCTGGCCCGCGGCGAGATCCTGATCAAGGCCGATCCGATTCGCATCAAGGAAAACATCGGCCGGCTCGGTGGGCCGCCGCGCGCCTTTGAGAACGCGGTCGCGCGGCTGAAGGACTCGGGCGAATACTCGGTGCCGTTTCTGGTGCAGTTTCTGCGAAACCCGGAAACGCGCGGGCTGACCCGGGCCATGCTCCGCACACTGCCGCAAATTGATCGGCCTGCTCTGAATCCGCTGGTGATGGCGCTCGATATGGACGACCATGCGACCAAGCGCGCCCTGATTCACGCGCTGGGCCAGATCGGCTACGGGCAAGCGGTGCCCTATCTGCTCAAGCTGCGTGAGAACCCGGCCACGCCCGCCGAAGTGCGCGCGTCGGTCGACGAGGCCCTGGGCATGTTGAGCAGCCGCGGCGTCGGGGCCGGTGCGGGTGAGAACGCGGCGGCGGCCTTCTACCGGCTCGCTGAAGCGTACTACAACGGGCAGCGCTCGCTGGCGGCCGACCCGCGGCTGGAGTTCGCCAACGCGTGGTACTGGCGTGACGGTCTGCTTCAAAACGTGGAGGTGCCGACGGAGATTTTCGACGAGGTGATGTGCATGCGGTCATGCTGGCAGGCGCTTCAACTCGATCGCGGTCACAAGCCGGCTCTGGCGCTCTGGCTGGCCGCCAACTTTCGCCGCGAGGCGCAGTTGCCCGCGGGTGCATCCGACCGAACGTTGCCGGACGGTTTCCCGAGCGGGGCCTACTTCGCACAGGCCGCTGGCGCCGAATACTGCCTGCTGGCGCTGTCGCGGGCCATCGCGGACGGTGATCCGGCGGTGGCGCTGGGGGCGATCGAGGCGTTGCGCAAGACGGGCGGCGCGGCGAGCGTGGTCGGGGATGACGCCGGACGCCAGCCGTTGGCCGAGGCGCTCACCTTCTCCGATCGGATGGTCCGCATCCGCGCGGCGCTGGCGCTGGGCCGGTCGCTGCCGACGCAGCGGTTCAGCAACTACCAGAACCTGATGCCGGTGCTGATCGAGGCCCTGAACCTTCACGGGGGCTCACGCAACGCACTGGTGGTCGATCCGGACGAAACGAGTGCGAACACCATCGCGGCGGGCTTGCGCGCGGCAGGCTTTCGTGTCGTCACCGACGCTGAGTTAGGCGCCGGCCTGGCGAAAGTGCGAGCGGAACTGTCCGGCGTAGATGCGATCGTGCTGGCGTCCGACGTCAAGGACGCTCCGTTGGCACAAGCTGTGGCGAGCTTGCGGAGCGATGTCGTCTATCGCGCGCTCCCGGTGGTGCTGGTGTCCAAACCGGGCGACCGCGCCGCGGTGCGTGAACTGGTGCGCGGCGATCACCGGCTGGCGATCGTTCTGCCGGGCGCGGACCCCGCGGAGATTCGCGCCGCGATCGACAAGGTCGCCCGCGCCGTCGGCGCGCAGACCATCACGTCGGAGACCGGCTTGTCATTGGCGCTCGAAGCGGCGCAGACCATGGGTATGATCGCGCTGACCCAGAATCCCGTCTTCAACGTCGCCGATGCCGAGGGTGCGCTGGCAGCGGCGTTGGCGTCCTCAGATGTCGGATTACGCATTACGGTGGCCGAAGTGCTGGGCTACCTAGGTCTGGCGACGGCTCAGCAGCAAGTGGCGCTGGTCGCGTTGGATGCCGGCGAAGACGAGATCATGCGGGTCGCCATGTTCGAGGCCCTGGCGGCGGCGGCCAAGCGTCGCGGCAATCTGCTGCCCGACGACACCGTGCAGCGCATCGTCGCGGTGGTTGCCTCAAAGGAAGAGAGCATGCCGATTCGCGAGGCCGCCTCGCAGGCGTTGGGGGCCCTGAACCTGCCGGGGGTTCCGGCGGGAGACCTGATTCGCAATCAGTTTGCCGGGTAGGAGCAATCCATGTTGCACGTATTTCCGGCAGTGATGCTGGCGTTGCTGGCTCAGCAGCGGGAACAAGACGCCGGCAGCGT
>JACZRH010000067.1 GCA_022574815.1 Planctomycetota bacterium | reverse complement strand
CGTCAACCTTTCGGGCGGCCACCCGGCTTCCAGCGCGGTCGGCATCGAGGTCGCGATCAACGGTCACGCGGTCAGCGACGCCGACCTGCGCCGCGCCTTTGAGGAAGCCTCGGGATCCGACCTCGAACGGTTCTTCGAGCAGTGGATCTATCGCAGCGGAGTCCCCGAGCTGAATATCAAATACGCGTGGGACGCGGAACGGCGTACCGCCGTCGTCCAAATCGCGCAGAAACAGGACATCGACGAGGACAACCCCGCCTTCGAGTTTCCCCTGGACCTGTACTTTTGTAACCGCGCCCATGACCGCCTGGAAACCGTGGCGGTCAATTCAGCCTCGCACACGTTCGAGTTCAAATTCGACCAGCCGCCGGCGGTGTTCTGCGTCGATCCAAACGCCGGTCTGCTCGCCGCGCTCCGGCAGCACAAGCCCGCCGCGCTGTGGCGCAACCAGGTCCGCCAGGGACCGACCGCCCTGGTGCGCGAACGCGCCGTTCGCAAGCTTCAGTCCACAAAAGACACGGCGGCGATCGAGCTGCTGCGCGAGGCGCTCTTCGACGAATCGGAGTACCGAGGCGTGCGCCAAGCCGCTGCAGGCGCGTTGCCGAGCATCGCCGACGAAGAAACGTGCCTTGCCGCGCTACTGGATCTCGCGCGCAGCGGCATCGACGATGCGAGGCTGCGCAGTACCGTCGTTAGGCTGCTAGGCGATTTCGAATCGTCGCCAAAGGCTTATGCCGCGGTGCTGCGTCATAGCGGCAACGACGAGCACATTCGCGTGCAAGCTGCCGCCCTGACGGCGCTGGGCCGCTTCGCCGAAGACGTCCGGACCGAGGCCGCGGTGCGGGCCGCGGCGGCCGCCGCCCTGCCGGGCAACAGCCGTTACGTCCGCCGGCCGGCCGTCGAGTTGTTGGGTGAGATCGGGACACCGGGAGCGCTCGAAACGCTGTTGCCGGCGATGCAATCGCACGATCGGGACTCGCTCTTCATGATGCAACGGCTCGTGCCGCTACTCGTCGACTGGGCCGAACCCTCACCCCCCGAACGAGCGCGGGTCGAGACGTACTTGCTGATGCTGCTGTCGGACGCGCGCCCCGCGGTTCGAGCCTTGGCCGCGGAAGGACTGGGGCGCGTCGGAGAAGCCGCAACGATCGACCGGCTTTCCGGGCTGGCCGAATCCGACGGGGACGGAACGGTGCGCCGGCGAGCCCAGGCGGCGATCGAAGCGATCCGCGAACGCGACGCACAAGAGCCGCGCTAAGCCCGCCCCGGCCGACGCAGAGCGATCGGGCTTTCGGCCCCGAGCATCGCCCACCGTCGCCGTGCAAATCAGCTTTCGGCGAGAAACTCGCGAGCGGGGGGCGGCCGGTCGCGAACCCCAGGCGCGGTCGGCCCAACGTCGCTCGCGGCAGCGACCGATTCATCGTTGAGCTCGCGGGCATGCTGCGCAAAAAGCTCGAGATTCGCCTGAAACGCTTCGATCACGCGCGGATCGAATTGACGCCCGTTCAAACCCAGAATGACGTCCGTCGCAGCCTCGTGCGAAACGGCATTCTTGTAGACCCGCCGAGTGGTCAGCGCGTCGTAGACGTCCGCGACGGCGACGACGCGGGCGGCCAGCGGTATGTCGTTTCCGCTCAGCCCGTCGGGATAGCCGTTGCCGTCGAACCACTCGTGGTGATGTCTCGCGATTTGTTCGGCCATTTCCATGAAGCCGGCCCGCGGAGCCCGCGCCCGCACCGACCGGATCGTGTCCGCCCCGATCAGCGAGTGCGTCTTCATGATCTCAAACTCTTCCGCGGTCAGCCGCCCGGGCTTGAGCAGAATGCGGTCCGGGATCGCGACCTTGCCGATGTCGTGCAGCGGCGCCGTGCGGCGCAGCTCCTCGATGAATGCGTCGTCGATCTGACCGAAGCCCGGCAAGCCGCGCAGCGCTTCGGCCAGGACAATCGAGAACGTCGTCACGCGGTCGATATGCCGGCCCGTGTCGTTGTCGCGGCTCTCAGTGAGCCCAACCAGGGCCACGATGAGCATGTCGCGCGCCTGGTCATGCGATTGCCGCGTGAGCACCCCCTGGATCGTGTCCGCCGCGAAGCTGCGAAACAGGTTGAAGTACTCCAGATCGATCTCCTCGTACGGCGCGTTGCCATGATGCTCGGCGAGGCAGATCACGCCGACGCATGGCTCATCCGGTCCGCTTCCCGTGGCGGTCAGGGGGATGCAGGCACATCCCAAGTGCGCCGGCCACAGCTCGCCGCCTTGCGATCGGCCCGTGCGCTCCTCGGGGTTGAGCAGCCGCGGCTCCCGCTCGGAAAACACGGCCGCGATCGTCCCGTCCGCGGACACCGCGTCGCCCTTCGCCGCACCGTCCTCGTCACCGAGGGTCATGGCGACCCTCAAGCCGTCCTGCTTCTGGTTGGGCAGGATGATCGCGGCGCGGCGGCTCTGGGTCAGATCGGCCGCCGCCACGAGCACGCGCCCCAGCACCTCGTCGAGCGTGCTACAGACGCTGAGTTGGTTTGTCAGGTCGCTCAGCGCGAGCAGGGCGCGCGTCAGGTCGGCGCGCTTTGCGGCGCTCGCGTCGAGGTCCAGCCGCACGTCGCGCAGCTTGAGCAGCGTGCGGAGCGTCGCGATCAGAGACACGTCGCAAAGCGGTTTGGTGAGGAAGCCGTCGCAGCCCGCGTCGAAGGCGGCCTCCATGTCGGCCGGGTTGTACTCATCGCCCAGCATCAGTACCGGAACCAGTGCGCTGCCCGCTTCGGCCCGAAGCCGGCGCAGGCACGCCAGACCGCCGACGCCCGGCAGCGCCATGTCCATCACCAAGGCATCGAGCGCCTGGGACGAGTCGTTTTCGAGCGAACGACGGACCAGCTCGTGCACGGACGCCCCGGCCTCGGCCTCCAGCACGCGCCAGCCGACCCGTTCGATCGCGGCGGAAGCAAGGCGGCGCACCCTGCGATCGTCGTCGACGACGAGAATCGTTGGACGCGCCTCCGCACTCCCTTTGAATGAACGTGCCAACATGCCAGTGCCTCAAAGCACGATGTCCCCTCCCCTGGACCAACAATGAGGTGCTCGTCACGACTCTGCGCGAGGCATCCGTTAACGAAAACCGCCGCGAAGCCCCGCGCGCGACAGTTTCCTCTTCGGTTCGGTCGGGCACCGACTGCATTAACGACTTTTATCGGCACCGGCGGGCGAAGCCGGAGCACTCGGTTTTTGGGCTGGCAAACCCAAATGTTGGCTGGATGAATGAATAAATCCCTTTCACTCTTGAGTATTTTCCACAACTGAATCCCATTTATTATCGGTTTCGTCGTGTTGCCTCGCTTCACACGTTGTAGACTTCACTCCGGATGACTTGCTTGTCACTCGAGAACCGCTGCATGACGCGACCCAACCGCGGGTCCTTCACCAACGCCGCCAGGTACCCACGAACGACACGGTCTCAGGGGCCGGGGCCCACCCCAAACGGTCCCACATTCGAGTCGCGCCGTTCTTCGGTCAGTCCTTCGGAGGAACATGCCATGAAGTGCACGACAACCCTGACAGCCCTCAGCGTAGCGCTGGGCGGATGGCTTGCCACGGCGTCGGCCCAGACGCTGCCCTTCAAGCACAAAGTGGAGGTGTATCGCGAAAAGGACGGCGAGGTGAGCGTCTTCGCCCTGCGGCTGGAGCAGCCGTTTCTCGCCGAGGAGTTTGAAAAGAGCAATTACCTGCGCCTCGCGCCGCTCGACTCGAAGGCCTACCTCATCTATCCCAAGGAAACAAAGTTCCACCAGAAGCACGCGGCGTTCTACGGGAGACTGCGCGGCAGCGGCAAGGCCCGGCTGCGGCTCTCGTACGAAACCGTACTGGAAAATCTCGACGGATCGCGCCGCGTGGAGGTGAACCAGAGCGAACTCGAGGTTGCGATCCCCGCCGAGCACACCGGGCCGCGAAGTATCTATCTCGAGTGGGCACGCCGTCAGAACGCCCACTTCCTCGATCTGCTGACCTACTACCCGCACGAGACGTTTTTCCAGTACGGCCTCATGCAATCCCGTGATCGCTACGGCGTAGAGCCTCCAGCTCTGCCTACGCCGGCGCCGACCAAAACCGCGCTCGAGACGGACCTGTACCAGGTGATGACCGGATCCTTCGCGATCCAGCGGGCGCTGCAGCGCCGGGCGCTGAGCGGCCGAAGCCCGGCCGCGAAGCGCGACGTTCACATCAGCGAGCTGCAGCCGCCGGCCCTGCGCTCGCTGCACTATGTCGATCTGCTCAAAGAAAAGAAGGAGAACGAGGGTGTCGAGCCGAAGGTTCATGCCCTGGCTCGCTTCATCCCCGAAGATCAATACCTGCTGCACTTCAACTCGATGAGCGCCGCCGGTGAAATGCTCGACCTGACGCGCGAATGGGGCGGCAGCCTGCTGCGCCTGTTCTCCATCGACGCTCGCCACAACCACCTGCAAGAAAAATTCGAACAACAGCTCTTGCTGCAGCGCGGCGGCATTGATCGTCTCTTCGCGGACGGCGTGATCGCGGAAATGGCCATGACCGGAGCGGACCTGTTCTTTATCGAAGGCACCGATCTCGCGCTCATCTTCCGGTTGGAGCAGCCGGCGGCATTCGAAAAAGCGACGCAACGCTGGCTGGCGCAGGGGCGCGAACGCCACCCCGATCTCGTCGAGCGCGAGTTCAACTACCGCGGGCACAAGATCGTCGCCCGCTACACTGATGACCGAACGGTCAGCTCGTTCGTCACGCAGCACGAAGATACGGTCGTCTACTGCAACTCCCACGTGGCGGTCCGCCGAATCGTCGAAACGCTCGAGGGCGCGACAGCCGCGCTGCACGACGCGCCCGACTACCGCTACGTGAGCACCATCCTTCCGCCGGAAGACGATCGAAACGCCGGCTACTTCTATGCCTCCCAGGCGTTCATTCGGCGGCAGATCGAGCCGGCGCGCAAGATCTCGGAAAAGCGCCGCGTAGAGTGCTTCAACAATTTGGTCATGCTCAACAACGCCTCGCTGCTCTACCGGCTCGAGACCGGCAAGTCACCCCACACCCTCAGCGACCTGACCGAGGGCAAGTTCATCGCCGCTGACAAGCTCGTCTGTCCGCATGGCGGCGCCTACGCATTCGACGCCGAGCGCGACACCGGCACGTGCTCGCTGCACAACCGGCTCAAGCTCCTGACGCCGAACACCGAGCTCGAAGTCTTGCGAGTGTCGCGCCAGGAGCAGCAGGAGTACGAGCGCTACAAGCAGCGCTACGCGGCGTTCTGGCAACCCATGTTCGATCCGGTCGCGGTGCGCATCCGGGTGGAGCCGACCGTCAAGCTGGAAGTGTGCGTGCTGCCCCTGGCAAACGGCACGCTGTACGAAAACTGGCGTCGTTGGTTGGACGAGCAGCCGCGGCGGCTCGATTCCGTGGGAATGGCCGAATCGACCGTGGCATCGCTCGCAATGGTGCCCGGCGGCGAACGGATCGCCAACTACTTGCGCGAAATTCCGGGAATCCCCGAGGTCCTGGCGGTCGACCCAACCCTGACGGACCTGAGCTGGATCGGCGACCGCCTCTCGTTGCACCTGTGCGACGACGATACCATCCTCGAGGTCGATCCGAGTCGCCTGCGGCCGCTCAATTTCCTCGGGGATATCTCCGTAACACAGCAATCGCTCGCCGGACTGGGAATGCTGGCGGCGAGTCTCCCGACTTACGTCGCAATCGACGTCGAGGACCGCGAAAAGGCGCGGCGATTTCTCGACCTGCTGGCTTCCAAAATCTTCCTCAAGGGTGATTCGGCCGCCGGGTTTGCGACCACGTTCGACGCGTATCGACTGCCGGATTACGAAGGGCACGCCATCTACGTCGTCAGCTATCAATGGTACGCGCTGAAGCTGCGCTTACACGTGGCCCTGATCGGCGACCGGCTGATCGCGGCGACCAAAGCGAAAACGCTGCGCGAAGTCATCGACGCGGCCGATGAGGAGCCGGCCGGCGAAGCGCCCGAGGCACACATGCTGCTGCGCCTGGACGTGCGCACGCTCGAGAACTTCAAAGGCGACCTGCGGCTCTACTGGGCCGAGAAGGCCCGCCTGGCGTGCCACGGCAACATCATGTCGATCTACAACCTGATCCGGCTCTACGACACTCCCATCACCGAGGTCGACCGGCTCTCGGAAGCCAAATACGGCGTCACCTACTTTTGTCCCGAAGGCGGAACCTATGCGTATGACCAAGACCGCGATCGCGTCGAGTGCAGCATCCACGGCAACCGCCAAAACGCGCGGCAAAACCTGGGGCTCAGCCCCGAGTCCTCGTTCTCGCGGCTGGTGGAGAGTCTCGATGAGATCGTCGCGATGTTGCGTTTTCGAGATGATAGCTTGATTGCGACGGTGGAATTCACCCGGCGCGAAAGTCGCGACCCCGCCGCCGGCCGTTGACGTGCGGAGTCAGTTGCATCGAGCGCTCACGGAATCCGTGCCGGTTGGGCGTTTATGCGTCGCCGGTCCTAAACCTCAAAATCCGCGATCACCGGCAGATGGTCGCTCGCCACACGGGCCAATGCCAAGCGGCTGCGACGCACGTGCAACAGGCGCAACGAGCCACAATAGAAGATCTTGTCCAGCCCGCCGGTCGGCGCGTAGCTCGGGAATGTCTTGATCGACCAGCGCGAGCCGGGCCGGCGGTTCGTCGCGCATAGGAATCCCGCGTCCGTGAACCGCTGCCGCCGCAGCACCCCGCGCCAGTCGTTCAGGTCGCCGGCGATGACGCACGGGGCGCTCGGGTCGAGCTGCGCAATGTCCGGAGACTCGAGCAGCCGCCGCACCTGCCGCCGACGCTCCAGCGCCGAAAGCCCCAGATGAATGTTGAAGATGTCGATCGGCGTCGGGTCGCCGCGCTTCGGCAGGATGATGCGCGTGTGCTGGGCGCCGCGGCGTTTGCGGCGGCCGATGCTGAGGTCGATGTTGCGCTGCCGCCCTATGGGAAAACGCGAGAGCGTCGCGTTGCCGTACTTACCCTTCTTGAGGTGCACGTTCATGCCGACCGCCCGGAACTGATAGAGCACCGCCGTCGCGATATACGACGCGAGGTCGATGTGCCCCGAGCGCGGCACGCCGCGATCCACTTCCTGGAGCAGGACCACGTCCGCGTTGTGGCGTTTCAGGATCGCGATGATTCGTTCGGGTCGAAAGCGGCGGTCGACGCCGATGGCCTTGTGAATGTTGTAGGTCAGCAAGCGAAATCGCATGGATTCGGAGAGTATACCCGACGGGGCTTACCGAGCCTATCTCGTCGTGCGGCCCGGCCTCGGCGGAAGCGCCCGCTGATCGCGACGACCCCCGTCCCGCAGGGGGAGTTGAGCCTCGTCACACCGGCGGGGCGCCGAGGCTACCTCTTCTTCTTGCGTTTCGCGGCCCGCGTACGGCTCGCGACCAGCGCAGCCAGGCGGCGAATGTGCTCGGGCCCCGTGCCGCAGCACCCGCCGATCACGTTCGCGCCGGCGTCGATCAGCGTCGGAATCTTGGCCGTGAACTCCTCGGGCGTCTGGGTATAGACCGGCAGCCCGTCCTGCAAATCCGGCAGGCCGGCGTTGGGTTTGACCCACAGCGGCCGACTCGTGGCCGAGCGCAGCGCGACGACTGCCGGCAACACATCCGCGATCCCACGCCCGCAGTTGCAGCCGATGATCGCGGCCCCCGCATCGTCCAGGGCCGCGGCGCATTCACCGGCCTCGGCCCCCATCATCGTGTGCGTCCGCTGCGGGCCCGAATCGAACGACATGCTGGCAATCACGGGCAGGCCGGTGGCATCCTTCACGGCCCGCACCGCGAGCAGGATCTCCGCCAGCTCGCTGAAGGTCTCGAGCAGCAGCGCCGCCACCCCGCACGCGGCCAGTGCCTCAGCCTGCTGCGCAAACGCAGCGGTCAATTCGTCCTCCGGCGTTTCGCCGACCATCAGAATGCTGCCGCTGGGCCCCATCGTGCCGACTACCACGGCGCCGCTGTCCGCGACGGCCTCCTGCGCGATCCGAGCGCCGAGTTGATTGAGTTTCGCCACGTCGCACTCGACGCCGCGGCGCTTGAGCACCAGTCGATTCGCCGAGAACGTATTGGTGCAGATGAACCGCGCGCCGGCCGCGACGTATTCACGCGCCAGGTCGCCAACCAGCTTCGGCGCCGAGACGTTGGCCGTCTCCGGCACGATGTCCGTCTTCAGCCCGCGCGCCCAGAGCTGCGTCGACCAGGCGCCGTCGGCGACCGTCACGCTTTTTGTCAATGCGTCGAGAGAGGCACTCATTCGCACTCAACCGAAGCCGGCGGCGCTCCGTCGGCCAGGAGCTTCCGCAATCGCCGGCACGCCTCGCCGGGTTCGCCGGGGCCCTCAACCGTCAACGGCCCGTCGTAGCCGACCGCGCGCAACGCCGCGAGTGTGGCCGGCCAGTCCACGCTGCCCTCTCCCAGCGGACAAAAGCCGTCGCGGCCGGACCGGCTCAGATCATAGTCCTTCGCGTGGACGCGCACGACACGCCCGCCCAGCGTGCTGATCCAATCCTGCGGATACCCGTAGGGCAGCACGTTGCCCGTGTCAAAACAGAACCCCACGTTCGGCGAATTCACGCGGTCGATCAGGTCGGCCGCTTCGATCGGCGAGAGCAGGAAGCGGTTCCAGACGTTCTCGATCGCGAGCAGTACGCCGCGCGCCTCGGCCTCGTGCCGCAGCCGGTGCAGCGCTTGCCCCGTACGCCGCAGCGCGTCCGCGTACGCCACGCCCGGCGTGGGTTGCACGGCGTGGCCCACGACGGCGGGAATCACCAGCACCGATTCGGCGTGAAGGTCCGTCGCGAGGTCCATCAGCTTGAGCGTGAGGTCATGGGCTCGCTGCCGGTCGGCCTCGAGCGGCGACCCATAATTGCACTTCCAGAACGCCATCCCCACGAGCCCGAGGATGCCGAGCCCCAGGTCGCGGGCTCGAGCGACAATGTCGCGGCACCGGCTCCCGATCGTATCCGGGCCGAGCGGGCCATCGTCCGCGATCATCAGCTCAACGGCGTCAAAGCCCGCCGCGGCTGTCGCTTCAAGCTGTTCGGGTATGGAAGTCGCGTCCGGGAAAATGGAGGCATTCGCGGCGACGAGCATCGCGGCTCCGGGGCATCCGTCTTCGCGCGCGGCGACGGGCCGCGCATCGCGACCATTATCCGGCCGAAGCACGAACATGCACAAGGCCGGCGCCCGCGAAGGGCGCCGGCCAACGTGCACGAGTGCTTCTTCCTCCCCGGATCGCACCGCAAACTACGGCTCCCCGGACGAATTCGCCGCGAACCGTCGCCCGCGCCGGCCTCGTCCACAGGGAATGTAGAAAACAAACCGGCGCGTACCAAAACGATCTTCGGAAAGGCCCCCGTCAGCTTATCAGCCCGCCGCGCCGGTAGCGTCGGCCCGCCGTGGCCGATGTAGCACCCCGGAGAACGTGTATCAAGCCACCTCGCATCAGAGCCGCCCTGTCCCCAGGGCGGACGCCGCGCGGACCGGCGGCTCTGTCGAACGGACCCGTTACCGAGAAACACGCCTTCGACGGTTGCATGCCCTCGCGCAAAGAGCTCGATTGCTTAGTCATTGGTGGCAGCCGGCGGCATGAGACGCTCAAGCGTACTGCTCAGATGACGTTGGAGCTTCTGGACGAGATCCGAGGTTTTTGCGAAGTCATCGACCAGTCCGCGCCGGCGGATGTCGTCCTGGAAGGCCCTCAGTCGGCGCAATTGATCGAGGTCAATGCTATGCGGAAAAGCTCTCGTGCAAAAGTAGATCATTACTGGCTTACCGGACTTCGCGAACCGTTCGATTTCCTCAATCGTACCGGATTGTGCTTCACCAGTTGGTGTTCCGATCCGCGTCCAGAACAAACAGACGAGAATGTGTCCGTCGTCGATGATCTGGCGGTTGATGATCGCTTGCGGCCGGTCCCCGATCTCGGGGGTGGAGGAGGTTTCCCATAGAACAGGCAACATGACGGCACCAAATCGCTGCGAGTTGTTGTCATTCCATGAGTATATCGTGTCCCTCACCGCAAGCCGTTCTTCGGCAACGTCACTTGGCGAGCCTACGACGATTCGAAAGACCGTTGCCCTGTACGGCATGAACAGCCCGCACCCTTGGAGGAATTCGCGCGGAAGATCGGGGGAGACGACCAGTGTGTCCCGATCAAGCAATGATGGGCCGCGGTGGATACAGGCAGATAGACCCTCTGCGCTTCTAAAGTCGGTGTTCAAGAATCGGTTACGGTCAAGGACCGCTTCAGCGAAGCGGGCAGACGTTAGGTTGGCGTCCTCGAAATTCGCCATGGCCAGATCGGCCCGCTCGAAGATTGCACCTGAGAGATCGGACTTGTGGAAATCTGCATGCACGAGCGTAGCGCCCGTGAAATCAGCGCCCGGTAGGTCGGCCCACCTGCAATCAGCCCATTGCAGATCGGCGCCTTGCAGGTCGCGTCCTGGCAGGCTCTTCTTCGTGAAATCCGAGCGGCGCAGGTCCAAACGAGCGCCGGGGTTTTCGGAACGCCATGCAGCGATGGCGTCGTTGCCTTCGAGGACAATCCGAACGTGTTCTTCGTTCGCCATACTTGCGCCTCTGAGCGAAGCGTGTAGGGTGCGCTTTTCGCACCTTCGACGGTACTCACGCCGTGATCGTCGCGCTAGCCGTTTCTCTCTACGGCCCGGACTCACCGCGCCTGGATTCCCAGCGCACTAGGTAAACGCAAAGGAGACGTCCCCGAGGCACGCCAACCCCACTGGTCGCTGAGCCGTCTTCGTGCTCAACCATCAGTTTCGTAGGGTGGGCACTGCCCACCAGTTTCGCTGCACGACCTTCTTGCCGTCGCCCCTGTCGAACCTGGCGAGATAGGGCGTGCGCGGGTAGGTCGCAAGAAACGTCAACTCGCCCGCATCGACCGGGGCCGGGTCGCCGATTCTGACCCAGATCTGCGCCCAACGCACGCCCGCCGGTTTGCCCCGCCGCGTCGGCGCGGCCTCGTCGATGAAGGATCATGCCGATGCTCCTGTCTCGCTACCGTGCTGATGTTAGGCCAACGGCCCTGCCCGGGATCACCGCCACCAAGATGCTACGGACTCCGTAGCAGCGCCGCAATCAGGCAAACATGTGAGTCTGTGCGGAATCCTGCGCTTTCCGGGTGGCGGCGACGACGCAACAGCGGACCGCATACGTCCCTCACCGCCTCGTAGCCAGGTAGCCCGGCCTCGCCCCGGCTTTCACACCCGACATGAATTGCAACCCCGCCCGCCACCCACCCATGCTCCCCCGCGCCCCGCCCCCCCATCGCCCCTTGACCCGCGCAACCTAGATTCTGCCCCTGATCCTGACGCCGACCCCTTGAAAACGCCCCGCCCGTCCTCCGTTGAGCCGCCGCGGCCTCGTGCTATAATCCCCGATCCTCTCGCACGTGCGTGGAGCGTGCGGCCTCGCCGATCGCGGCGAATTCGCCGGCCTTGTGAGCCCCGCTCATGTTTCCCATGGTCCCCAAACGCATGTTCTTCACCCGCGGCGTCGGCCGGCACCGCCACAATCTGCAATCGTTCGAGGTGGCCCTGCGCGAGGCCGGCATCGCCCAGCTCAATCTCGTGCGGGTCTCCAGCATCTTTCCCGCCGGCTGCAAGATCGTCACGCGCAAGACCGCTCTGGAGCACCTGCTCCCAGGCGAGATCACGTTTTGCGTGCTCGCCGAGGCGCGCACCCAAGAGCCCAATCGGCTCGTCTCGGCCGGCGTCGGCCTGGCGATCCCCGCCAAGGGCGAACAATACGGGTACATCTCCGAACACCACGGCTTCGGCATGACGCAGCGCAAGACGGCCGACTTGGTCGAGGACATGGCCGCGAGCATGCTCGCCTCGACGCTGGGCATCGAGCTCGACCCGGAAACCGACTACGACGAGCGGCGCGAGATCTACCGCATGAGCGGACAAATCGTCCAGACCCGCGCCGTCGTTCAGAGTGCCGAAGGCGACAAGAACGGCCAATGGACCACGGTGATGGCCGCGGCGGTTTTCCTGTTTGAATAGCTGCGCGGATTCGCTGCGTCCCGCCGGCAGCGGCCCGCAGCGACGCGAACGGCGACGGTGAACTGATTTGCCCCCATCGATGCCGGACAATTTCCTCGAACTCGACGAACGCGAGTCGGCCTACGATACGGCACGATTCGCGATCCTGCCGATCCCCTATGACGCGACCGCGAGCTTTCGAGCCGGAACCCGCGACGGGCCGCGCGCCATCATCAGCGCCTCCCAACACATGGAGGTGTTCGACGACCAGCTCGGCCGCGAGCCGCGCACCGGCGGCATCGCCACGCTCGACCCGCTCGAACCCGACGCGCGCGGGCCGCAGCGCATGCACGAGCGCATCTTTCGCGCGGCGCGCCGAGTCGTCCGCGACGGAAAGTTCCCGATCGGGCTCGGCGGCGATCACAGCATCACCTCGGGGCTGGTGCGGGCCGTCAAGGCCTCGATCAAGAACCTGTGCGTGTTGCAGCTCGACGCGCACGCCGATTTGCGCGACAGCTTCCAGGGCTCGAAGTACAGTCACGCGTCCGTCATGCGCCGCATCCACGACCTGGGCATCGACGCGGTCGGCGTGGGGATTCGCAGCTATTCGAGGGAAGAGCATCGCTTTATTCGCGCTGCAGGCAAGCGGCTATTCAGCGCGCGAACGTGCCGTGAATCGTCAACGTGGATTGAGGACGTCGTCTCCGCGCTGAGCGCGAATGTCTATGTCACGGTCGACATCGACGCTTTCGACCCCGCCTTCGCACCCGGCACCGGCACGCCCGAACCGGGCGGGCTCGACTGGTACCAGGTCACCGACCTGCTCGACGCCGTCGCACGCGCCCGAACCATCGTCGGGGCCGACGTAGTGGAAGTCATGCCGCTCCCGCCGAGCACGGCGACCGAATTCCTGGCCGCCAAGGTCGCGTACCGCTTGATCGGGCTGGTTTGCGAGAGCGGCTGATGCGGCGCGGCGCTTGTCAGGGATCGCGGCCGTGCTCGGCCCGCGTGACCAGGTTGGTCAGCACCCAGCGTTCGCGGCTGACCTGCATGACGCCGCCCACGTTGAAGCGCAGCTCGATGAGGTAGTTCGCATCGCGCGCGAAGGAGATGAAACCGCCTTCGACCACGACCGCGCTCTTGGACATCCCTTCCTCACCCTGTTCGGTTCGACGAATGTTGCCGACGAAGACCTTATGCACGCTGTACTTGCCGAAATCCTTGAGCGCATTGACGAATTCGGGAAAACCCATCTCGATGCGCGAACGAATCTTGTTGGCGGCCTTGCGAGCCTGGTCCTTATCATCCAGGATCGTCAAGAGGTCCTCCTTGGTGGCGAACAGCTCGAGCGCCGCTTCGACGTCGTTTTTCTCGACGGCGTCGGCAAAATCCGTCAGTAGCTTCTCGACCGTTTGCACCGCCATCTTGGCGCGGTCTTGGCGCATCTTCTGCTCGATCCGCGGCGCTTGCTGCGCCCAAGCATTCGCGATCACGAGCAAGAGCCCGCAGACACCCGCCGTGCCAACCAGAAGCGATGTCCATTTCCAGGTTCCGAAATATCGCATGAGCTCACCTTGTCTAGCGCGCATTCGCCCCCGCGGATCAGCGCGAGAGAGCACGGACGCTGAACCCATCTTCGTCACTTTGGCACACGGTATCAACCCGAAGCTCGGCCCGCCATCGGCCCGGCCCGTCTTTTGCGACCGTCATCCGAAGACATTGCGCTTGGCCCGAACTCTCGATCCAGCCGGCGGCCCTCAGCCGGGAATTTTCCAAGCCGGTCGAAGCCCGCTCTGTCGCGGCGACGAGTTGTACGCCGGTGCCGAGAGCTTCTATGTGAGTCGGAAACGTGCGGGTCTGGCCCGCCATCGTTGACAGACGCCCGCTCGCAGGGCAGATTAGTTGATTGTTATGATCCTCGCTTCCGAATCAAATCTGGTCAGTGCCGCCTTGGCCCTGGGTGCCACGAAGATCAAAGGATGGTCCGCGCGCGACCTGCGACTGATCGCCGAGGCGCGCCCGATGGCGCAGCCTGAAGTCGCCGAGCTGCGCCGGGAAATCCGCGCCGGGCGCGACCCGCTGGGAGAGGCATTCTGCATCGCCCGCTCCGCGCAGCGCCGCAAGCTCGGTGCGACTTACACGCCCTACGAGATCATCCGCCCCATGATCGCGTGGGCCCGGCGGGGCAGTCCTTATCGCGTTGTCGACCCGGGCTGCGGTTCGGGGCGTTTCCTGATGGAGGCGGCCGAGGCTTTTCCGAAGGCGCGTTTGATCGGAACCGAGATCGATCCGCTGGCCGCGATCATCGCGCGCGGCAATCTCGCTGCGTTGAATCTCCACAAGCGGGCGCATGTCCTGCTCACGGACTTTCGGTCTGCGAAGCTCGATCGCGTCGCCGGCCCCACCCTGTTCGTCGGCAACCCGCCTTATGTGCGACACCACGACATCAGTCCCCGCTGGAAGAAGTGGCTTTCGTCGGAAGCGCACCGACAGGGCTTTCGGGCCAGTCAGTTGGCGGGCCTGCACGTACACTTTTTCTTGGCCACGGCGATCCTCGCGCGGCCCGGAGACTACGGCGTGTTCGTCACGTCCGCCGAATGGCTCGATGTCAACTACGGCGCGCTCGTGCGCAGCCTGCTGCTGAACGGGCTGGGCGGATCGTCGATAACCATACTGGACCCGCGCGCCGAGCTGTTTCCCGACGCGGCGACGACCGGCGCGATCACCACGTTTGTCGTCGGTGCAAGCCCGACGTCCATTCGGCTGCGCAACGTTCGTTCCGTGGCGGAATTGGGGCTGCTCGACACGGGGCGACCGGCCACGCGCGAACGCCTGCAATCCGAGAGCCGCTGGACGCACCTGACGCGAGCGCGGCGAAAGCTGCCGCGTGACCATGTCGAGCTGGGAGAAATCTGTCGCGTGCATCGTGGGCAGGTAACCGGCTGCAATCGGTTGTGGATCGCCGGACCGCACGCCCTTCGACTTCCGGCCCGGGTGCTGTTCCCGACCATCACCCGAGCTCGCGAGCTATTCGCCAACGCCCCCGAGCTGCGCGACGCTTCCAGGTTGCGCTGCGTGGTCGATCTGCCGACGGATTTGTCCGTGTTTCGAGGAGCGGAACGCGAGGCGGTGGAGGCCTTTCTGGAGATGGCGCGCGGCTGCGGCGCCGACCAGACGTACATCGCGCGCCATCGAAGTCCCTGGTGGTCCGTACAACTGCGGGAGCCCGCCCCGATACTGGCGACGTACATGGCCCGCCGCCCGCCGGGATTTGTGCTCAATTCGGCCGGCGCGCGGCACCTCAACATCGCGCACGGCCTTTATCCGCGTGAGCCTCTTGCGAAGAGTGTATTGAAAGGGCTCGTCGCGTATCTGGCACGAGCGACGCGTGTTTGCGACGGGCGCACCTATGCCGGAGGTCTCACCAAATTTGAGCCTCGAGAGATGGAGCACATTC
Organism: Planctomycetota bacterium; assembly: GCA_022574815.1. GTDB lineage: Bacteria > Planctomycetota > Phycisphaerae > UBA1845 > Fen-1342 > JACZRH01. The sequence goes on along the minus strand of JACZRH010000067.1, from coordinate 2,017 downwards.
CAGTCCCCACTCCCGAGACGATCGTGGAAGCTGCAGAAGGATCAACCCAAGCCGCCGGAACGTGTCGAGGCGCAGCATAGCTCGGTTCTTGTTTGGTGAACACTCACAACTTGGATCGAAAGCACGCGCGACGAGTTGTGAAAACGACCCAGTGTGATCGTGGGCGTCCAAGACGAAGCACACCACGTCGAATTCTGCAGAAGCCGCGGCTAGATGTTTCGCTACGTTCCGCATGACGTTTGACGCTCGGCAATCCCCCCCCTCACGGCAGATCAGATCTGAACCTTGAGCACCGGGCGGGCGAGCAACCCGAACACGATGGACCCGACCAGAAACGTCACGAGCCAGTGTACGTCGTAGCCGAACAGTGGCGTCGAGCGGGCCCAATCGTAGTAAAGCGTGATCGAGCGAACACCCGACCCGTCGTCCAAAGCGGGCTCGGCCGGGTGCAGCACCCTGTCCCAGAGCGAGGAGCCGGGCCGCATGACGCTGATGGCCTGAAGACCGCTCGATCCGTCGTCGACGGCCAGACGTTTTTGAATCACACGATCACCAATTCGCCACGTGAGCGTGTGCATGCCGCCCGCGCGCGGCCGCACGCGCCACGTAATGGTGTGGTCATGCGCATCGCGGACGCCGGGCGTCTCGACTGCGACCGCGTCGGGCGTTTCGAGCACGACGTTGCGCGCGGCGTCCCAGACGTCGGCGGCGACGCGCAGCTCGACGCGGGCGTCCTCGCCGATTTTCAACGGGCGAAATCCGTAGCGCGCGCCGAGCTGCGACAGGATCAACGTGAATGGAACAACGAGCACGAGCAGAGGAGGGAGTGAATACAGCAGGCGCATTCCGGAGGCCTTGAACATGTTCCATAGGCTCCGGAGCGTGACGTTCAGGTCGTCCTTGAACAGCAGCATCGCCAGCAGCCCGGCCCGGGTGCGGTCCGCCACGGCCTTGAGCGCCGACTGGCTCGACGTGTGACGGAAGATCACCATCATCACGACGCCGGCGATCGCTGAGAAAACCAGCAGCGCCGCTGCGGGTGAGAAGACCCCGAGCACGGCGAAGACCGCGTCGAATAGGGGATTCATGATGGAATTCACGGCATTCATGGTGCCGGGGGCTCCTCGCCGCGCGGCGTCGCGCGGTGCGGGCTATTCGATGTAACCCAAGCCGCGCAGACGCTCCTCGACCTGTTCATCGGTGTCAGCGCCTTCGAGTGCCGCCACTTCGCGCTCCAGAACGTGGGACACGAATTCGTCCGTCGATGCGTAGCCGGCCCGTTTGGCCATTTCCGCCACACGTTCGTGCAAGTCGTTGTCGATCTTGATCTTGGCCATCGTTTCATCTCCGGCAAGGATGTTCAGCGCTGGGCCGCCAGCATCGGCCGCCCGCTCATTCCGGCGGCCGGCGCGATTCCGAAGTAGTCGAGAATGGTCGGGGCCATGTCGGACAGCGACGGGTCGCTCAGGGTGATCTTGCGGTTGGTCACGACGATGCCCGGAACCAGATGGTGAGCGATGCAATGGTCGCCGCTCCAGCGGTTCAGGTTGTCCTCGACCAACACGCTTGCAATCCCGCCCAGCGTCGTCCCCCAGCTTCCGCGGTAATTCTTGGCGTAGCCGATCAGCAGGTCGGGGGCGATGTCCGGGTCGGCGTCCGGGTAATACTCATCTACATAATACACTCTTTCAATCATGCGCTCGCCATTGTCCGGGTCGCGGACGGCGAGGAGTCCTTCGCCGATTTTTTTCAGGAGCGTCTTCCTCTCCGTCGGCGGGACGATGCCGTTCTTCTCGCGTCCGCGCAGATTGAGGTACAGGCTGTTGATCCCCAATGCGTACGCGCGCGTGCGGGTCCAATCGACGCCGACCCCCGGCACGGAAGCGCTCTTCGGTTCGACGCCGTCTTTGAGAACGAGATAGTTTTCAGCACGCAGCCAGGTGTTGACGTTGAAACCGCGGCGAAAACTGGTGAACCCGTGGTCGGACATGATGATCAAGGTGTCGTCGGCGTCGAG
>JACZRH010000356.1 GCA_022574815.1 Planctomycetota bacterium | reverse complement strand
GCCCTGCCATACAACGTCCCTGGCCTGAAACGTCCGCCGCCCGGTTTCGCGAGGATCGGACACGCGGCGAAAGCGGCGCTATGCTATAGGCCGGGGCGCGAAAGTCCAAATGAGGAAACGCCGCACGCGCCGCACGCCTTCACGTTCCTCCCAGGCGCGTGGTGGCGATCGGCATGTAACAGGCCCCCGAACGATCCAAGCGGCTTTCGAACAACACCACTTGTCGCACCATCAACTCCTCGGCCGGCGGCGCCGCCGTGTCTTCCAATACCCGATGCAGAATCGAATTGCCCGCCCCTGATTTGCTGCGCGCGAGAGTGATGTGCGGCGTGTAGGCGCGGGCCTCGGGCTTGAAACCAAGGTCGGCCAGCAGCGGTTCGGCGGCCGCGACCCAGCGTGCGCAGCCCTCGGCGGGGTCTTCGATTCCGCACCAGAGCACACGGGGATTCCGAGGCGCGGGAAAGCAGCCGAGCCCGGCGAGGCGGACCGAGAACGGGGCGATGTCGGATGACGCGGCTCGCACGGCGTCGCAGACGGCGGGGAGGTGTTCGTCGGCGACCTGCCCCAGGAATTTCAACGTGATGTGGAGCTTGTCCTGCGTGTTCCAGCGCACGGCCTTGCTCTGTCGAACGCTAGCGCCGCCCAAGCGGGCGAGCATCCTCCGCGTGGCCTCGGGAAGCACAATTGCGGTGAAGCATCGCATCGCTGCCCTCGAACGCTACGCGCCGACCGACTCGCGCGGCCGCGCTGCGATCACGCGCGACAGCATAGAGTCTTGTATCCGGACCGGCCGCAACGCGGCGGCCGAGATCTCGTCCGTGATGCTCTTGGCCTTCTCCAGATGCGCACGTGCCTCTTCACCCGCCGCGGCGAGCCCTTGCACGACGCGCTCGGCGATGGCATCGAGCCCGGCGGCGAAGCCCCGCCGCATGACGCGCAACACGAGCCGCTCGACGGACGGTCGCATCAGGCGGTCGAGCGTGAAAGGCAGCGCCCACGCGACACCGACGAGCAGCGCGCTGTGTACCGCGAACTCGGTGCCGAAGAACGCCCCGTCACCGGTGGATGCTTGCAAGAAGCCGCGGACCACCACGTAGGCCACCCAGGCCAGCGCACACGAGGGCAGGGCGGCGGTGAGAAAGCCAAGCACACGCCGCAAGGCGCGGTGCAGGCCGCCGCCCCGCCGGGCCAGAGCGGTGCGCACCTCGTCCTGCACGTGCCGCATCACCTCGTCGCGCGCTTCGCCGGTGATGTCTTCGAGGCGCGCCCGCAGAGGCCCGGGGGCGATGCCGGCGCGTCGCAGCTCGATCTCTGTGACATCGACGCACCCGTCGAGCTTGGACTGCGGCCAATCGTCCCAGAGCGATTCGGTCAGATAAGCCAGCTCACTCGCGGCCGGCGCGTTGGGAGGATCCGCCTCCCGAGCGGGAACGGGGGTGTCGTCCACTTTTCGTTCGGGACTCCGGCCGGCCTTGATTCCCTCGACCAGGGCCTTGCCGACCGTGCGTGTGACCTTCTCGGCCACGGTACTCTCGCGTGCCGCCAGGCGACCGGCTGCGTTTCGCATCGGCCATTCGATCCCTTCGAGAATCGTTGCGCGAGCGCGTTGCCAATGCCGCTCCCACGCCGACGATACGGCCGTCCAGCCTTTGTCCTCACCCAGATGAGCACACGCGGCGAGGATCGCGGCGCGCAGCTCGAGCAGCCGCGCGCGATGCCCGAGTCGTTCGAGCTCGCGGACGCCGTGTGCGGCGAGGACGGCGTCGATCGATTGCTGAATCTGCTCGAACTGATCCGCCGAGGGCAGGTCGAGCGCGCGGTCGGCGCAGCAGGTCACCAGCAGCAGGGGATCATCGAAGCCGGCGCCGCGCAGCATTTGGGCGCAGTCGTCGCGTTGGCTGGGGTCGCCTTCGTCCCAGCGATTCATCACGAACATCCAGCCGTGCTTTTGCCCGCGCTCCAACAGGACGCGCCAGCCCACGTCGTCGCGATAGCGCTCGGGGCTGACCACGTAGACGACCAAGTCGACGTGCGGCAGACACGCCAAGGCGCGCCGGCGATTCTCCTCCTGCGTGCTGTCGATGTCCGGGGCATCGATCCAGAGCACGTCGCGATGCTCGTCGGACGCGTGCCGCTCGATGCACACGTCCTCGACCGGCAGCCCGGCCGGCAGATCCGCCAATCGCACGGACTCATGCACGAAGAGTGTGACCTCCCGCGACGTCGGCCGCTCGACGCCCGTCCGCGCGACGCGCGCCCCGGCCAGGCGATTCAACAAACTGCTCTTGCCGGCCCCCGTGCCGCCGAAGAACGCGACCACCAGCGGGCGGGCGTCCTCGTCCGCGAACAAGTCGGACGGCGTGGCGCGCTCGACGGCGTTGAGCCGATCGAGATCGGCCTCGTCGAGCCAGCCGGCGGCGCGGGTGCCCTCGAACCAGGCGCGCGTCTTCGAAACGAGCTCGCCGAACGTGCTACCCATCGCCACCTCGTTCCCACGAGTCCAGCGCGCGGGCTGCGTCGTCGAGCTGCTGGCGCGGCACGCCGAAGACACCCTCGCCGGCGAGCTCTTCGGCCGCGCTGCGCAACTCGCGCCGGAACACGCCTTCGATCAGCGTTTGGCGCAGGTTTTCGAGCTGGCGGGTCTTGAGATCGTGGGCCACCTTGCGCATGTAGGAGCCCAGCGCCCCCTCGGTCACCAGCGATGTCACCGCGAAGAGCGCCGGCGCGAAGATCAGGTCGTTCACGTGTAGCCCGCCGGTCTTGACGGCCAACCCGATCGAGGCCACGTCGGCCGTCGCGCGCGCCACGCGCAGCGAGTTCAACAGGGCCGGCCGCTCTTGCAAGGCCTCGTAGAGTTTGCCGCCGGCCTCTTGAATCTCGCGCGCCACCTGCTCCTGATGTACTTTCACCGCGTCGCGAAAGAGTTCACGCAGACGGTTCTCCTGCCGGTCGAGCTGCCGGCCGAGTGCCCGCCAGATTCCCGCACCGGCCTGCCGCGGGTCGTCGCGCCGCACCGCGTCGCGTTGCAGGGTCGTCAGAAGCGTGTCGATGATGTCGAAGAGGATCGCCTGCATCGTCTCTGTAGTCGCGGGGGTGCCTGAAGTGTTATTCGGAGCCGGAAGCGTACCGTTTCACGCCGTAATATTCACGTACGTTGAGAGAAACGGTCGAACCGAGGAAGCACGAGGATTTGAGGGAGCGAACGATCGAACGAAGTCAGGCGGACGGCGAGCAAAAGCGCCGTTGACGACGGGTAGTAAATCGTGTTCGACGCTAACGCGAGCCGAATTTCGGGTTACGAGTTTCTGTATTGGTCGCTACGAATGTCTCGAAAAAAGCTCTCTGATGGCTCTCACCTCAGACGTTCACTTTCCAGGTCGTACTCGAGGAGTAGCCCCACTTCTCGATGTCGACGTCGTACTCGCTGTTCTGAAGCGCAGTGATGTTCGAACCGACCTCTTTGGCAGTCATTCCGAGCTCCTTGCCGATCAGTCGCGATTTGAAGTAGGTCTTCGTTGCGGCGTTTTCTCGAAGATACTGCAGGATCTGCACATCAATGTTGGTCTGGTCGACCAACAACCGGTATCGAGCCAGCCAATTACCCACTCGTTGACTACCGGTAGTTCGACTTCATCTGCCCTGTCTTGTTCGTCTCCAGAAGATCAAGGTCACACGAATCACTGATCTCACCGAGCAAAACGACCAGCTACTCAGTACTGGTCTCGTCAATACTTTCAACATGCTCGATCCGATCAAGGCGACGATCATCACGCCGGGACTC
>JACZRH010000066.1 GCA_022574815.1 Planctomycetota bacterium | reverse complement strand
TACCGATGGGCTTCTTACCTCCTGAAACCATCGCGAACACAGATTTGCTTACGATCAGCGCGGCGGGCCCTTACGAATTCGGGATACTCGAATCCGCCATGCACATGGCATGGGTCCGTCAGGTGTGCGGTCGTCTCAAATCTGATTACCGATACTCAGCCAAACTCGTCTACAACAACTTCCCCTGGCCCGACTCGCCGACGGATGCGCAGAAGCAGCGTGTCGAACAAGCGGCGCAGGCTGTGCTCGATGCGCGACGGCAGTTTCCCGATGCTACGCTGGCCGACCTCTACGATCCGCTCACGATGCCCGCAGCCCTCCGCCGGGCGCACACCGCGCTCGACCGCGCGGTCGATCGCTGCTACCGCCGCCAGCCATTCCCCGATGAGCGCCGGCGCTTTGAGTTCCTCTTCGAGCGGTACGAACGACTCACCGCCCCCCTCACCAGCCTCGCGCACAAGAAGCGCCGGGCGCGAAAGAAAAGAACCTAGCCGGCCGTTCCCTTGCACCGCGGAAACGCGTGCGTGCGTTGGGGCGCTGCGCGGGATCTGCTCCAGTTCCGGCCCCACTAAAACCACGCCGCCAGCGCGAAGAATACCGGTCCGTTCAGCAGGCCCGCACAAACCGGGCCGCGAGAAGCAGAGACGGTTGGCTCGACGCTCTTGGGCGATTTGGTTCCGTTCATTTCGCCGCGTTCCATTAAACCGCGCCAAACCTGGCGCTTCGCGCCACGCATCGCCGGCGAACTCGGCGGCCTCCTCGTGCTTGCCAAGCCGCTTGCACGTCAGGGCTATCTGAGCCGGCGACGAATGTGAAAGCTGACCTGGTCTACAACGAGCACGACCAGCATGGTCACGATCACCAGCGTCGCGACGCTGGGGTAGTCGAACGCGCGGCGATAGTTCTCAATCCACAGACCGAGTCCGGCGACGCCGACCAGGCCGAGCACGGCGGAATCTCGCAGGTTCATCTCCAGGCGGAAGAGCGTCAGCGAATAGATCTGGGCGGCGACCTGCGGCCAGATCGCGTAACGGACTTTCTGGAACCAGTTCGCCCCGGCGCTGTCCATCGCTTCCCACACACCCGTTTCGACGCCTTCACACTCTTCGCCGAACAGCTTGCCCAGCATTCCGATGGAATGAATGGCGAGCGCCAACACCCCCGGCAGCGCTCCGAACCCGACCGCCATCACGAACAAGAGCGCCAGCAGAATCACCGGGATCGAGCGCAACAGCGCGAGGAACACCTTGATCGGATGATGAACCCAGTGCGGCGTGAGATTCTCCGACGCGAGAAACCCGAGTCCGAGCGCGGCGACCATTCCCAATGCCGTCCCCAGGATCGAAATCTGTAGTGTAATGATGACAGCTTGCCCGGCGAGGCGCAAGGGCGGAGCGAAAGGACGCGGCTCAACCGAATTCCACGTCAGGTCCGGTGGAAACATACGGTCCAGGAATGCTGCCATGCGCGGCCCCGAATCTACAAGACGCCCCAGGCTCGTTTCCGTTCCGTACCAGGAGTAAGCCAGTAGACCCAGGACCAAAAAGACAATCGAAAGTCGAAATATGGCGTGTCTGGTCCGTCGGGGCGCCGGCGGCGCCGCCGAGGCTTTGTAGATCGTCGTCACGGTTCGGCTCCTCGCTAAGCATACGGGCGGAGCCCGTTTGTATCGTTAGTGCTGACTCGCCACATGCGAGTGCGCATAGTTAATGAAAGACATCATTAAGCTGCAAGATGTACACTGGCCCAATATGCGCACGCTCCGCTCAGCAAGATCATCATGATTCCGGCCACGACAAACTTGCCGGCCGATGTTTCTTGAATTCTTGAAATCGCGGCCAAGCCGGCCTTCGGAGCCGCGAAATAGATGAAGCTCTTCAGGCAAAATGCCCAACCGATGATTGTCAGCACCGTGGGCCATCCCGACCAGACATTGTGGAAGGCAACAATCAATACGCCTATTGGGAGTGTGTAGAATGCGATGATGAAGATTCCAAGCTCACCGTGGCGTGCCAGTTGGACGAAGAAACGAGCCCAGATTCGTGGCTGCACGAGGTGCGATACACCGGTCGTGAAGAACGCGATAGCGGCTAGTATTTCGATGGACGTTGCCATGGCTTTTCGTTCGGCTTCCTCCAACAGTCTCCGCGGCCGGAACTACGCCAGCGGCCCGGGCGTTCACGCTGAGCGGGACTTGCCTGACCGCGGCCGCGTCGCGCCATTCAGCCTGCGAATCTCGTCCCCGCGGTAGATCTCTTCCAGCCGATCCTCGGTAAGGCCCGCCGGCGGTCCGTCGAATACGACGCGCCCGTCCCGCAGGCCGATGATCCGTTCGGCGAAACGACGGGCCAGGTGCGGCTGGTGCAGACTCATCAGCAGCGTGACGTGGTGATGCGCCTGAACCTCGGCGATCAGTTCCAGCACGTCTTCGGCCCAGGCCGGGTCGAGACTGGAAACCGGCTCGTCGGCCAGCACGATCTCGGGTTGCTGAGCCAGTGCCCGAGCGACGGCGACGCGCTGCTGCTCACCGCCGCTGAGCGTGTCGGCCCGCTGGTGGACCTGATCCTGCAAGCCGACCTCACAGATGGCCGACCAAGCCACGCGACGATCCTCTTTCGTAAACACGCCCAATAGTGAGCGCCATCGGCTGGTGAGTCCGAGCCGCCCGCAGAGCACGTTCTGAAGGACGCTCAGCCGGCGCGCCAGGTGAAACTGCTGGTAGATCAGGGCGATGCGGCGATGGATACGTCTGCGTTGCCTGCGAGGGGCGGTGGCCAGGTTGACGCCCATGACTTCCGCCTTGCCCTGAGAGAGACGCACGTAGCCCTTGAGCGTGCGCAGCAGCGTGCTCTTGCCCGCGCCGCTGGGGCCGATCACCGCCACACGCTCACCACGGCCGATTTCGATCCGCTCGATCGACAAGGCCGGCGGCTTTCGGCCGTACCGCACTTCGAGATACTCGATACGAATCATGGCGCTGCCGTCCGGCGGCGGCTCATGGTTTTTCCTTTACCGCGAATGCTTCCGGTTTGCGGATGAAGCCATAGCGTCCCGCGATCTTCGCTACCTCGGCGAAGTCGGACATCTTCGCTTCAACGTAGCCCTGAACGCCGTAGAGCTTGCCGAGCAACTCTTGGTCATGCGGGTTGCTCGGATCGAGCGCCATGAATGCCTGCTGGATTCGTTTGCAGATTTTTTCGGAAAGACCTTTGCGGGCCATGATGAGGTGCGCGGGGCTATCGATCGACTTGGCGATGACCGTCACGCCGTCACGTTCCTGCGGGCGAAGCAACAGGTAGGCGAACTGGCTGATGCCGGCCGCATCGACAAAGCCGTTCGTCACCGCTCGAATGGCCTGCTCGTCGCCGCCGGCGAAGTACACCTGCTTGAAAAAGGCGCCTTCGAGCTTGTCGGCCGGCAACAGTCCCAAGCGCACGAAGATGTCGCGCGGCATGAGATGTCCGGACATGTCGACCTGATCGGCAAAGGCGATCGACTTTCCCTTGAGGTCGGCCGGCTTCTTTATCCCGCTGTCCTTTTGTACCCAGATGCAAGAGTAGTAGGTGGGCTTTCCGGTCGAATAGACCTCGAGCACCAGCGGCTTGGCTCCGATCTGTTCGTGGGCCATCAAAAAGGCCAGTGGATCGACGAAGGCCAGGTCGGTCTGCCCGCTGCGCATCGTTTCGACCGACGAACCGTAATCGGTGGTAACGAACCCCTTAACCGGCACGCCGACGTAAGGCTCCAGGTACTTCGAAATCGCGGCGCTGTCTTTTGCGACGTGCTGTGGATTCGCGTACGAGATGAAGGCAATCGTTAGCGGTTTGGCCTTGGGGTCGACGGTCAGCTTCGGCGGCTTTTTGGGTAGCTGGTTGCCGCCGCGCTCGCCCCCGCCGAATACGGGTGAAGATCCGACGATCGCCAGCCAACCGGCAATCAGCCAAAAGGGAACATTCATTCCTCGCCTCGTGCTCATGGCTTAACTACCTCCATTCCTTTTGTAGTTCTCACCCGTTGGCCCCGAGAAGCACATTAGAGATGATCGTGGCCATCGTATCGCTAATCCCGCCGAAGAATCCGTCGAGCAGAGCTTCCTGCAACGAACAGCCGGCGCTGCCACAGAGGATCAACAACACGACGCCCAACCGCCAGTCCCGAAAGCCATGTCTTCTACGCATAGTGAGTCTCCTAAGACCAAACGCAAACTACACAGTGGGCGTCGTGCTGAGCCATCACCACCGCCAAGAAAAACCTACCCCAGTGAAGAAATCGTCGGCCTCTTCGTTCAGACCGAATCCGGCGCGCACATCGAGCTGAAAGTTGTCCGTAATCAGGTAGGTGAAGCCGCCGTTCAGACTATGCGCGGCGTCTGAGTCGTTCGCATTCGGGTAAAAACCGAAGTATTCGACGTACGTGCCCAGCTCGTCGGTCAAGGCGAAAGCCAGAGCCACCGAACTCGACGTCTGAAAGAAACGGCCGTCTGCGCCGGTCGGCACGGCCAGACCTACGTTCCCCGCGACCGAAAACCAGTCCGTCACGTCGTAGGCCCACAACAAGACCGCTTCGGGATCCACGCCGCCGGAAGAAACTCCCGCGCTGCCCGAGGGCGCGCTTAGGGCCCCGATGACGCCGAAATGCGGGCGTAAACCCGCCTGTTCAAGGAATTTGTACTTGAACCCGATGGACAAGTCGTTGCTTCCTTGCGTCGAGTCCTCGCGGGTCACGGATCGCCCCGCTCGGGTTCGGCCTTCAAACAGATTCTCCGACCAGGAATATCCATCCCATCCCAGACGCAACTCGAAGTCGTCGAATAATCCTACGCGCAGCAGGAACTCCGGGGCCGTATGATCCCGCACGCGGTCCGTCTTTTCGCGGTCGTACGTGAATGTGTAACCCATCTCGAGCTGGAAGTGCCCGCGCGGAACCGCATCGGTGCTCTCCGTAAAATCCGGGCGGTCGGTCACCAGAGGCCCCGATAGTTCGGCCGGTTCCCAGAACCAAAAACCCGTTGCCTCCGGCCTTGTTGTCGCCCGCTCGGGCCGGCTCTGATTGCTTAGCGACTCACCGCTCGGTCGACTGGCCGGCGCTTGCCCACGCGCTGTCTGCGCCGAGCAGAGCAGCAACATGATACTCGCGGCGGTCCGCAAACGAGGACGCGCTGTCACGGACGCTCGCCGGACTCGGCGTGGATCGAGGGCACTACGGTTTCCGACAGTTGCTTTCATTCCGTTTCTCTCGCCAACTAGTTTGGCGTCACGTATTGAAACAGGTCCGCAATTCAACCCACGCGCGCGGTTAGTTCAGCACATCCTTGTACTTCTCGTAGGTCTGCCGATATTCACTCACCAGTTCGCCTACTCTTCCCCGGTCGCCCGCCCGAACGGCGCCATAAGCCTGGTCCATCAGCTCCGCCATCCGCTCCAGGACCGGCATGTGCGTCCAGTCTTGCAGGTCCCACTTGTGTGCGCGAATCTCGAAGGCAATGGTCTGGAAAGTCATGGCCATCAGTTCGGGCTTGTTTCTCTCGACGAGGAATTCATACGCCGACATGAAGAAGCTGAACTCTTCCATTTCCGCCTCGAGCGTGAATTGCGTATCCTCGAATGCATCGACGCCATCGCCGACGGTGTCGACGTATGCGGTCAGATCGCTCAGCTCTTGCTCGCTCAATCTCAGCTTGTAGTTGTCATTGAACCACTCCGTTACCGCGCGCAGCGTCGGCTGACTGCCATCGTGAAAGTAGGGCGGCGTGTGCTTGATTCCGAGCAAGGTCGGGGTATCCAACGCCCCGTCTCGCGATCGGTCTTCCGCGCCGGGCACCGTGCCGAGATCATGCCGCTTGTGATCGAGGAAGTTGGCCGACGGCACGTGGCATGTCGCGCAGCTCATGCCGCCCATCTGCTCGAAAGGCCGCAGAAAGATCTCTTCGCCGCGCAGGGCGGCTTGGGGCGCTTGGCCGTTCAAGGCGCCGTCCCGATTGAGGTGTTGATTCGGCAGGAAGTCGAACTCGAACATATAGGCAATCAGCCCGTCCAGCAGCACCGGATCAGGCTCGGGGCCGTTGAACTCGTTGACAATCACATTGCGCACAAACTCGGTCAGCGACTCGAAGCGCCCGTTGCGGCCGTAGGGCGCCGTAAAACGGATCCCGCGCAGGTCGGGAGTATCGAGCGCGTCGAAGTGCCCGTTGTTGGCATGGGGAGCGAAGAAGCTGTTTGAGACGTCCATCCCGCCCGGCCGGCTCGAAAGCCCGGGAATGATGAAGTTCGGGTTGGTAATGCTCTTGTTGTGGCACGAGTTGCAACTGATTCCCAGCGACTGCGCCGGCTCCCCGAAGATGAACGAGCTGTCAAAGGCCATGTCGCCCAGCGCGATGAGCGTCGTCTCGCCCTCGTCGACGCCGCGGGTGGCCATGTTGAGAATTTGCCGCGGCCGCGGAAGCTGCTTGTTGATGTTGTGCCCGGGCGGGAGCTTGATCGGCGGGCGGGCGGACGCGTCGAACGTCTTGCTCCGCGCCGGCCACGGCGCCAGCTTCCGCCCTTTGACCGGCAGAAACCCGACGCCGAAGTTGGCCTGCATGTACGTCGCGATTTCGCGCGCCGCGGCTACGAATCGCTCGTGCTCGACCGGGGCAACACCCTTGCCGAGCAAACCGCGCGATCCGAGTGCGCTCGACATTTCGAGCCAGCTCCACCCCAGGCGTCGAAACGCGTCGCGGTCCGTGGCGCGTAGCACGTCGTCGAACGCGCCGAAGATGCCGCGCGCCTCGCGCATCAGCGCCAGCGCATCTTCCCGCTGTTCGAGATTCCGCTCGGCGGCACGCAGTTGCCGCTGCCCAATTTGGCTCACGGCCTCGGTCAGAAGAACGAAAATTCGTTCGGCGGCCTCCGCGCGGGGCATCGGCTCGACTGCCGCCTGCTGGTCGGGGCCTCGAGTCGCCTCGGCGATGATCCGATTGGCATTCGCGAGCAAGTCCCCGGCCGCCTTCGAATCGAGTGCCATCCAGTAATTCGCAATCGCGCTGACGTCCGGCGCCACCTGCTCCCACAGCACGGGATTCAGGTTCAATAGGAAGCCCGCCCGCCGATAGGACTCCGCCACCGGATGCAACTTCTCCGGCGGGATGATGTGTGCGAATGCCGGCGCCGTGCTGGTCAACACCGCTGCAAGAACCCACGTGCGAACGCCGAAGGACGACGCACGACACTTCGCCAACCCAGTAGCCAAACGGTGGAACACCAGATAACTCCTCATCATGGGGAACCCCCTTCGATCGGAGATCGCTCCGTTTCCCGGGGAGCCGTATGCCTGCGGACAAAGCGGTCCATCGCCGCGAGCGTTTCGGGGCTGACATGATGCTCGATCCCTTCGGCGTCCGCTTCCGCAATGGGTTGAGAGACACCCAACTGCCGAAGAAATCTCGCCACGAGTTCGTGCCGTTCGCGCACCCGGCTCGCAAGCCGCCTCCCGTTTTCGGTCAGGAAAATCGATCGATAGGGCTCCGAGGTCACGAGGCCCTTCTTCGCGAGCCGGTAGACGGTTTTCGAGACAGTCGTATGGGCGACGCCGAGCCGTTCGGCCAGGTCCACGACCCGCGCCTCGCCCGTCACCTGAATCAATTCGGCAATCAATTCAACGTAATCCTCGGCCGTTTCGCTTGCGCGGGCTGCTCGAACGCGCCGGAAGCCACCGTCGGCGTCTTGGGTGCAGTCACCGCGAGCCGGCTTTCCGTGTCTTGGCGCGCTGGCCATGTACGTGTTTCTCCGACCACCAAGCGATCTCACTGCGACGCAGGTCGGCCACTCGCAGTCCTGTCGATTCGACACGACGAAACGTTCAGCAGGCCCAACAAGTAAGGGCCCAACACCTTATGTAGCATAAGATACAATATTAACCCCCGGCTGTCAAGAGGCTGCCAGCACTTTTTTTCTTATTCGGCCGCCGATCGGCTGCGTAGGGCTGATTCTCACGAGGGGCATCTGTGCCAACGGACGCCGGCCGCGCAGCCGCGATTCTTATCCGTTCTCGTGAGATCGTCGGACTCACGGGTTTTGGAGAAGCGGCTGCACGCGCTCCGCGGCCGGTACACGCGCCGACAGCCGATGCCGTTCCGGATTGATCGTGGGCACGCGGGGATTGGGGCCGATCGACGCCGCGGCCGGCGGGTCAATCGTTGGCCAGCTCGTAGAGCCCGTGGCCGGCGCGGCGCAATTTGCCCTGCTCGACCAGTGCTTCCCAGATTTCGGGCGGGTAGCGGTCGGGCGGTCGAATGGCCACGATGCCGGAATTGCCGCCGCCGCTCAGCGGACCCACGCCCAGCGCGGACTCGTCGTCGAGGCGGGTCAGCTTGAGACGCTTCTTGAAGGCCTTGAATGCATTGCGAAGTTGCGACGCGATCGGGACGTCGGCCGGTGAATCGGCGTCGGATGCGGTCATGGCGGACTCCTTGCGGAGGACGGGCGGCGGCTGTCGATGCGAGTATAACCCAGCCCCGCGACCGCTGCACCGTTCGCATCGCGGAGACGCCGCATGTGCATGCCCGGCGGTCGATTCAACGCGGAAAGGCCTCGACCACGCCGCCGTCCACCGGCAACGTCGCTCCGGTCGTCGGCGTCGCATCGCTGGCGAAGAACACGACCGCGTTCCCGACGTGCCGGCCGTAGACGCGCGTCTTCAGCAGATTTCGCTCGCGGTAATACTCGGGCAGGTCCTCGGTCTTCATGCCGCGCGATCTGGCCCGCTCCGGCCCGACCGTCGCCCACAACCCCGACGGGACCTGCTCGTCGCCGAAGACCGCGTCGGCGTTGATCATGTTCACGCGAATGTTGTCGACCGCGAGCTCGATCGCCGCGACCTTCCCGAGTTGATGGCCGGCGGCCTTGGACGCGCTGTAGGCCCCGAAGTCCTTGCCCGGGCCAAAGACGTTCTTGCTGGCGTTGACGACGATGTGCCCGCCCAGCCCCTGGCGGCGCAGAACGCGAATGCCCTCGCGCATGAACAACATGTAGCCAACGGCGTTGACTTCGAGCACGCGGCGAAAATCGTCCACCGCCAGGTTCTCCAGCGCAGCGACATGCGCGATGCCGGCGTTGGGGACGACGACGTCGACGCCGCCGAAGTGCCGGCAAGTCTCCGCGTAGCCGTCGCGCACGCTCGTTTCGTCGGTAACGTCCATCACGATCCCGTACGCACACCCCGGTTCGCAGGCCTGCTCGACTCGGCGCACGACGATCTCGACTCGATCCGGATCGAGGTCGCTGACGACGACGTGCGCTCCCGCACGAGCACACGTTTCGGCCACCGCGGCACCGATCGCACCCGCGCCGCCGCTGATGACCACGATCTTTCGCTCGAGCGGCCGCTCGGGTCGCGAGTCGAGCTTCGCCCGCTGCATCGCGCGAAACTCCATCGGGTACAGGTGCTCGCGCGAAAGGGCGGTGTACGTCCCGATCGCGTGCGCGGCGGCTTTTGTCGCGAGCGCATGTTCGGTGATGTCGGCCGCGACGCGGGCGTCACGCTTCGTTCGTCCCCGGCAGAAAACACCGGCGCCCGGCAGCAGGATAACGGCCGGCGAGGGATCGACTCCGTCGAGCGAACCGCCATGATCGGTGACGTACGATCGGTACTCGCCTCGATAGGTCTCAATCGCTTCGCGCAGTTGTTGACGCAGGGCCTCGTCGTCGGACCAGTTCGGCTGCTCCACAAACAGCGGAAACGGCCCGGTGCGGATCAGATGGTCGGTGGTGAGCGGGCCGGTCCGGGCCAGCGTCGCGGCCTCCGCGCTGTTGACAAAGTCGAGCACGCTGTCCGTCGCTCGCCATTCGAACACCGAGCGAATGAACCGCCGATCTTCGTCATCGATGGGCAGCGCGACCAAGCCGCGCAACAGCGGCGCGACGCGTGCCGCGAGCGTGGCGGGACTGTCCGGCGTCGCAAAGGCCACGGTCAGCGACCGCGCCGCGGCGCGATCGGCGATGAACCGTTCGCAGGCATCGACGATCTCGATATGTCTGTCGTAGGACGAGCGCGCGTCCTCGCCGAAGGTCACGAGGCCGTGCTGGAGCAGGACAATAGCATCCACGCGCGGGTTCGCCTCGTAGAGATCCGCGACGGCTCTGGCCAGCTCGAAACCCGGCGCGACGTACGGCAGGACGGCGACCCGGTCACCCAGCGCCGCGCGCACGCGCAGCTCGCCGTCGGGCTGGTTCGTCAGCGCGAGCAGCGCGTCGGCGTGCGAATGATCCACGTAGCGATGCGGCAGGAAGGCGTGCAGCAACGTCTCGATCGAAGGCGTCGGGGCGGACGCCTCGAACAGGTGCGTTCGAAAAGCGTTGGCCATCGCGTCGTCATCGAGCACCTCGAGCGCCCGCAGGCTCCGCAGAAAGCCGAGGTCGAGCGCCGGCAGGCCCCCGGGCTCGATGCCGGCCAGATCGCATCCCGAGCCCTTCACGTGGATCGCGTCGATTTCGTTTCCGAGCAAGTCGCGAAGGGTCTGCTTGAAGGAGACGTTTCCACCCCCGTGCAGGACCAGGCCGGGCTCACGTCCGATCAGATCGGCGGTGTAACATCGCAGCGCGAAATCCGTTCCGTGCGCCTCGGCCCAGCGCACTCGCGCCTGCTCCGCACCGGAATCGGTCCAGCGGTTCTTCATCGCTGTTTCGGGAACACGTGTTGGAAGGGCGCCACCGTGATCGAATGAAAGACGCCGCCGGCCACGTACGGATCGGCGTCAACGACCCGGCGCGCGTCGTCCAGGCTGTCGGCTTCAAAGACGATCACGGCCCCCGTCGAAGCGTCGCCGGCGTCGTTGCGGATCGGGCCGGCGAGCCGGACGCGACCGGCGCGGTCGAGGGCCTCGATATACGCCACGTGATCCGCGCGATGCCGATCGCGCCGCGCGGCTCCGTCGGGTCCGTCGTGTCCGATCAAGACGAACAGCGGCAAGGCGGCGTCCTCCGTGTGTTGCGATTGCGGCCGACGGCCGCGACAGATCCTTGGAAATCAATCGAAAGGCGCTAGCCGATGAGGCTTTGGACCATGTCCCAGGCCTCCGCGTCGGTCTTTCCCTCGTGAACGATCGCGCGGACGCCGCGGATCATCGGCACCGGCCATTGCGACTGAAAGATGTTCCGACCCATATCCACGCCGGCCGCTCCCGCCGAGACAGCGTCGTGTGCGAGCTTCAAGGCGTCGCGCTCCGCGATCTTTTTGCCGCCCGCGATGACGACCGGCACGGGGCATCCATTCACGATCTTTTCGAATCCTTCGCAGTAATACGTCTTGACGATCTGCGCCCCGAGCTCGGCGGCGATGCGGCAGGCCAGGCCGAGGTAGCGTGCGTCGCGCACCATTTCCTTGCCGACCGCCGTGACCGCGAGAGTTGGGATTCCATACTTCTGACCGCGGTCGCACAGCTTCGCCAGATTGCTCAGCGTCTGCTTTTCGTGCGACGACCCGACGAAGATGGACAGCGCCATCGCCGATACGTTCAGGCGAATGGCATCCTCCATGGACACGGTCAGCTCTTCGTCGGAAAGATCTTCCTTGAGAATGCTGGTTCCGCCGGAGACGCGCAGCACGATCGGAATGTTCACGTTGGCGTCGATGGTGTTGCGCAGGACGCCGCGCGTGACCATGAGCGCGTCGGCGTGTTCGAGCAGCGGGGCGACGGTCTCGCCGGGGCGCTCGAGCCCGCTGGTCGGCCCCTGGAAATAGCCGTGATCGACGGCGAGCATGACGCAGCGCCGCGACTTCGGCTTGATGATCGACGCGAGCCTGTTTTGCATCCCCCAATCCATCATGGCGGACTCCCAATGCGGGCTTATGGAATACATGGGCGCCGTTTTCGACTGCGGCCGAAACGCGGCAGACGTATGCTAGCGACGCCTTCGCATGACGGTCAAGCCGAGCTCGCGGGCGGCGGGGACAGCGCCCGTGACACGAGTCAACGAAGCCGGCGCAAGGGTTGCATCACCCGCGGGCCAATTCCGCCAGCACGGCCTTCAGGAGCTTCCATGACTTCTGTACGGATGCGACGTAGACGCGCTCGTCGGGGCTGTGGGCCCCTTCGATGTGCGGGCCGAACGAGACCATGTCCATGCCGCCGATTCGTTCGCCGATGATCCCGCATTCCAGGCCGGCGTGGATTGCGGTGACGCCCGGCGCCTCGCCGAAGAGCTGCTCGTACACCTGCCGGCAGGTGGCCAGCGTAGCTGAGTCGAAGTTGGGCTCCCAGCCGGGGTAGTCGTTTCCGAGCTCGAGCGCGGCGCCGCCGAGGCGCCCGATCGCGCTGATTTGTCGGATCGTGGCGCGAACCTGTGTCGCCGACGAGCTGCGCGAGAGGCAGCCGACCTCGACGTCGAGCGTGCTCCCGGCCGCGGACGCACCGGTCGAGGAGATTGTGGACACGTTGTTCGACGTCTGCACCAGGCCCGCAATCTCCGGGACGACCGCCAGCACGCCGCTGGGCAAAGCGGCGAGCGCGTCGAGGACGCGCCGCGAATCGTCGTCGGATGCGACGCGCGCGGCGTCATTCGCGCTGAGCATCTCGACGCGAACCTTGCATTTCGCTTCGCCGGCGGCGTCGATCGTCTCGCGCTGGACAATGTCCGCGCTGCGCCGCAGCGCATCCGCCGCCCCCGCGGGACCAGCCAGGACCGCACGCGCCTCGCGTGGAATCGCGTTGCGCATGCTCCCGCCGTTGATCGCGGCGAGGTGCAGGTGGTCGAGGTCCGCGCCGCGGAGGGTGCGCGCCAACAGCTTGATCGCATTGGCGCGGTTAAGGTGAATATCGCCGCCCGAGTGCCCGCCGCGCAAGCCGGCGACCGTGACGCGGCAGACCTCGGCTTCCGCCCGGAGCGGCTGGGTCGTCAGCTGCCAGCGGAGCGTAACGTCGGCGCCGCCGGCGCAGCCGATGTAGATCGCGTCGTCCTCTTCGGAGTCCAGGTTGATCAGTCGTCGGCCTTTGAACGAGTCGGGCGTCAGCGCTTTGGCACCGCTCATGCCGGCCTCTTCGTCGATCGTGCAGAGCAGCTCCAACGGGCCGTGGATGACATCCGGCTCGGTCGCGGCGGCGAACGCCATCGCGACGCCGATCCCGTTGTCGGCGCCGAGCGTGGTTCCGTCCGCGCGGACGATCGTTTCACCGCTGCGTTCATCGACGTCGATCAGCGGGCGAATCGGATCGTTGTCGAAATCGACGTCGGTTCCGCTATTGGCCTCGCAGACCATATCGAGATGCCCCTGCAAGACGGTGATCGGCGCGTTTTCATGACCGGCCGTCGCGGGAACATCGATGACGATGTTGCCGATCTCATCTTCGTGTACGGTGAGTCCCCGTTTCGCGGCCGCGTCGCGCACGTACGCGCGAATCTTTGTCTCGCTCTTGGACGGCCGCGGGACGGCGGTCATCCCGGCGAAGAATCGCCAGACCGGCTTGGGCTCCAGGGTTTCAATTTGCGATGCAGCGGGTTGCTTAGCCATCCGTCTGTTTCCTCCGTCGATTCTCATCCCGCGCCGACGCAAGCCGCAACGGCGTCGGCGTCCGTGGGCAGCGCATCGGTCAGGATTTCCGGCCCGTCGGCGCCGGCATCGCGAACCGCGACCGTGTGCTCGATGCGAATGCCCCCGAAACCCTCTTTGAGCAGCGCATCCACCTTGGGTCGATTCACGACGTCCGCGAACGGCTTCACCAACTTGTCATGCGCCCAGATCGCCGGCACGAGGTAGATTCCCGGCTCGACCGTTACCGTCATCCCGCATTCGAGGTCGCGGTCGAGCCGCAACGATTTGTTGCCGAACTCGGCCCGCCGCTCACGACCGGCGGCGTACCCGGCCAAGTCGCCGAAGTCCTCCATGTCGTGTACGTCCAGCCCGATCAGGTGTCCGACGCCGTGCGGGAAAAAAAGCGTGTGCGCCAAGCGGCCCGCGAGCGTCGCCGGGTCGCCGCGCAGCAACTCGGCTTCAACCAGTCCGGCGCAGATAATGTTCGCCGACAGGTCGTGAATGTCGCGATAGCGCCGCCCGGGCATGCACGCGGCGGTCGCCTCCCGCAGAGCCCGCAGCACAGTCTCATACAGTTGTCGCTGAATCGGCGTCCAGCTTCCGCTGACCGGGTAGGTGCGCGTGATGTCGGTCGCATAACCGCCGGGCTCCTCGGCACCGGCGTCGGCGAGCAGCAGCGCGCCGGCAGGCGTTTCGTGATGGTGACCGTGGCCGTGGAGCACTTCGCCGCGGATCGTGATGATGGGCGAGAACGAGTGCGCACATTCGTTCGCCACCAATACCGACGTGTACCCGGCGGCGACATCGGCCTCGCGGCCGCCCGGCTCGGTGACGCCCATGGCGACGCGGTGCGCCTCCATGCCGATCTCGGCGGCGCGGCGCATAGCGTGCAATTCATGCTCGTCCTTGATCAGACGCTGTTCGATGATCGCCCGCAACTCGTCGTCCTGGGCGGGCGCTATCCCGACTTCGCGACACCACTCCATCGTCCCCGGAAAGGGCGGCGCGATCCTTCCGGCGGCACGGCCGCCCAGCAAATCCGAGAGGCCGTCGGTGCGGGCGATTCGATCACGCCGCAGACCCGCCGCCTCGGCCAGCGCCTCATCCGAAGGCACGTCGCCGAACCACAGCTTGTCATCCGGCCCCAAGGGAACGCGCAGCAACACACAACCGTCGTCGCCGTCGGCGCCCGGCTCGATCAACAAAGCCGCGTGCTCGAGCGGCGGCGGGCCGCCGAAGTAGAGGTACGAGCTGCCCGCGCGGAAGGAGTAGGGGTTGCTGGCGTAGTTGCGCGCCGGCGCGTGCCCGGCAAACAGCACCAGCGGCCGGCGGATCGCGGCGGCGAGCCGCGCTCGACGGGCGCGGTAGACCTCAGGCGGGGCGGTCATCGGCAGTGGGTCGGGCTTGTGCGCGTCTGCGTGCATGGTTCCCGCCGGTCGTGGCGCGTCCCTTCCCCGCTTGGGCGCCCGAAGTGTAGGTGCAGGAAAGTTGGAACTCAAGTCGAGGTCGGCCAGAGACGGTGGAAAGCGGCCTATTCCATTTGGTGGGCCGGGGCGGGCAGGTCGTCCTTGATCTGCTGTTGCTGGATGCTGTCGTCGGCGCAGGTGAAGAGCATCATTTCCGCTTCGATGCGGCACTGCATGTGGACCGGTCGTTTCCAGAGGGTGTTGAGGTTCTTGAGGCATTCGGCGAGGTACTTGATGTCGAGATCGACGCCGAAGTGCTTGTGAGCCAGGTACAGCTCGTTGCGGTTGGCGTAGTTGCCGTCGACGACATAGATGAAAGGCTGCCCGTGGTTGGTGAGCATGAACAGGAGCTGGGCTTTGATCTTGCTGAAATTGTCGCTGATCGCCATCATGCGGTTCGTGGCGGGATCGAAGCGGTAGTAGTAGAGCATGTGCCGCTCGACGAATTCGGGGGTCAGGAATTCGTCGATGAAGGTCACGTCGTTGTGGATGTGGCGAACCTCGAAGATCTTCTCGCGGCCGCGCCCGAGCCCGGTGTCCCACAAGCGGCGTTGTTCGATCGACTCGCACTCGTCGAATTCCTTGCCGAAGCGGCCCTTGTCCCAGCGCTCCTCGATGTCGCGCAGCAGCTCGACGCCGAGCTTGTAGGGGTTGAGCCGGCCCGGGCTGGTGGCGAGCGTTCCGGCGTGGTGCTCGCAGTAGGTGATCAGCTCGTCGTCGCGCAGGTGATAGCGCGTCATCATGTGCGAGTGCCAGTACGTGGCCCAGCCCTCGTTCAAGATCTTCGTCTGGCCCTGCGGCGCGAAGTAGTAGGCCTCGTCGCGGATGATGTCGAGAATGTCGCTTTGCCAATCCTCGAGCGCCGCGTGGCGCAGCAGGAACGCCAGCACGTCGCGCTGCGGCGAAGCCGGGAAGGCCTTGCGCTGCTCTTCGATCTCCTCCAAGTCGCGCTCGCGGTCGGCCCGCAGCCGCTCCGGCGGGTTGATGTAGCGATCCATATACGGCTTGGCCGGAAAGCGGACGACGCGCTCTTCCGCTTCCTCGCGCACGTGGGGGCGCTTCTGCTTGCGTTCCCGCGGCGGCTCGCGCTTCATCAGGGGCGAATAGGGATCGATCAGGTTGTCGAGCGAGAGGCAGACATCGATGAAACGCTCGACCGTCTCGAAGCCCTCACGCTCGATGTAGCGTTGCACGCGCGTGGCGTGGTTCGCCATGCCGTCCATCATCTTGCGGTTGGTTTTGCTGAACCAGATGTTGTTCTTGAAGAAGTCGCAGTGGGCGTAGACGTGCGCCATGACGGTCTTCTGATCGACGCGGGCGTTGTCGGTCAGCAGGTAGGCGTAGCAGGGGTCGTTGTTGATGACCATCTCGTAGATTCGGCCGAGCCCGTACGAATGCTGTTTGCGCAGCTTTTCGTACTCCATCCCGAAGCGCCAGTGCGGGTAGCGCCGCGGAAAGCCCCCGTACGCCGCGATCTGGTTGATCTGGTCGAAATCGACCATCTCGAAGATCGTTTCGAAGAAATCGAGCCCTACCTCGCGGGCGCGGGCCTCGATCTCGCGGCGTAGTATTTCGAGATCGTCCGGGAACGTTGCGAGTATGCCCATTTCGAGTCCTTCCGTTCCCATTGTATCGTCAAAATGCGCGATTGCCTTGGGGCGCGATCGGCCAGGCACCCGAGTTCGGCAAAAGGCGATTTACGCAACCGCCGCCGACGGGTACATTTCCGTCTGCGCCGGCAGCGCGGCTGCCCCGACCAGCCCGCTGGAGGAACACGATCGCATGGACGACACCCACGACGCCTCGACGCCGCCGGAAGCGGGCCGCACGGCTCCCGGGGTACGCAAACTCAATCCGATCCGCGCCGGCTTGGGTTTTATGGTGCTGGTCATGGCGGTATTCGTGGGCAACGAGATCTTCAGCCGTAGCGGGCCCGAGGTCGTTTGGCTGAACGACCTCGACGAAGCGCTTCGCGAAGCCGGGGCCGCCGGCCGGCGCGTCTTTCTGGTGCTGCACACGCCGGAGTCTGAAATCGCCGCCCGCAACGATCGCAAAGTGTTCTCGCAACGATATGCTCGCATCCGGCTTGCGAGAATGGTCTGTTGCCGGGTCGAAGTGGGGCGTGAGCACCCGCTGGCGCGGCGTTTCGGGATGGGCCGCGAACCGCTGGCGCTGGTGCTGACCGCCGAGAGTGTGGAGCTGAGCCGGATCGAAGGGACGATCGGAAGACGGCAGTTCAACACCTACGTCAATCCGGACATGGGACGTTGAGGCTCACCCGTGTACGTGACCGAGCGGCCCGCCGGGGCTGGGGTAAGGTTGGATAATAACGCGTTTTCGGGGGCGGCAAGGGAAGGTGCGCAAGGTGCGCAAGTTTGCGCGAAGTCTTTTTGCGCACCTTGATCGGGCGGGCTTGGACTGGGCGGCGGCAGCGGCTGGGGGAGGTTGAGCATGGGCGGTCTCCGTATTCTAGGGATTGTAGGGCGCGGGGATCGAGAGATCAAGGGATCGAGGGATCAAGGGAATAAGGGATTGAGGGATTGAGGGATTGAGGGATTGAGGGATTGAGGGATTG
>JACZRH010000065.1 GCA_022574815.1 Planctomycetota bacterium | reverse complement strand
CAGCTTCGGGTCCTGCACCAGCAGCATGCCGATCTCCAGCCACTGCTTCTGGCCGTGGGAGAGCAGGCCGGCGGGCCGGTCGGCCTGGTCGGCCAGGCGGATCTTGACCACGGGCGCTTCCGGGTCGCGCACGATCTCGAACTCACGCCGCAGGGGCGGCAGCCGATCGGCTTTCTTGTAGTTCGGCAGGTCGCGGTTGTACGCTGCCAAATCGAGCAGGAAGTTCGGCGGCCCGTGCAGCGCCGCCACGGCGCGGTGTTCGCGCACGTTCAGGTGCGCGAAGCGACTGCCGCTGATCATCCGATCGCGCGGCGTGTTGTCTTCGGAGAAGTAGGTAAACTCGCCGTATCCGCCCATGATGTCGGGCGTACCCATGCCGCTGATCGCACAGAGACACACGTTTCCGTCGATCGACGGTGGCGGGTAGGTCGCGGGCATGCGGTAGAGGGCCGTCTCGATCCCGGCCTCGACGAGCGGCGTCCAGAAATCCGGGCCGCGGCGCAGCAGCCGCGTTTGTTCGCCGGACAGCGGCACGTGAAAGCCGCCGAACCACGGGAACGGGTCGGGCAGCCAACCGAGCAGCCAAGGCAGGGGCCGCGGCTCGGTGTCGGACGTTGACAAATAGGGTCTGACCGGGCTTGGACCCGGCGGATTCGCCTCGCGGTGAATGAAATCATAGATCTCGTGCGTGCCCGGATCGGCACCGCTGATGAAGTTCGACCACGCCACCGGGCTCTGCGGCGGCATGCTCGTCTCAAGCGGCTTGAACGTCCCTTGCTTCGCGACCCGCGAGAAATTGGGCATGCGCCCGGCGTCCATCAGCCCCTGAAGAATCTTCGGGTCCATCCCATCGAAGCCCAACACCAGCAGTCGGCCTTTGGGCGTCTCGGTTGGCGTGGAACCGTGAGAGTCTCTTCCGCATGACGTCAGAAAAAGCGTGCCGAGCGCGAGGATCACGAAAGCAAGACAACTAGCGCTCCGCGAATGTACATAGAGTCCGCCGTGGCTAGTCTTGGCCGTGGAAGACCAGAGGGCATCGAGACCGTGAGCCGGATCGTTTGCAAGACCTTTCGCGCTCGTGCGACGAACACAGATTCGGAGCGCCGCGCAGGCTGAAGCCTGCGGCTCATCGTCGGCGCGGATTCGCGAATGGTGATTGTGGGCACGCGTCACGGCGCCACTTCTTCACGTAGCAACGATGTTCCATCCATATACGCCGGCTTCTCGACGCCGAACAGCTCGAGCACCGTCGGCGCGACGTCGATGATGTTCGCGTTCGGGCCGTTGAGCTTGATGTTGCTGAAGAGCACACCCGGCACGAGCTCGGGATGAATACAGTGGTCTCCGCTCCAGGCCTTGGTGTTGTCAGAGAATACGACCGGGCCGCACTTGCCGACGGCGGCATCCCACGAAACGCGGTACCCGGCGCGGTAACCCATGATCAGGTCCGGCGCTGCTCGGGTGTAGGGGCCCTTGTAGACTTTTCCGCGCGGCACGGCCTCGTGGATCGCGACTTCGTCGCGCTCGGGATCTTTCAAGCCGGTGAGTCGGGACGCCAGTTCTTGCACGAGCTGTTTCGTCGCCGCGCCGGGCTCGACGATCCCTTGTGCTTCGCGCCCCTCTTGATTGATGAACATTCCCGCCAAACCGATCGCGTACGCCCGGGTTTGGCTCCAGTCCATGTCTGCCAGATAGATCCCCCTCGAAACCGCCGCATCGTCTTTCAGCTTCAGATATCCATGGTCGCGCAGCCAGGCGTTGAGATCGACGCCGCGCTGAAACGATTTGAAGCCGTGGTCGGACATGACGATCAGGGCCGTCCCATCGTCGGCGTTTTCCGCGTGGTATTTGTCTTCCTCGCCCTTTGCGCCGAGCTCGAGCTCATCCATCGTACGGCCGACGAGGGCGTCCATTTTTCGGTACATCTCGTGGATCGTGTCCGCGTGCCGGTTTTCCATTCCGCGCAGGGCTGGGTGGTCGTCCTCGGTGAACCGCCAGAACATGTGCTGGATGCGATCGGGCGCGTCGAACACGCAGACGACCAGGCCCCGGCTCACTTTTTGCAGCGCATCGAAGAACATCCGCTCGCGCTCGTCGTGGATGTCGTAGGCCTGTTGCAGGAACGCGTCCTCGCCCATCAGCCGCTCCGAGAGCGACCACGTGTCCTCGGCCAGCCCCAGCGTCGCGAACGGCCCCTGCGACCGCGCCAGATAGCTCGAATACACCGTCGGGTGCGAGATCGGCATCACCGGCTTGTCCGGATCGATCTGAACCGGCGTGCAGTACATCTCGAAAGGCTTTTCGACACGCTTCAGAAAGAAGCGCGCCACCCCGCGAACTTTGACGCCCGGCGCCGCCGAAAACGAGACGCGAATCCAGTCGCTGAAATCGTTGATCGGCAGCCGGTGCTTGTTGCCGTTGATGTGCAGGATGGCGCCGCCGTTCGCCTTGCCGGTCGGCACGACGCGAAACGGCGTACGCAGTTCGGCGCGATCGGAGCGCAGGCTGTTGACCGGCCCGCGAATGAACGACGAGACGCCGCGGCCGTTGCGTTCGACGCGAATGCGGTCTCCGCCGACGTCGCCGTCGGTGGTCAGGCCGGCCTCGCCTTGCTCGAAATAGTACGAGAACATCCCTTGCGTGCCGCGCAGGTCGGGTACGCACATCGCCGAGAGCTGCACGCCGCGAAACCGGTCCGGCGGAAACGTGATCGGCACGCGCAGCACGGCGCTGAAGATGCCGGCTTCGCCGAGCACGGTCCAGAACGGCTTGCTCTTTCGCAGGGCCGTCACGGAGGGTTTCGAGAGGGGAATGACGAAGGGGCCGAGCCGCAGGACGCGCTTCGGTTCGCGGATGCGCACGGATGAAATCAGCGGCTTGTACGTCGCCGGGTTGCGTGTGATGAAATCGAAAATGTTGTGCTTGCCCGGGTTCGTCCCCGTCGAAAACGACGACCAGGCCACCGGCGACAGCGGCGGCGTCGTGGTGCCCAGCCGCAGATAGCAGCCCATCGCGCGCAGCTTCGCGAGGTTGGGCAGCGCGCCTTCGTCGAGCAGCTTCTCCGTGATCGTCGGCTCGAGGCCGTCCAGACCGAGCACGACGACCCGCTTGACCCGTGCGCCGCGAAACGCCTTCTGCCCGCGCACGAAGCGCAGCAGGCGGCGGATCGGCCAGGTCACCATCACGCCGAACGCCAGCAGCATGGCGCCGAGCATCGTGAGAAATGACCCGATCAAAGCGATGCCGGCGCCGGGGCCGATGTACGCCTGCGAGTGGCTTGCCGGTCGATCGCCGAGCCACGCCATAAGCGCGGCGATCATGAGCGTGAGCACCAGGAAGTACGCGCACGGCGACAGCTTCGCAGGCGCGACCCTTGCGAGGCGCGGGACGTTGCGATTTGCTTTCGGTCGCAGCTCGATCATGGGAGCCGTATCAGGTCGTATCTGATCTCAGCCGTTCGTACCCTATCTTACCAGACGTTCGCGCTCGCGAACTGCGTCCAAACGCACACTTCCGCGATCGGCACGATGTCCCCACGCACCTGCATCCCGTCGGGAATGCCGACGACCGAGACGCCCGCCCTCGCCGAAGTTCTGATGCCGTGTGCGATCGTGGTCTTCTGGTTGCGTGCCCACCTCTTTAGAACTGCGGGACGCGAATCGTGGACGCGATTCGCAACCGAATTCGTGCCCCCCACGGCTGAAGCCATGCGCCACCCATCCAAGCCGATGCAGCCAGCCAAAAGCGTCAGAGGCTGGCGGACGAAGGGGCCGGTGATCGCGACCCATCCGCCGCAAGCGTCTTACGCAGCAGCCACAAGATCACGGCGCCGATCACCAGGATCGGCGGGCCTTCGCCGACCGTCCAATAGGCCGGCATGCCGGAGACGATGTCGATCACCAGGATGGCGATCCCGAACAGCACGCCCGCAACCGCGAGATAGACGATCAATCCCGCGTAGCGGCGAACGTCGGTCGCTGCCAGCAGGACCACGCCGCCGTGGATCGCGTACATGGCCGCCAGCGAGCGCGTCAGATACTCGACGATCGGCCCGTCGGGAAACGTGCCCAGCCCCAGCCGGGCGTGGATCGCGGCCATCCAACCGAGCGGCAGAAACATCGCGAAGAACGCGAGACAGACGGTGCATCCCAGCACGCGCAACAGAAGAACGAGGCATTTTTCGTGAAAACCCACGGCGGTTCATTCCTTGAGATCGACGGGAAAGGATATGCCATTCGCGGGGCCTTGCAAACGCGCGTGACCACGAGCGCTGCGCCGCGGGTTTCTCCGAGAGCGCAGCGTCGCGCGTTTCCCCGAGCCGCGCGCTTCAGCTCGCGCGGTGCCCAGACCTTTGCCGGTGTTCGCCGAGCGCCTCCCGCACGCGATGCGTCGCGCGATCGTGTGGTGCGCGTCCGAACCCCGCCCGCAAGTGCGGGGCCAGATGCCATGCCCCAGCGAAACGCGGACATGCTCTCTTGCCGCTCCGGGCATCCATGCCTGCGCCTCTGGCGATGGCCCGGCACCCGGCCGATCGGCTATCGCTGCGTGACGGCGGCCCCGCCAAGCCCCCCGACTTCGGCGATGTCGAGGGCCGCGCCGGCGAACAAAGACAGAAGGTCCGTCCGGGGCGCATCCTACGTGACTACGATGGAAACGAATCAACCGGCCATCTTTCGCATGTCACTCCCACGCATACGTGCGATCCCGCACGTACATCACGGTGCCGACGCCGCGCTTGATCGCGTACGCTGCCGCGATCGCGAGAGCGTACTCAAAGAACGCCCGCAGGTTGCTGACGATGCCGGTGACTATTGGATCATCTGCGCCCACCTCACGAACCAGCATCACCGAACACACGTCGTTCGCCGAGTCCTGTCCGATCTCTTCAACCCGAACCAACATGTAAGTCGGGGACACAATCGAACGAGCGGAACGCTCACGCGCGTCCTTTACAAGTGCCCGCGCTCGTTCGGTGAACACCGTCGCTGTGAACTCACAAAGTGCCCTGCCCGTCCGGTGGCGTTGCTCACGATTGCACCAGGCATCGAACTCTGTGCAGGCAACCTCCACGGGCACAAAGGGCCTGCGGGGATCATAGTCGGCCTGCTCTTCCTCTTTCGCGAAGAGCAGCCATTCCTCGAAGGTGTCTCGGCAAAAGCGCTCCTCCGGCATTGCCGCCCTGAGTCTCTGCCATTCGGCCCGAGTGAGCTTAGGGAAGGTCACCGCGACCGGCGGGCACGTCGCGATACCCGTCGAGTTCTCACGCGGTCGGGCCTTCTCCCAGAATGACGATTCATGCCCCATCTTCGGCGTCGGCTTCACGAAACGAATTCCGTCAACCTCGAACGAAAGGTCGACAACCGGAAGTCTCTCGCGTGCCCGCTCGTCGCTTCCCAGGATCAGGTCAGTCATGAGACGTGAGGCGAATGAGTTCCACGCATTCCGAAGGTCGTCGAACGACGTGAACGACCGATCCACATTCACGGGATGAAGCTCGAACGGAAAGAACGTGAACATGTCGAACTTGTCGCTGTAGTAGTACGTGCCGGCGACGACGACCGCATCCACCTTGGTCGTATCGTTGCGAACACACTTCAAGGCGATCTGGGCAAACTCATCCTGGTTCAGCGCGCTGTAGCCGTTGTTGACGAGCAACAGCACGCGCACCGGTTGACCACCAAGTCGCTCGGCGGTCCCGTCAAGCTGCTTCGCCGCCTTCTTGACGTGCCCCTTCAGGGGGCCCGCCATGATGTTGTAGTAGTGCCGCCGCCGCTCCTCATCGAGCTGGCCCGGGTCAAGCACGATTGTCGGCCGATCGGGCTGCTGCTCGCAAAAGAGATCGGCGAGTCTTAGTTGGCGGTCGGCCTTTTCGAGGCCTTCTTCTTCGACCAGCTTCAGCTCGATGATGGCTTCCTTGAACACGTAGTCCGCATTCGGCCCCTTCTCCCGCGCATCATCAGTCACGAGGCGCGAGCCTCCGGTGTGCTCGATGATGTCATCGAAGTCGCCTTCATTCAGCCTGCCGATGCGCATATAGTCCATCGGAAACACCTACGATTGAGTTCCGTGACGTGGGCACTACCCACGACTTGCCTTCGACCTCTGCCTGCTCCGCCGCGACTCGCGTATGAGCCGCGTAGGGTACATCCCGGACGTACCTTCCTTCATCATTCGCCAGCGCGGCCCTCGTCGTCGCCGAAGTCGGGCGGCTTGGCGAGTCGATCGGCGCACGGGCACATCCAATCGGCCGCGTACGCCCCTTGGCGCACCCACTTCGCGAAGCTCGAATGCGGCCACGCGTGCGGACAGCGCACCAAGCCGTGTTTCACCGGATTGTAATGGATGAAGTGCCGTTGGGTGGGCATCGCCCACCAATCCGCTCGAGCCTGACCGCTCGCATCCCCCTTGACCCCGCGTGACTTCGCTACTAGCATGTCTAGGAACCAGGAGCCCGCGCCATGCGCCGCCAGACCCAACCGCCCCGCCGCACGCCTCCGGCACCGCTCCCGCTGCCGCCCCCAACCGCAAAGCGCCCGTACCCAAGATTGCCAAATTGAGGTCGCGCGAACTTGACAATGTTGGCAACCTTCGGCCCGGAGCCTTGAAAATGGGGGTCTCGCCGGGTGCCACTGCTCTGCGAGCAGTGTTTGGCACATCGACGGCGTCCCGTCCTGGAGCACTGCTGACACAGCAGCGGCACCTGCCAGTGGAACGCGGTTGACCGTTCGGCTTTGCTCAGGGCAGGTAGATCGGTGCCATTCGCCGGGAGCGCCCCTGGGGAAGTTCAGACGCGGGCCGGCGGGTGTGAGACACCCATCGGTCCGCGGCGTTTCGGTTCCGTCGTCTGCCGGTGTGCGAGGTACCATGCGATCGTGCGCTTCAGCCCGTCCTCGAAGCTCGTGCGGGCCTCGAACCCGAAGCGCTCCCGCGCGCGGCTTACGTCCAGACAACGCCGCGGCTGGCCGTTGGGCTTGGCGGTGTTCCAGACCATGGCGCCCGAGTAGCCGACGGTTCGCGAGATCGTTTCCGCCAGATCCTTGATGCGAATCTCGCGGCCCGTGCCTAGATTGACCGGCTCGGCTCCGTCGTAGAGCGCGGCCGCCGCGAGAATGCCCTCGGCGGCGTCCTCGACGTACAGGAACTCGCGCGACGGCGACCCGTCGCCCCATAGCTCTACCGACCCGGTCCCGCCCGCGCGGGCCTCCACGAACTTGCGAATCATGGCGGGGATCACGTGAGACGATTGCAAATCGAAGTTGTCGCGCGGGCCGTAGAGATTCACCGGCAGCAGATAAATCGCGTTCAGTTCGTACTGCTCGCGGTACGCCTGGCACATGACCAGCAGCGCCTTTTTCGCTATGCCGTAGGGCGCGTTGGTCTCCTCCGGGTAACCGCTCCACAAATCCTGCTCGCGGAAGGGCACGGGTGTGTGCTTGGGATAGGCGCAAATCGTGCCGACCTGCACGAACTTTTCGACCCCCCGCCGCCGAGCGTGTTCGATCAGGTGCAGGCCCATCGCCATGTTGGCGTAGAAGAAACGGCCTGGGTTCTCGCGGTTGGCGCCGATGCCGCCGACCTCGGCGGCGAGGTGGATGACGACGTCCGGCCGCGCGGCGTCGTAGAGCCGCTCGACGTCGGCTTCACGCGTCAGGTCGAATTCGGCCCGGCGGGGAACGAAGAGACCCTCTGCGGGTGTGCCGAGATCCCGCAGGCGTTCGACCAGGAACGACCCGAGGAACCCGCCGCCGCCGGTCACGCAGATCCGCCGCGTGTGCCAGATTGATTGATGATGCTCCACGAGAATATCTATCGGCTGCGCTCGTCTCTGTCGGCCATCCCGTGCGCTTCGGGTGGCCGAGTGGCCCGCGGCTCTAGCCGTGAGGGACGCGAATCGGCCGTCAGGATTCGTTGGCAACACACCGGAACGTCGGCACCGTACTCAATCGCGCTCGGCCGAATCATCAACCGCAGCGGGCGAGTTCCCTTCGTCGGCCGGCGCGTCAGGCTCCGACGGTGCTTCGTCGTCTTCTGCCACGTTCAACGGGTTCTCAAAGCCCTTGATCTGGCAGACGATCTCGATGATCTCCTCGAACTTGTCGACCTTCTGGTTGTCGAGCCGCCGCTTGGTCTCCTGTCCGCCGGCCCCTTTGTAATAGAGATCGACCCAGCCCTTCTTGCTGTAGTCGCGCAGCGAGACCATGTCGGCGAAGGCGATGCGCCGCCCGGCATAGATCATGCCTTCCTTGTCCATGGTGACGCGCAGCGTGGCCGCCTGGTACGCGCGAAACGCGCCGTAGAGCCCGATCAGCCCCGGAATGCACGCCCAGTAAAACTGGGCGTCGATCGCCGCCTTGGTCTTGTTCCACAGCGTCCACTGCGATTCGTTCCATTCGACGCGGCCGTTGCGCAGCACGATGGTCGCCATCCCGTAGAGGCTTACATACCGCTCGACGATACGGCCGCCGGCATGCTCTTCAAACGCCGGCTCGCCGAGCACCTGGCGGACCGAAGCCGGATCCGTTTCCCCGCTGCTCCTCAGATCGTGAAAAATCTCCTGCGTGGGCGTCTCTCCCAACTCGGGTAGCTCCGCGTTGATTTGCTCCAATTGCGCCAGGGCCTTCTTGCGATTCTCCTCCGGCCAGCCGCGGGCGCCGTCGTAAACGAAATAAGCCGCGAACCCGATGCACAGCAGCGCGACGAACACCCAGTAGTTCCGATCGGTCGACGCCGGTCCGCTTTGCAGCTCCATACCCGCTAACTCCCGTCTGACGTGTCTTGCCGGCGAAAGCCGCAGCGGCACCGTCGCGCCGGCCGCGGCAGGCCCCGATGACCCGCTTTCCCGTTCGCGTGGCGCCATTATGGCCTCCGCGGCGCGGCTTGTCTGCGGGAGCGGTTGGAAATTGCCGATGCCGATGCTAGGCTGCGCCGTGAACTCGGAGGAATGGTATGCCAGCGGGACCGGTCCGCAATCGACCGTGCGTTCTGATCATTCGCGACGGCTGGGGAGAGAACCCCGACTCGGCGTGGGACCACGCCAACGCCGCCCGCTGCGCGGCCCCCCCCGTCGATGCGCGGCTGCGGGCCGAGTGGCCGTTCACGCTGATTGCGACGAGCGGCCTCGATGTGGGCCTGCCCGAGGGGACCATGGGCAACAGCGAGGTCGGACACCAGAACATCGGGGCTGGCCGCATCGTAAACCAGGAATCGGTGCGGATCAGCAAGGCGATCGACGACGGCTCGTTCTACACGAACGGCGAGCTGGTCGCCGCCGTCGAAAAGTGCCTGGCCCGCGACAGCAAGCTGCACCTGATGGGGCTCGCCAGCGACATCGGCGTCCATTCGCGGCTCGAACACCTGTTCGCCTGCGTGCGGCTCGCCGCCAAACGCGGGCTCAAGAAGGTCTTCGTCCACTGCTTCACCGACGGGCGCGACTCGCCGCCGAACAGCGGCATCGGCTTCGTGAAACGCATCCACGAAGAACTAGGCCAGATCGGCGTCGGCTCGATCGCCAGCGTCTGCGGCCGCTACTGGGCCATGGACCGCGACAACCGCTGGGACCGCACCGAGCGGGCCTACCGCATGCTCACGCGCGGTGAGGGCCGCGCCGCCCAGAACGCCGTCGAGGCGCTCGAACATTACTACGCCGAACCCGCCGAACCGAACATGCACGGCGACGAGTTCGTCCCGCCCACCGTCATCAGCGAGGACGGCCTCTCGCCGCTCGCGACGATCGGCGACGGAGACTCGGTGGTCTTTTTCAACTTCCGCGGCGACCGCCCGCGGCAGATCACGAAGGCCTTCACGTACGACACCTTTCCGTATCGCGACAAGGACAAGACCGGCGTCGAGCGGGAGATGGGCTTCGAGCGCGGCGGGCGGCTCGACCTCTTCTACGTGACGATGACCGAATACGCGAGCGGCCTGCCCGTCAACGTCGCGTTTCCCAAGCCGCCGCGCATGACCAACATCGCCGGCGAATATCTCGGCAATCTCGGGCTGCGGCAGTTCCGCTGCGCCGAGACCGAGAAATACGCGCACGTCACCTTCTTCTTCAACGACTACCGCGAGGAGCCCTTCCCCGGCGAGGAGCGCAAGCTCGTCGCCTCGCCCAAGGTCAGCACCTACGACCAGAAGCCGGAGATGTCGGCCTACGAGATCACGGACCTGATGACGGCCCGGATCGCGAGCGGCGTCGACGACCTGATCATCCTCAACTACGCCAACCCGGACATGGTCGGCCACACCGGCTCGCTCGAAGCCGCCGTCACGGCGTGCAAGGTGGTCGATACGTGTGTCGGCAAGGTGCTCGACGCGGTCGAGAAGGCCGGCGGCTGCGCCATCATCACGGCCGACCACGGCAACTTCGAGCAGATGATCCACCCCGAAACCGGCGGCCCGCACACGGCCCACACGACCTTCGCGGTGCCCTTCTACGTCTACGGCCAGTCGTTCAAGGACGCCAAGCTGCGCGAAGGCGGGCGGCTGGCGGACGTCATCCCGACGGCACTGGCGATGCTCGGTTTGGACGTCCCCGACGAAATGACCGGGCGCTCGTTGGTGGTATAATGGGATGGAATTGACCCCGGTCGCTCCCCGAGCTTCCGCGAATCGTTGGATTCTGAGGGCCGTCCCGTGAGCGAACAATCTGCCGACGGAAGCCTCGAATCCGTCCACTTCCAGAACTTTCGAGTGCTCAGAGACACGGTTCTTCCACTGACGCGATTCACGCTTATCGTCGGGCCGAATGGAAGCGGGAAGAGCACGGCGATCCAAGCCCTTGAAATCGCAGGAGGTGGCAATCCTATCAATCGTGATAGGGCGGCGAGTGCCGGGTTGCCCGAGAACGCGGAAATCAAGGTGACATTGAAATGGCGGGCAACGAAATGGCATGCTGAAACGAGTCTGCGATGGGGCCGCAGTGGCTGGGGTGGTCGAACACTCAAGCAAACTCATGCTACTCCCGCCTTCACCGATTGGCCGGCTACGGAACGTGCTTTGGACGCAAAGCTCAACTCACTTCGTAGTTACTCCCTCAATGCGAACGCGGTCGCCGAGCAGGTCGGGCTCGCGCCACAAATGGAGCTCACGAACACCGGTGCCGGTCTCGCCGGCGTGCTTGACCGCCTCCGTGATGAAGCGCCGGAGCGGTTCGAAGCGCTAAACGCCGAGCTCGCGCGATGGCTGCCCGAATTCGATCGGATCTTGTTCGCCACACCAGAGCGGGGTCATAGGATATTCCTGCTGCGAACCAGCGACGAGCAACACGCGATCCCGGCCGACGACCTGTCACAGGGAACCGTGCTCTCATTGGCGATGCTCACTTTGGCGTATTTGCCCACGCCGCCGTCGATCGTCTGTCTTGAAGAGCCCGACCGCGGCATACACCCCCGGCTCTTGCGAGACGTGCGGGACGCACTCTATCGACTCAGTTTTCCCGAGGAATACGGCGAGGATCGCGAGCCGGTCCAGGTGATCGCGACGACGCACTCGCCTTACCTGCTCGATCTGTTTCGCGACCACCCCGAACAGATCGTCATCGCGGAAAAGACCGGAACCGAGGCGCGATTCGAACGGCTGAGCGACCGGCCCGATGTCGAGGAGATCCTCCACGACACGCCGCTCGGCGAAGCGTGGTACAGCGGAGTGCTCGGCGGCGTTCCGATCGAGCGATGATCGTCGACGTCCTCAGCGAGTCCTCCGCCGACGAAGCTGCCATTCGAATTCTTGTTGACGCCGTTCTGCAATTGGAATCGCAGGCACCGCCCGGCTTTCCAAGGATGGAGTTCCGACGAGGTTTTAGGGGTGTACTCAAGGTCATTCCCGCGGTACTGAAACGCGCTTACTACCACACGGACGCGGACCTGCTGGTCGTCGTGCTCGACTCCAATGGAACACCCGTGACCGAAGGAACGTCCGGCGAGAAACGGGAATCGCGCCTGTACCGGATTCGGCAGCTTTTTGACGAAACTTGGAAGCACATTAAGAAGCGGAACGGCCGTCGGCCCTTGCAGACGACCGTTGGGCTTGCTGCTCCCGCCCTCGAGGCTTGGCTGCGTTGCGGTATCGATGACCGAGTGACCGAGGCAGCCTGGATTCGCGACTTGAAAGCCGGTGCGAGCGCTCCTCGACGGATTCGCGAGCTCAAGCAGGCCGTCTACGGGACCGACAAGCCGTCACTCGACCAAGAAACCTCCCGGGCCACGGAAGAGGCCAGGAGGCTGGCCGAGGACATTGGCGCGCTCGAACGGAGTTTCCCAATCGGCTTCGGATCGCTCGCCCGGGACGTCCGCGCTCGGAAAGACCCAACGTAATCGGCAGGACGAGCTAGACAAGGTGGCAGAGAGAAAAGGTGTCAGGAAGAATTTCTTGAGACCGCAATACTCAACCCCCTTTTCTCTTCCCGATTCGCCGCACCGCACTCGAATCCTATTCAGTCCTCCGCCCCTGGAAGGGACGGGGCAGCGGCAGCCCTGAAAACCGAATACTCGCGCAGGCGGGACGCCCGCACTGCTAGAGCAGTAGCACGCACGCCGACCCTCCTCATGACGGGCAGGATGCCCGCCCCACCCCTCAATCCTTTGGTCCCCTGAGCCCTACCAGCGCGCCATCAATCCGCCCCCGCCGCCGCCATCGAATTCACACCCAACTGAACCAGCCCGGCCTGCGGCGTGCCCGGCAGCGCGTGGCTGGCCGGCGCGGGGCCGTCGGCGCTGCGCATCGGAATCCGACTGGCCGGTATCGCCGTCTTGTGGTGGATGTTGCCGCGCATCAGGCGGAAGGCCCAGCCAATCGTGCGGCGGAAGGTCTGGGCCAAGCCCCACATGCCGATGAGCTGCATGCCGGAGTCCGCCAGGTACATCTTACTCACGGGCCGCACCAGCCCGTAAAGGAATCGCAGCGGATTATAGAAGTACAGGTACGCGGCCAGGATGTTGAGCTGCTTCTTCCACGGCTGCTTGTGCTCGGAGGCGACGACATAGTTCGCGTCGAGCATGTACGATTCGACGCGTCTGCCGGCGACGCTCTCGTACACGATCCCGGACGTGAAGGCACCGGTGTAGAGCTTCGAACCGGTGGCAGGCGTCATCATCAGAACTTGCAGGCTGCACGCACCGGCCTTGCGCATCAGGCGGGCCTGATTCAGCAGCCCGTACGGCTTCGGCCCGCGCGAGACCAGCGGCTGCGTGTCGTGGTGCATCATCATCGGCATTGGGCAGATGCCGTTCTCTTGCAGCAGGCGAAAGGACTCGGTCGTATTGTTGACGCTCTGGCCCTTCTTGACGAAGGTGGCGGTCATGTCCTCGACACCCAGCCATAGCGCCCGCACGCCCGCCTTTCGCACGGTGGGCAGGTGCTGCTGAAGCTTGAGCGTGTCGTGTACGGTGACCTCGGTGCCCCAACGGAACCGGTGGCGCTTCCGAGAGTTGTCGGACCGCGTCTTGGCAAGCGTCTCAACGATTTCGAGCGTCCGCTTCTCATCGTTGAAGAAATTGTCGTCGGCGCCGAAGAAGTAACGCAACCCGTACTCACGCTGCAAACGCACCATCTCCGATGCGATCCGCGCGCCGCTCTTGACGCGATGCTGACGCTGGTTGTAGGCCGGAATCGGGCAATACGGGCAGTTAAACTTGCACCCGAACGTCAGAACCAGCGAGCCGATCGGACTGTACGAGCGCACGCGATTCGGCGGCAGCGCCTGCGCGCCCAGCGTCGTCCGGCGGCTGGGCGGCTCGAGCAGTTGGTATCCCAATACCGGGTGCGGCAGTTCGTCGAGATCACCGACCAGACGCTGGATGCCGGTGTCGACCAGCTCCTGCGCTACACCGTCGCTGTCGGTCAAGGCGTAGACCAGCCCGGGGATGCCGTCGAGCATGCCGCTGTTTCGGGCGCGAATAAAGGTCTTCCGCATCGACTCGTCGCTCGAACGGATCGAAAGCAGGACTTCGAGCAGACTGAGCAGGACGTATTCCTCACCGGTCACGGCGACGTCGGCGCCCCACGGGTCGAGCGGGTCGGCGCTGAACACGCCCCACGGTTCGTAGATCGTCTTCGGTCCGCCGGCGATGATCAGCGGGCGGTTGACCGGATCGATCCGGCACGCGTCGCGGATCAGCGCTTCGCACTGGGCCGAGTGGATCTGCATGCTCGAGACCAGGAAGAGGTCGGGGATGCGTCCGTCCAGGCGCATCTGCGACGGGCGAAAATTTCGGTTCCATTGCTGGAGCACGATGCGCGTCTTGTTGAAGCCGCAGTCGAGCAGCGCCGATCCGATCGCCCGCACGCCCGCGGGTGCCATGCGCATGTCCGCATAGATGAACGGCAGCATCCGCGTGCGATGGTCGAACGCATAGGCGATCACGGTGGTCAGGTCATGCTGCCGGGCAATGTTTCGCAAGCGATGCCGCACGCCGAGCAGCTCGCCCGGCTTCAGCAGTTCATCGCCCCGTGTGCGACGAGGAAGTTCCATAGCCAAATCGCTCCATCGAGGAAAAGCAGCCGGGGAGTCTATCGCATTTCTGCAGACGACGCACCCGCCGCCCGCCAAAAAGCCCGGCAGACGGCCCACAAATTCGCGAGAGACCCGCCGCACGCCGGCGGCGGCGGATCGGGGCCGGTATGCGGCCTTGCCGGCCGTCAGTGATACGCGAGCTATCCACCGTCTGGACGTGCGTTCTCTTGCGACGTCTTGCTGTCGCCGGAGTAGACGTGGTGGATCACCCGCTGTGGGAATGGAATCTCGATGCCCTCCTCATCGAAACGCTCCTTGATGCGTTTCCGCAATTGTCGGGCCAAGCCCCACTGGACGCCGGGCTGCGTTTTCACGACCAGGCGGATATTGAGCGAGCTGTCGCCGAAACTTTGCAGGCCGGGCACCGCGGGATCCGCCAGCACTTTCTCCTTCCACTCTGGACGCTGGCAGACTTCAGTGGCCGCTTCCAGGATCACCCGGCTCACCCGTTCGATATCTTCGTTGTAGCCCACTCCGATTTCCATCTTCACCTGCGACCAGCCATGGGTCATGTTGGAAACCGAGGTGACCGCACCGTTGGGAATAAAGTGCAGCGTTCCCTCCATATCACGAAGCACGGTAACCCGCAGAGTCAGGCGCTCGACCGTACCCTCAATGCTGCCGACCTTGATCCAATCCCCGATGGTGTATTGATTCTCCAGCAGAATGAAGAAGCCGTGGAAGAAATCTCGAATCAGGGCTTGGGCGCCAAAAGCGAAGGCCAGCCCCAGGACTGCGGTCGAGGCCAGAATGGTCGACACCGGGGCCCCGATCATGTAAAAGAGATAGAGACCGGCGATGATCCAGACCACGACCGACACCGTCCTGCGCGTTACACTGGACACTGTCTTCATGCGCTCATGATACGTGAGACGGTCACGGGCCATTCCGTCTACCACGCGTTCTTCGATCCGGCGTGCGAAGCGGTTCACGATACGGACGATCACCCAGGCCAAGACCGGGATCAGAAGCAGGTAGACCAGCGTGCGGACGGCGGCTTTGTAAATCTCCGTGGAATAATCAGCGCGTATCGCGGCAATGGAGCTACGCAGATCCTGTCGCCGAGCCTCGAGCGCTCCGATCTTGTTCTCGATCTTGGCCTTGTGCTGATCGTACCGGGCGATTTCGGCATCCAATCCCAGCTTGGAGAGGAGTTTCCGGGTGGCTTTGCTCCAGGCCTGGTGGCCCCAGAGGCGTGCCTCGGCGGCGAAAAGGCGGTCCGCCCAGTAGTCCTTGTCCCAGTCGTGGGTCTGCTCGGGGATGGGCAGCGGCAATCCATAGGTCTGCTTGAAGAGGTCCTCTATAGAGAGTTGGGCGCTGGGCGAGGCGGCGATGGCTGCGAGGTGCCGGGCGGTCTGGTAACCGAGGATCCTCAGTTTCAGCCCCTCCTCCAACCGCTCCGGGGCCTCTGCGATCTGACTGCGTTCCTGGTTGCATGACTCGATCAGTTCCCGGTAAGCCTCGAGGCCCTTGTCGTATTCGTTCATCTGGCGGTCGATCAGGGTGACCGCCCGATAGTAGGTATCCAGCGAGTCGTCGAAGAGTTCCCGCTTCTTCACCCGGGACAGCGCAGCGAGCACACTTTCCCAAGCGACGTCTTCCTCTCCGCGTAGGTTCTTCGCATCGTATTCCAGTTGTTTCCGGTCGACCTCCTCGAGATCTTCGAAGCGGAGCGTGGCCGCACCAATGCGCTGGACCGGTCGGACGATCAGCGCCGCTCTTTCGTCCGCGGAATCGGCGCGGATTCTCGCCCAGATCCCAAACGTGGAGAGTGCCTGCAACCGGTCCCGCTCATCCTGATGGTGCTTGCGCAGCCTGGCGTATCGACGGGCCTGCTCGTCACGATCGGATTGGGCCTGGATAATGGTTTTTCGGGTCAGCGTCTCGGAAAGGTCGAAATGGATCTGGGCTCGGTCGATCCGGCCTTGCTGGAGCCGGCGCTCGAGTTCCCGCGCACCGGCATACTTGCGCTTTTCTTCGTTGATCAACGAGGACCACGCCTGACCGGCCGACGTGAATGCCTGGTCCAGGGCGTCCGATGCTTCCGCATAGAGCTTGAGCTTTTCATCGAGGTTATCGAAGTACTGCCACTGGGCCGTGGCGGAATCCTGCCGAGCCTCCAACTCTCCCTTCATCGTCTTCACTTGGTCCAGTAGCGGCTGATCCGTTTGCGCGAGCTGGTTAGCGTCAACCGCGACGGATTCGGGCTGATCGCCGTTTGTCGCCTGCTCCAGGGGGTCGGAGCTGTGGTCTTCGGGGAGGCGGGCGTCTTTGAGGTTTTCCAGTTCGGCCTTGATCTCGGCAAGACGCTTCGGGGCCCTGCGAAATCCAAGGCGCACGTACGGGTTTTCCACGGAACGAATGGCATCACGGACGCTGCGCAGCGCTCGCACCGCGCGGTCGAACTCGCGCTGGGCCTGGTCAACGGCCCCGGCCAGTTTCTCGATGGAGGCGTTGAGCGTGCCCTTGGGCTCTACCAGGGCGATCAAGGTCGTTTCGTCCTTGGCGGCCATCTCCGTCAGGAAAGCGGCGTAGCTGAGCTCTTCCTGGAGGGCATTGTGGAAGCGCCGGTTCTTCTCCTGTTCCTGCTCCAACTCCTGCCGGGCGGCTTCGATCAGACTCTTGTTGTCGATCTGTTGCTTGAGTCCATCGACTTCGCGGCGTCGGGTGGCTTCGGCCTGTGCGATGGTTCGCATCCGGGCCGCCAGGCTCGCCACGTTTGCGCCCTCGGGAGAATCGAAGGATGCGATCTTGCCCTCGCGTTGCCAGTCTTCGGCCAGCTTGAGGGCCGCCTTGAGCTTGACCGTCTGACGGCGGGCCCGTTCAAACGCGGTCGGGATCGCCAGCAGTTCCTGCAGGAGTTCATCGGCCAGGTCGTTGGCCTGCCGGGTCAGTTCCAGACGACGAGTTCCGTAGCGGACCCATTGGTCTGAGAAGGCGGCATCGCGTCGAGCCGTTTTGAGTTCGGAGTGCCCTTCTCCTTCGGGAATCGACGCTCTGGAAGGCGGCGTCAAATCACGTCGACCCGCTTGAAGCTCGGCAAGCGCCGCGC
>JACZRH010000064.1 GCA_022574815.1 Planctomycetota bacterium | reverse complement strand
ATGAGCTGCGCGAATTCGGCTTGCGCTGGACCGCCCAGGGCGGGGCCAGCGTGGGAGGCATCTGGGCGCCGGCGCGGCGCGGCCATCAGCCCGGTCTGGTCATCGGCGTCCAGAACCCGCCAATCACCCCGGACAGCGGTGACAAAGGCCCGCTGCCCCAAGGCCTGAACATCCTCACCGCCGTCAACATGGGCCTGACCGCAAAGCTGGACCTGCTGGCCCGCGACGGAAAGGCCAGCATTCTTGCCCAGCCCCAGCTGTCGGCTCGCAACGGCTCCAAGGCCGAGTTCCTGGCCGGTGGCGAATATCCGTACTCCGTGGCCACGATCTACGGCCCCGTGGTCATGTTCAAGCCCTACGGCGTCAAGCTGCGCATCACGCCGCGCGTGGACCGCAACGGCGTCATCAGGGCCGAGATCGACAGCGAGGTCAGCAACATCGACCCATCGTTCTCCACGCCCTCGGGGCCCGGGTTGAGCACTCGGCGCACCTTCACCGAATTCAACGTCCAGGACGGCGAGACCATGGTGCTGGCCGGCTTGCTGTCGCGCAAGGGTGGCGACAACGTCGACAAGGTTCCCTTCCTGGGAGACCTGCCCGTGCTGGGTGCTCTGTTCCGGTCCCAGCGATTCCAGAACGAAGAGACCGAATTGGTGGTCTTCGTCACGCCCACGGTGATCAACAGCCGATCGCCGGGCCTGCTGCAGCGCGTGGAAGACGCCGGTGCGCGCCTGGGCCAGCGCTACGGTCCCCAGCCCTACCTGACCGAACCCGGCCCTGCGCCCGAGCATCCTCCCCGGCTGGCGCCCCTGCCTGTGGCCAGCGCAAGCGCCAGCATCGCGGCGCCTGTGCAGGAACTCCCCGCGCCAGTGCGGCCCCTGCCCGCACCGGCCACCGCGACCCTGCCCGAACACTGGCCCGCCCTGCCGCACACCGGCAACCCGCTGGCCTCCGCGGCAGCAGCGGACCAGCCGCTGGTCAACCACTGGCGCGTGGTGCATGACGGGCTGGCCTTGCATGCCGAACCTCGGGCGCAAAGCGACACCCTGCTGCAACTGGGCCAAGGCAGTTTCGTGCGTGCCGCACCCGGTTCATCTGCCGCCCACAACCCGCACTCCGGCTGGCGCGCGGTGGCGGTCGCAGCCCTGACGGGCTGGGTGCGCGATGAAAGCCTGCAGCCCGTCGCGCACGTCCCCGGCATGAAGCCCGCACCCGACGGACCCCATGCGCGCCAGGCGCGGCAAGGCCGGGCTCTCACGCCCCATGAATCCGGCGCCACCACGGGCCACTCCGCACCAGGCACCTACCGTGTGGGCCTTGATCGGCTTGCCCTTCGCGTGTCCCCCGACATCAACGCCCCCGTCCTCCAGAACCTGCCCGTGGGCAGCCTTGTGCAGGTGCTGCCCCAGGCCCCGCAGGCCCAGTTCTCGGCCGTGCGCATCAATGACCGGCTGGGCTGGGCCGAGACCCAGTGGCTTTCTCCCCTGACCTCCGCAACCGGCAGCCCCCCATGATCGACCTTGAAATCATCCACCCCGACGGCCGGCACCAGCCGTTGAGCGTGCCCGATATGTGCTCCATCGGCAAAGGCTCCCAGTGCGAAGTCCGCCTGGACAACTGGCGCCTTGCCAAGGAGCATGCAGTTCGATTGCAGGCCGCGCGCGAAGCGCTCGAGCGAATCGGTGAGTTTGCTGACGTCCGCGGGGTGGTGTACGCGCTGCGCCCCGCCGCCGCGCAGCCGAATTCGCAGGCCGTGGAAATCCGCATCGAATCCGCGAGACTGAAACCCGGCCCGCTGCCGCTCGACCTGCGAGACGCGCGGCTTCATGCGACGATCGACTCCGCCGGGTTCGAGCTGCACCAGGCAGACGCGGAATACGGCGAGAGCGGTCGGATCCACATGAGCGGTCGCGGAGGATGGTCGAAGGAGAGCCGTTGGTTCGACCTGACCGTGACGGCGCGGGACCTGCAATGGTCGGACGAATTCATCGCCGCGATGCCGCCGGCGCTGGCGGGACTCTTGCGCGGATTGTCGCCGCAGGGGCGTTTCGACGCGACGCTCGACCGGATTAGGTTGGTGGAGGATGGCGGCCGGACGTGGGAAGTGACCGGCGGGATTGCGTTTCGAGACGCTCAATTGAAGCTCGGATTGCCGTTGACGGAATTCGCCGGCGATCTCGACGGAGTCTGCAC
Source organism: Planctomycetota bacterium (assembly GCA_022574815.1). Lineage (GTDB taxonomy): Bacteria > Planctomycetota > Phycisphaerae > UBA1845 > Fen-1342 > JACZRH01. The sequence continues at coordinate 15,454 of JACZRH010000064.1, read as the reverse complement.
GGTCTTTCCTGACGGTCAGATCGAGGTGGACGGCAAGTTCTTCGTCCGCAAAGGGCTCTTCGCCGGCCGACCCGTCGAGCGGTTTGAAGGCCTCCTGACGCGCGGGCGCGGCGAACGATGGGTCACGCTCCGCGACGTGCGCGGCAGGATCTGTGACGGCGAGGTGATCGCGCAGTCCGTGCGAATCGACCCCCAAACGGGCGAGTACGAGCTGGCGCTGACGCTGCACAACCTGAGCCTCGATCAGTTTCTCAAGCGCGGCGGTTCACAAGACAAGGTCATGCGCCGCGGCCGGCTCGACGGCCAGGTCGTGCTCCGCGGCAAGGCCGGCGACAACGCGTCCCGCAGTGGCGACGGCCGGCTACGCATCCGCGGCGCCTCGCTGCTGGGTTCGCCGGTGCTGCGCCCGGTGTTTGAGTTCCGCCGCAAGACGAACCGCACGATCAGCGACGCGATCGACCGGGCGGACGTGCGTTTCGTCTGGCAGGGAGACGAGCTGAAACTGCTGCGGGTGGACATCCAATCGAGAGACCTGCGGCTGGTGGGGGAAGGTCGCTGGAACCTCCGCGACAACACGATCGACCTGACGCTGCTCGGAGCGCATCCCAGTCACTTGGCCCGCATTCCGCTCTTGACCGATATTGTGGACCTGGCGCGCGCGGAGCTCGTGCAATACCGCGTTCGCGGCACGATCGACGCGCCGCGCGTGACCGCCGAGCCGTTGCACAGTCTGACGGATCCGATCCGGAAACTGCTGAGAGGCGGGGAATAGGTTTGGACACGCTCTGAGGATTTCAGCCGTGCGACAGAGCCCAGTGACCGTGATCGCGGCGTCGATCGCCTGGGTCGCGCTGATGTCTGCCTGCGACGGCGCCGGCAAGCCGAGCGGCCCGCCGCCGGCGAAGATCGCGACGTCCAAGCGGAACCTGCCGAACATCATCTTCCTCACGGTTGACACGCTGCGTGCCGACCATCTGGCGCGTTACGGATACGAGCGCAACACCATGCCGGCGATCGAAACCTTCGCGGACACCGCGGTCGTTTTCGACCAAGCCGTCGTCCCGCGCGGTTCGACGCGCCCCAGTTACGCCTCCATGTTGACCGGGCTTTACCCGTTTCGGCACGGCGTGCGCTCCAACGGCGTCACGCTGCACGAGGACCTTCTGACGCTGCCCGAGATGTTGAAAGCGGTCGGCTATCACACGGCCGCGTTCGTGAGCAACTTCGTCCTGATCGGCGAGATGAGCGGGTGCGACCAGGGGTTCGACGTCTACGACGATCGGCTCGACGACCGCGAGGCGCAGCGGGCGAATTTCGAACGGACGGCGCCCCACACGCTACGGGCGATCCTCGAGTGGCTCGAGTCCGGCCCGCCCGAGCCGTTCTTTCTGTTCACGAATTTCATCGATCCGCACGGCCCCTACGATCCGCCGGCGCGGCACCGCGCGATGTTCCACAGTACTGAAACGCGCGAGTTGCGGCCCGAACAGGTGCCGCGCTATCAAAGGCGCGAGGGTAAGCTCGATTTCTTCGACTATCGCGACCGTTACGACGCCGAGATCCGCTACACGGACGCGGCACTGGGCGTGTTGATCGAGGAGTTGAAGAAGAAGGGGCTCTGGGACGGAGCGCTGGTCGTCTTCACGGCCGATCACGGCGAGTCGATGGGCGAGCACGACATCTACTTCGCGCACCATCAGCACTTGTGGGAAGAGACCACCCGCGTGCCCTTCGCGGTTCGCCTGCCGGGAGCAGGAACGGCGTCATCGACGGCGCGCCGCGTCGGGGGCATTTCCTCGCCCATGGACCTGATGCCCACCATCGCGGCCCTGCTTGAGATCTCGCACGATCGCAGCTTCGACGGCGAGAACTTGCTGCCGGTGCTCACCGGGGCCGGCGAGATCGACCCGCAGCGCGCGATCTTCGTCGAGTTTCCGAACGTCGCGACGCCGCACGAAACGCATGCCGACTATTACGCCGTTCGGATGGCCTCGCACAAACTGCTCAAGGTGCTCGATTCCAACACGGGCGAGCTCGTGGGCCGGGCGTACTTCGACATCGCTTGCGACCCGCTCGAGCAGAAGCCGGTCCCGTTTGATGCGACCGACGAGATCCACCGCCAGCTCCAATCGCGGCTGGACGCGCTGATCGCGGAGGCGCGGACCTTCACGTTGCCCTTCGTCGTCACCGAATACGAGATGCCGCTCGAGCAGCGGGCCGATTTCGTCGCCAACCGAAAGGACACCCGCCCGCGCCACGTCAAGACGCTCACGGCCGAGCAGATCGAGCGCTTGCGCAGCCTGGGATATGTCGAGTAGCCGGGGTTCAGGGAGCAGGTGTCGAGGTTCGGGATTCAGGACCTCACATACCACTTCCGGAGCAGTCATTGCCGAGAGGATGGTATGTCAAGTGTTATGCTGAGCGAACCGAAGCATTCCTCCCGGTATCCGGCAAGATTCCTCGCCGCGCTCGGAATGACGATGTCCAACATCCATTGCCCCGAGTAGTACCTGAACCCCAAACCCCGTGCGCTACGACAGCACGAGCTTGTACCCCACCGCGTGCGCCGTGAGTATGAAACGCGGCTCCTTCGGGTTCGGCTCGATCTTTCGCCGCAGGCTGACGATGTGGTTGTCTACGGTGCGGTCCGCCGGGAAGACGGCGGTGCCCCAGATGCGGGTCAGCAACTCGTTGCGCGGGACGGCTTCGCCGACGTGCTCGTGCAGGATGCGCAGGATTTCCGATTCGTAATATCCCAGCGGTAGCTCGCCGTCGGGCGTCTCGACCTTCTGCCGCACCAGGTCGATGCGCCGTTCGCCGATCGTGAATTGCGAACGCAGGGTTTCGGTCTCCGGTCTGTCGGCGCGGCGCAGGGCGGCGTTGATGCGGGCAAGCAACTCGCGCAGCCCGAAGGGTTTGGTCACGTAGTCGTCGGCGCCCAACTCTAGCCCGCGCACCTTGTCCAACTCCTGGCCCTTGGCGCTGAGGATGATGATCGGCATCGTATACCCGCTCGCGCGCAGCCGCCGACACACTTCGAAGCCGTCGATATCGGGCAGCATGATGTCGAGCAGGACCAGGTCGGTCTCCTGTTTGGAGACGGCCTCGACGCCCTCCTGCCCGGTGGCGGCATGAACGACCGTGTGTTTTTCGAACTCGAGATTGTCGCGCAAGCCTGCGGCCAGGTCCGGTTCGTCTTCGACGATTACGATGTGTGCCATGTCAGGTCTTCGCATTGGCCAGTTGCAGGACCGCGACCGGCCCAAAGCCCAGGATCGGCATCCAGGCCACGAGCGCGGCGGACGATTCACGAATCATACCGTGAGCCAGAAATGTTGCACCGAAGAACAGCCCGCACAACAGGAGCGCCCGGCCGCCGGCGGCCACGACGCTAATCGGCTCGCGGGTCAGGAAAAAGGGGATCGCCAGCGCCAGCAGGATCCACTGCAAGAGCGGGCGGGTGAGCCGCACGTGCCGGCTCATGACGATGGTTGGCAGGTTCGCGAACCCACCGCCGTGGATCAGCCCGTTCATCTGCCGCAGGCTGAGCAGGCTGGCCCATTGCGAGCCTTGCCGCAGCACCAGGTCGTCGGGAGACAACGTGAAGCCGTGTTCGATGACTTCTTGCGGCTCGATTCGGCCGCCCAGACCGCTGGTCTGCGGGCGGTTGTCCATGACGATCCGTCGCCCCACGTCGAGCCGCCAGATGCGGCGCTCGTAGTCATAGGTCGCCAGGTCGGCCTTGACGAGGTAGCTCGGCGTGCCGCTTTCATTGGGCTCGATGATAAACAGCTTCTCCAGCACGCCGTCGCGGGCGTTGAATCGCCGTGCAGTGAGAATCGCATTGTTGGCGTCCCACGCGCAATAGACACCGTCGGTCGATGTGCCCAATACGTCGTCATGCGAACGGGCGATTTTGTGGGCCAGGGGGGGAATCACGAACTCCTGATTGACCACCCAGAGGCCGACCAGCACGACCGAACAGAGCAGAATCGGGACCGCCGTCCGCTGCAGCGGAACCCCCGCCGCCGCCAACGCGGTCAGCTCGTTGTTGCGCAGCATCATCGCGAGCGTGAAAGCCGCCGCCAGCGCCATCACGGGGCCGGCGAGCTGCGAGAAATAAAGCGGAATATTACTGCCGTAGTAGTCCGCAATGGTCCCCAGCACGGCTCCGGGCGGGAGATCCGCGTCCTCGATGAACTCGTCGAGATTCACGAGCAAGTCGGCGACGATGTACAGACCGATCCCGACGCCCAGCAGAATCATATAGCTGGCCAGAAACGTTCGGGCGATGAACCGGTCGATTATGCTCATGGCGACCCAGTCATCCTATCGTCTCACGCCGAGCCGCACGAGTAATACATCCGCCAGCAGCAACGCGAGCAGTCCGCCCCAGGTGACGATCGCGCCGGCCGTTTGCGAGCCGGGGTTTTCACCGAGTTGGCGGCCCATCACCATGAAGATCACCACGATGACGACGGGGACGAACGCCAGGCCGAACGCCGACAGCGGCGCCGCCCCGCGAAAGATGACGCCCAGGGCCGCGCCCATCAGGAGCGTCACCAGCACGCTCGCGGACAAACCGAGCCGGAAGTGAATCGTGGCGGCGACCTTGCGGCGCAATTTCTCGGCCGACGCCTGCAAGCCGGCCCGCCGCGCTTCCAACGCCTCGGGCAGTGCGAGAGGCACGCGCGGGTCGATCACGTTGGCCGGCGTGACGTCCTGCAAGCCGCGAAAGATGCCGTCCGGAAAGCTGACCCCGTCGATGCTCATCGTGCCCTTGCGGTGCGGCGTTCCATAATCGGCCGAGCGCGGATTGTCTTCGTAGACGTGCTGGTCGGCGGTTCGCAGCAGGCGGATTTCGATCAGGATCTTGTCGGATTCGGAATCCTCGCCGGGCCCGAGCGGGCGCGCGATCAATTCCACGCGGCCCGCGAAATAACGGGTGGGCTTGGGCTCGTCCGGTCGAAACATCCGGACCCGCGCGTTCGTCAGCCGGACCCGGCCCCCGCGTTTGGCGTCCTGTTCGGCCCGTTCGGCGGAGATCTCGTAGCGGCCGCCCCGCTCGTCGCCGAGCACGACCGTGCGGCCGGAGCCGATCCGATGGACGGTCGATTCGTAGAAGCGCTGGATCGCGACATGGACGAGAAACTCGTTGATCGGCAAGCGCAGCTTGTCGGCCCTCCAGGGCGCCTTGCGCCAGGCGATCAGTGAAGGCAGGTCGGCCCAAGAGGGCCTGCGCTTGAACGGCAAGGGCACCTGAATCGGCCCGATCTTCTGGCTCTGGATGCTGACGATTCTCTTGGGCGGCTGATAGTCGCGGCCGTCGTTAATGTGGAGTGTGACGGTGATCGGAGTGGACCGCGTGTCGAACTCGACCATCCCCCAGGCCGCCGTCGTAAACCGAATGATCTCGCCGTTTTTGGCGAGCTGAAGAAACGTCGGCGCCCGGATCGACATGTAGGACAGCTCGGGATCGAAACCCTTCGCTTCCAGGTCCTCTTTCGAAAAGCGGGTTTCGACGTGTTCGGCGGTCAGGAAGAACTCGTCGCGGAAACGAATGAAGCCTTGTTGAATTAACCGCTGGGCGGCGAAGTCGCGCAGGTTCGTCCGCGCGAAGCGCTCGATCCGCTGCATGAAATCGGGAATGACAAAATTGCCGAACACGAGCGTGAACGCCGCCACGAACAGCGACAGCAGCATGACCGACAGAAACAGGCGATGGACATTGATTCCCGCGGCGCGGCAGGCGAGCAATTCGTTGTCGGCGGTGAGCCGCCCGTAGACCATTGTGGCCGCGAACAGCGCCGCGAGCGGCATGGTCAGCGTGATGATGATGGGAATGAGCAGCGGGAGGAAGCGCATCAGGTCGGCGGTGGTCACGCCTTCGGAGTGCATGACGTTGAAGATGCCCCCGCCCATGGTGAAGAGGATCGTCAGGCCGGCCAGCGCGAGCCCGAAGGTCTTGAGCAGCTCTCGCAAGACGTACGCGTGAAGCGTGATCATCAGCCTCGTCCGCCGCCCCGCAGGACCGCCGGTTTGAGTGGATCGGGCGCGCTCGTCAACACGCGACCCGGCGTGCGGCGGGCTCCCCTCGTCCGAGCATCTTCACGGTCGAGCTCGTCCTCCGTGATCGAGACCATCCGGGCCAATTTATCCGCGCGCCCCGCACTGTCAAGCCGAACCGCCGGAGGAGTAAAGGGGTCGGGAGTCTTTGTTTTGCCTTTCGGCCCCCATGAACGAGTATTCTCCCAGCACAGAAGTCGCGTCGCCTACTGCTCGCCAAGAATAAAGACTCCCGACCCCTTTTTCACACGCTGGAAGGGTGGGGGCGTTCGGGCGTACACTCCGTGTATGACGGGCGAAGCGATTGCGAGAGCCGCCGAGTTGCTCGACGGCGCCGATTCCGTTTGCGTCTCGACCGGGGCGGGCATGTCGGCCGAGTCGGGCGTGCCGACGTTTCGCGACGAGGACGGGCTCTGGTCGAAGTTCAACCCCGAAGAGCTCGCGACGCCGCAGGCGTTTGCCCGCGATCCGCTCAAGGTCTGGGCCTGGTACCGGCATCGGCGGCAAAAGCTGGCGCAGATCGAGCCGCACGCCGGGCACAAGGTGCTGGCCGACTGGGAGCAGCGGGTCGACGACTTTGTCGTCGTGACGCAGAACGTGGACGGGCTGCACCATCGGGCCGGCTCGGAAAAGGTCATCGAACTGCACGGGCGGCTCGACGTCGTGCGCTGCACGGGCTGCGACTACGAGATCGTCGGGCTCGACGACCTCGGCGAGGACCCGCACTGCGAACAATGCGGCGAGCGCCTGCGGCCGGGCGTGGTCTGGTTCGGTGAGATGCTGCCGGCCGGCGCGCTCAACGCCGCCATCGCCGCCGCCCAGCACTGCGACGTGATGCTGGTGATCGGCACGAGCGGCGTGGTCCAGCCGGCGGCGTCGCTCGCGGACGCGGCCAAGGCCTACGGCGGGGCGGTGATCGAGATCAATCCGAATCGCACGCCGATCTCCGCGCTTGCCGATGTCTGGCTGGACTCGGGTTGCGGCGCGGCGTTGAAGGCGATCGATGCCGCGTGGGGACGCTTGGAATCGTAGCCGATCTTTGTTTTGCCGAGTTCCTTGCGCCGGCGCTCGACGATTTCGAGCATGCAACGATTGTCATTGAATTGATACGAACATGGCGTTAAGAGGACGAAAACGATGAGCGCGCTGCGATTTCACATGGGAATGCTCGCCTTGGCAATTACAATCGGTGGATGTGCCTATGACGGCGACCTGTCGATTCCCGTAGACACCGCCGAACCGTTCAAAGCAAGCTTTAGCGCCAACCAGGCTCGTATTGTTGACGATCGATATGCCTTGCTGCCGATTGTTACGAAACGATCACAATCGGTCTCGATCTTTTCCGGGCGCACGCTCATCAGCGGCTCGGCGTGGTCCGGCTTCGGCTTTTCCTCGGCGGGGAACCTACAGCTCAATCTGGAAGTGGTTGACCTGGAAACCAATGCGCACATGCGCGTCTTTGACCGTCAGGTGGCGTTGGGGCACTGGCAACAGTGGACTCGCCGCGACCCGTTAAACAGACTGCATTTTACGAGTGTGCTGATTCTACTGGCGCGCGTCGAGGACACCGACCAGGACGGCAAAATCACGAGCCGCGACGCGAGCGCTCTTTACCGTTTCGACTTGGCGGAGCGGCGGCGCCGCCGCATTTCACCGGAAGGATACCATGTCTCATCGTTCTTCTTTCAAAGCGATCAGATCGTCCTCTTCCTGCTGCAAGAGCCCAAACGCGAGGAGACGTCCGTCTATGTTTACACACCTGCGACGGATAAGAGCAGATTCGTGGCGCAAGCACTGAAGCCGTGACGAAAGCGGGATGGGAATTCTGGATCGACGTCGGTGGGACGTTCACCGACTGCATCGCCCGACGGGCGGACGGGACGCTGGCGGTCCATAAGCTGCTGAGCAGCGGCGTGTACAAGGGGATCGTCGGTGAGGGCTCTTCGAGTGATTGCGTCGTCGATCCGCAGCGCGTCGCCGAGCCGAGGGATTGCTGGCGCGGATGGGGGCTGAAGCTGCTCCAGGACTCCGACGTTCCGGTGCGCGAGTTCGATGCTTGCACGGGCCAGATGCACTTGGAACGTGCCCTGCCGGCGCGGCCCGCGCCCGGCACACGCTACGAGCTGCGCTGCGGCGAAGAGGCCCCGGTGATCGGCATTCGTCGGCTGATGGGCAAGCGGCTCGACGAGTCGATCGGACCGGTGCGGGTGCGGCTCGGCACGACACGCGGCACCAACGCACTGCTCGAACGCAAGGGCGCTGCGACCGGCTTCGTCACGACTCGGGGATTCGCCGACGTCCTGCGGATCGGCTATCAAACGCGGCCGCGGCTCTTCGATCTGCACATTCGCAAGCCCGAGCCGCTCTATTGCGACGTGGTCGAGATCGAGGAGCGCGTCGGGGCGCGCGGTGAGGTGCTGCGGCCGCTCGATGAAGATGACGCGCGCGAGAAGCTGCTCCGGCTGCGCGAGGCCGGCATCGCAGCGCTGGCGATCTGCCTGCTGAACAGCTATCGCAATCCCGCACACGAGCGCGCGCTCGAGCGGATCGCACGCGAGCTGGGCTTCGAAAGCGTCTCGGTCTCGTCGACCCTGTCACCGTTGCAGGGCATCGTCCCGCGCGGCGAGACGACCGTGATTGACGCGTATCTCACGCCCGTGCTGCGGGAATACATCGCGTCCATCCGCGCCGGCCTGCCCGAGGCCGATCTCAAGCTGATCACCAGTGCCGGCGGTCTCGTCGATGCCGACGCTTTTGTCGCCAAGGACAGCATTCTGTCCGGCCCGGCGGCGGGCGTGGTCGGCTGCGCGCACGTCGCGACGCGGGCCGGCTTCGAGCGGGCCATCGGCTTCGACATGGGAGGAACCAGCACCGACGTCAGCCGCTTCGACGGGCAGTACGAGCGCCGCCACGAAATGGAGATCGAAGATCGCAGCACGGGGGGTTCGGTTCGGGTGGTGGGCGACATGCTGGCAATCGAGACCGTCGCGGCCGGCGGCGGGTCGATCTGCGGCTTCGACGGGATTAAGCCGACCGTCGGCCCGGCCAGCGCCGGGGCGGATCCCGGACCCGCCTGCTACGGACGCGGCGGTCCGCTGTGCCTGACCGATGTGAACTTCGTCCTGGGCCGCATCCGGTCGGAGTATTTTCCGTTTCCGCTGGACCGCGGCGCCGTCGAAGAGCGTCTGGAGGCGTTGATCGAAGAAATCGCCGCGTCGACCGGCAAGCGCTATGCCCCCCACGAGCTGGCCGCCGGATTCGTTGACATCGCCAACGGCCACATGGCTACGGCGATCAAGAAGGTCTCGTTGCAGCGCGGCTACGATCCGCGGGAATATGTGCTCGTGTGCTTCGGGGGCGCGGGCGGGCAGCACGCCTGCGCGATCGCGGGCGCGCTTGGTATCCGCCGGATTCTGTTACACCCGCTCGCCGGCGTGTTAAGCGCATATGGCGTTGGGATGGCCGACGTCCAGCGGTTTGCCGCCCGCCATGTCGGACGAAACCTGGATGAGACCGTATTGGCCGAACTGGAACCGTTCTTTGGGGCTGCGGAATCGGATCTGAAAACGCAAGTACGCGCCGAGGGCGTCCCCGAGAAACGCATCGCTCCGCCCCGGCGATTGCTGGACCTGCGCTACGACGGACAGGACGCGACGATCACCGTCGCGCGCCCGCCCGGTGACGACTGGCGGGACGCGTTCGAGCGGTCGCACCGGCAAATGTATGGATTCGCGTACGCCGGTCGGCCGGTGCAAATCCATACGGCCCGGGTCGAGGTCACCGGAACGACCGCGAAACCTCCGTCGCCGCATATAACTGCAGGTGCGAGCCGGCCGAAGCCCGACCGGCGCGTGGAGGTCTGGTTTGACGGAACGAGTCGCGACACGGCGGTCTACCTGCGAGAGCGTTTGCGGCCGGGATACCCCCTCCGCGGCCCCAAAATCATCGTCGAGCGGACCGGTACGATCGTGATCGAGCCCGGGTGGCGATCGGAAATGACGAGCGACGGCACTATCGTTCTGACGCTGCTGAAAGAAGGCGCGGACCATCTCAAAGAGCCTCGCGGCGCGGCGCCGGTCGCCGTTGCCGATCGGTACGACCCGGTTGCGTTGGAACTGTTCAACAACCACTTCGCCGCCATCGCCGAGCAGATGGGAACCACACTCGAGAAAACCGCGTTGTCGACCAACGTCAAGGAGCGGCGGGATTTTTCATGTGCGGTGTACGACGCCGAGGGCGACCTGGTCGCCAATGCGCCGCACATCCCGGTTCATCTCGGCGCGATGGGGCAGTGCGTCAAGTGTCTGACGGAAGACCTGCGGACGCGGCACGCGCCGATGCGCCCGGACGACGTGTTTATCACAAACGATCCGTACCGCGGCGGCAGCCATCTGCCGGACGTGACCGTCATAACGCCGGTCTTCGACGCCGATCGAACGACGATTCGATTCTTCGTGGCCAATCGCGCTCACCACGCGGAGATCGGCGGAGTGACGCCCGGCTCGATGCCGCCGCACAGCCGCAATCTTGCCGAGGAGGGCGTGCTCATTCGAGCCATGCGGTTGGTGGCCGACGGTCGGCTGCGCGAGGCCGAGCTTCGCCGCGTCCTGACCGGCGGCCGCTATCCGACGCGGGACGCCGAGCAGAATATGGCCGACATCCGAGCCCAGGTTGCGGCGAATCGATGCGGGGTCCGGCTTCTACAGGCGATGGTCGATCACAGCGGGCACGCCCGGGTGCAGGCGTACATGCGGCACATCCAACGGGCGGCCGAGACGAAAATGCGCGCCGCGCTGCGCGAGCTGCCCGACGGTGAGCACGCCTTCACCGACTATCTCGACGACGATTCGCCCATTGCTGTGCGGATTACGATCCGTGGCGACGACGCCGTGGTCGATTTCACGGGCACGGGGCCCGTTTTGGACGGCAATCTCAACGCGACGCCGGCCATTGTCGCGAGTGCGGTGCTGTACTGCTTCCGCTGTCTGATTGCCGAGGACATTCCTCTGAACGCCGGCGTCCTCGCGCCCGTGCGGATCGTCCTGCCGACCGGTCTGCTCAATCCGCCGGCACATGACGATCCCGAGCAGTGTTCGGCGGTGGTCGGCGGCAATGTGGAAACCTCGCAGCGCATCGTGGACGCGATATTCGGGGCCCTGGGAGTCGTCGCGGCCGGGCAGGGCACCATGAACAACCTGGCGTTCGGCAACGAGCGATTTGGGTACTACGAGACCATCGGGGGAGGCGCCGGGGCCGGGCCGGCGTTCGATGGGGCCGACGCCGTTCACGTCCACATGACCAACACGCGGCTGACCGACACGGAAGTGCTGGAAAGCCGATACCCGGTGCGGCTGCGGCGATTTTCGATTCGCGCGGGGTCGGGCGGCGCCGGGCGTCACCACGGGGGCGACGGCATTGTGCGGGAGATCGAGTTCCTGCAGGCCCTGGAGGTGTCGCTGGTGACGCAACGGCGTTTGCGGCCGCCCTACGGGTTGCAGGGTGGTGAAGCGGGATCAGCGGGACGGAATCGCATTCTGCGTGACTCGGGATCGGAAGAGTTTCTGGGGGCGGTGGCGCGGGTGTCGGTCAGGCCCGGCGATGTCTTGCGGATTGAGACGCCGGGCGGCGGAGGGTACGGCCCGGTCGAGTGAGGTCTTTCTAATCGTTTTGGTGGCATGTGGTTAGCCGTGTGTCACGAATCATAGGAAAGTCCCTGAAAAATTGACCCTGGGCAAAACTGGAGTTATACTTGAGATTAAAATGGGTAGTTGTCCACGTAATTGCGGGTGGTCGAGCCACTTGTGGGTATCGCGGTTGCCGGCTTGCTCGCTCGCGCCGCTGCACTTATGCAGAACTCCTTGAAAGATAGAGTCTTAGAGGCGATCGACATCGTTGAGGTGGTGGGGGAGCGTGTGTCGCTGCGCCGGAAAGGGAAAGATTTTATCGGTCTTTGCCCCTTTCACGACGACCACAAGCCCTCGTTCGCCGTCAGCCCCAAGAAACAAATCTTCAAGTGCTGGTCGTGTGGCGTCGGCGGCGATGTGATCAAGTTCGTCCAGTTGCGCGATCGCGTCGATTTCCGGGAAGCGCTGGCGACCCTGGCCCGCCGAGCCGGAATCGAATCGAAATCGTCGCCGGAGGCGCGGCAGTCGGCCCAGCTCCGCGAGCAGTTGCTGCGGACGATGGAATGGGCCTGCGCTCACTTTCGTCGAAACCTGCGCGAGACCGCCGGCGGTCGAGCCGCGTTCGAGTACGCGAGGCGGCGCGGGCTGAGCGAGGCGACGATCGAAAAGTTCGGCGTCGGATTCGCGGCGGCGGGCTGGGATGATGTGCTTCGAGCCGGCGAACGCACCGGCATCCAGCGCGCGATCCTGCATCAGACCGGGCTGATCGCGACGAACGAGAGCGGAAAAACCTACGATCGCTTTCGGAACCGACTCATTCTGCCGATACGGGACGGGCTCGGGCGGGGGGTCGCGTTCGGCGGGCGGGCCCTGGATGACGACCCGGCCAAGTACCTGAACTCGCCGGAGACCGTGCTGTTCAGCAAGTCGCGCATCCTCTACGGGCTCGACGCGGCTCGCCGCGCGATCGAAACGCAGCGCGAGGCGGTCGTGGTGGAGGGGTATCTCGACGCCGTGCTCCTGCACCAGCACGGGATTGAGAACGTCGTCGCCACGCTCGGCACGGCGCTGACCGAAGCGCACGTTCGGCTGTTGCGTCCGCTGGCGGACCGTGTGCTGCTTTGTTTCGACGGCGACCAGGCCGGAGTGCGGGCCGCGGACCGCGCCGTCGAAACGGCGTTGCGTGGACGAATTCAGGTGCGCGTACTGGTGCTGCCCGACGGCCAGGACCCCGCCGATTGCGTCAACGAGGGGGGCGCCGCGGGCTTCGCGAAGCTGTTGCCATCGGCGGTCGATGCGCTAGAATTCAAGTGGTCGCTGACACTTAGGGGCTTTGCCCAAGACGAGCCCCACGCGCGGCGCGCGGCCGTGGAGGACTTTCTCCAATTCGTCGCTCGCTCGAGCGCCGCCGGCGGAATCGACCCGTTGCAGCAGGGGCTGCTGGTCGGCCGTTTGGCCGAGACCCTGGCGCTGCCGCCCGCGACGGTCTACGAGTTGCTGGCCCGCGCCCACGGGGCCGCCCGTCGCGCGGCGAGGACAGACTCGTCGGACATTTCCGAGACGTCGGCGTACGACGCATCGATCCGGGGGTTGCCCGCGGGCATGGTGGCGGCGGTCGAGGAGCTCTTCGGTTTGCTCGTGGAGGATTCGAACTGCTTCGCCTGGGTGACCGACGATTTCGCGCAGGCCGTGCAGTTTTGCGACCCGTGGCGACGTTTCGACGGGATTATTCGGGTGTTGATCGAGGAGTCCGGCACGTTCACACGCCAGAATGCCCAGGCGCGTTGCGACGATGCGGAGCTGTGCGAGCTCATGGAACGCTGTGGCGCGCGGTTGCGCGGGGCGGCGGCGACGCAGGAGGCGTTCGCGTCGGCCTTGGCGCGACTGGCGTCGGAGCTTGATCTTCAAAGGATGGGAGATTTGCAGGGGCACTTGCGCGAGGCCGACCGCGGCGGAAACGACGCCGAACAAGCCTTTCGGTCGTTGCTCGAAATGGGAAGACGACAGCAAGCCGTGCTCTCGGCGGAGAACCGCTGGATGAGCACCGCTTCGTAGCGCAAAGACGGCACGCACGCGGCCGCGGCCCGTTTCAGGCGGCGTGCCGATGGGCGCTGTGAGTGGTTTTTCGGCGAATGTCGGTGAGTGAATTCCGAACTCATCGGCGCCCCGGGGCGCCGCTCGCTGCGGCCAGGGACGCGATGGAGAGTGTGGATGACAGTGAAAGACGTTGAGATCGACCCGATTGAGCTATGCGTTAACCAGCTCATCGAGCAGGGTAAGAAACGCGGCTACCTGACCTGGGAAGAGTTGAACGAAACCCTTCCCGACGAGGCCGTCTCGCCCGACAAGCTCGAGAGCGTGCTGAATCGGATCGAGCAGAGCAGCATCCAGATGATCGATGAGATCGAGGCGGACAAGCTGCGCGAGTCGACCCGCAAGCGCGGGGGCCAGTTCGAAGGCGGCGAGGCGCTCGACAGCGTCACCGAGGTCGACCTGACTGAGGCCACGGCGCGGCGAATCGACGACCCGGTGCGGATGTACCTGACGCAGATGGGCGAGATCCCGCTGCTGGCCCGCGAAGAAGAGATCGCGCTCGCCAAGAAAATCGAGCTGACCCGGATGGCCTATCGCCGCAAGGTGCTCGAAAACGACTTCTGCATGCAGGCGGCCGTGGACATCATGCAGGCGGTGTCCGACGGGCGGATGCCCTTCGACCGCACCATGAAAATCTCCACCACTGAGAGTATGGCGAAGGCGACGATCGTGCGGCGGCTGCCGTCCAACCTGGCGACGGTGCGCAAGCTGCTCGAGCTCAACAGCGGCGATTGGACCCTGATCCGCGAATCGCGCACGGCCGCCGCGCTGCGGCGCGAGGCGCAGGAGCGCATGAACCAGCGCCGGCGACGGGCGGTGACACTGCTTGAGGAACTCTCGCTGCGCACCAGCCGCATCACGCCGATGATGCGCAAGATCACCTCGATGGTGAACAAATCCGAGGAGCTGACCTACGAGCTTCAAAAGCGCGGCAAGTCGCTTCCGTCCGACGAAGTTGCTGCGATGAAGGACGAGTTACACGGTCTGACCAACCTGGCGATGGAGTTTTCGGAGGACCTGCGCCGGCGCGTCAACGATGGCCGGAAGGTCTTCGGGGAATACGAGGAAGCCAAGCGGCGGCTGGCGGGCGGCAATCTGCGGCTGGTCGTGTCGATCGCCAAGAAGTACCGCAACCGCGGTCTGAGCTTTCTCGACATCATTCAGGAAGGCAACACGGGCCTGATGCGGGCGGTCGACAAGTACGAATACCGCCGCGGTTACAAGTTCAGCACGTACGCGACCTGGTGGATTCGCCAGGCGATCACGCGCGCGATCGCCGACCACGCCCGCACGATCCGCATTCCGGTCCACATGATCGAGACGATGAGCCACTTGCGGAACATCAGCAAGAACCTGTTGCAGCGGCTCGGTCGCGAGCCGACCATCGAGGAAATCGCCCGGGCCGCCAACATGCCGGTCGGCGAGGCCCGGCGGGTGATGAAGATCAGCCGCCATCCGATCTCGCTCGACCGCCCGGTGGGCGAGAGCGAGGACTCGTACTTCGGCGACTTCATCGAAGACGAGAAGGCCGAGTCGCCGGTGATGACGGCGGCGAGCGAGATGCTCAAGGACCGCATCGACGCGGTGTTGAAGACGCTGACCTACCGCGAGCGCGAGATCATCAAGCTGCGTTACGGGATCGGCGACGGCTACACTTACACCCTCGAAGA
>JACZRH010000355.1 GCA_022574815.1 Planctomycetota bacterium | reverse complement strand
CGACCCCGCCGTGACCGCCCTAAGAGCCGCGGACTCAAGGCCGCGCGGCCCTGCCGCACCGGTCCGTAACCATTAGTGTAGTGTCTCACGCTGTTCGCATATTATGTGAACCGAGAGACTATGAGCGTGGCCCCTCCGCGGGATAATCGCACAGTGTCGTTTTTGATTCGTGCTGATTACCCGTAAGGAGAGGCCAGCCATGCTTCATATTGGAATTGACGTGCATCAGAAGTCAAGTGTCTTTAACGTGTTCGATCCGCACAAAGGCCGCGAGGGCGGCACGCATCGCTCGCAAAAAGTCGAGACGACCGCCGAGGGCTTTCGGAAAGTGCTCGAGCCCCTGGCCGGGCGATGCGAGGTGGTCTTCGAAGTCGGGCCGATGGCCCAGTGGGTCGCGGCCCTGGTGCGGCCGTACGCGGCCAAACTCACCGTGGCGAATCCGAGCCAGATTCCCTGGCTGTTTCGCGCCGGCCGCAAGAACGATCGGATCGACGCCAAGAAGCTCAGCATCCTCAGCTATCTCGGACAAGTGCCCAAAGTGCATCTGCCGCCGCCGGAGGTGTCGGAGTGGCGCGGACTGATCAACGAACGCCGGCAGTTGGTCAGCAAGCGAACGCGGGCCAAGATTCAGATTCGAGCCTTGCTGCATACCCAGGCGCTGCATTGTCCGCACAAGAGCGTCTGGACGCGCTGCGGCATGATCTGGCTGAAAGCGCTGAAGCTGAAAGAAATCCTCAAAGGGCGCATCACGCGGCTGCTCGACGAGCTGGATTTCATGGTCGGACAGATCGCGGCCTTGGAAAAGCAGTTGAACGAACGGGCCGAGCAGCAGCCGGCGGTGGCCTTGCTGCGGACGATACCGGGCATCGGGCCGCGCAGCGCCGAGGCGCTGGTGGCCTATACCGACGACGTGAAGCGCTTCTCGAACCGCAAACAATTCGGCAGCTACTTCGGCCTGACGCCGAGCGAGGATTCGTCCGGCGAGCGTGTGCGTCGCGGGCGGATCAGCAAGCGCGGCCCGAGCGTGGTGCGCTGGGTGCTGGTGGAGGCGGCCCGCTGCGCGATCCGCTGCTGTCCGGCGTTTCGCGACTTCGCCGAGCGTGTGGCCCGCGGCCGCAAGGACCGCCGCAAGAAGGCGGTGGTGGCCACGGCTCGCAAGCTGACGGCGATCGCGTTCGGCATGCTGCGGAGCGGCGAAGTGTTTGACATCACGCGGCTGGCGCCGCCGCCAACGAAACCGGTGAAGAAGCCGGCAAAGAAGCTGGAGACGACGTCAGAGATGAATTTGGAACCGAAGCCGGCCGCGTAAGCCGGCGGCCTTCGCCCCGCCAGGCACCCTCGCAGTGGGTGCAGGGCGTCTGGCGGGGCGAATGCTGAGGGAGTTGTTTGGATGACTGGCAACGTGATCGTTACGATGGATGGAATCGAACGGTGCGTAGCGAGTCGTTTTGTGATCGAGATCGCGGCAGGTTGTCGCGGCGCGGTTGTTCCGCGAAGGGACCATGGGATCGAGGACGACGCCCCAGGACACATAGGACGAGCCCGAGGAGCGCGGCTGGGCCAGGAGAGATCTCGCAAGAGCTTTCTTCGGAGCCCGACCACCGAGAATGGGCCGTCCACGAATTCTCTAATGTGCCAGACGCGCGGTCGTGAGTTGAAGCTCTGAGAGCGGCTGCGGCGGCCCAACGGCGTGAGTACGAATGGAAGCCTGGCCGTCCGGACGTTCCCCTTGACATCCCAACGCTCATGGAAGCCGCGACCGTAAGACATCCTATGTCAAGCTCCCTTGGGCGAGAACGGCGATTTCCGGGTCGGCCGGGGAGGATGTCACAGGGTTGTGTCTCCGGCTGTCAAGGAATCGCGATTCGTCGTAGGGCTCGCCGGTCTTGCGCATTGCCAGAATGATTTTCACCCACTTGTGGGCAACCGCCCGCAGCGATTCGTGATGGCGATGCCCCGAAGCGCGTTGCTGGCGGTAGAACGCTTTCGCCCAGGCACAGTCGGCCAGCGACGTGCCGGCGAACATGTGCAGCGTCCGCCGGCCGAACTTCCAGCACGCGCGGCGGAAGGCGACCACGCGCCAGCGCCCGCTCTGCCACGTGACCGGGGCCGTGCCCAGGAATGCGCGGGCCGATGCGGCCGAGGCGAAGCGCTGCGGATCGCGTCCGAAGCAGGCCGCCAGCGCGGGCGCCAGGGCCGGGCCGGCGCCGGGCAGCGAGCGGTAGAGCCGCGCTTCGGGAAGCGCGTCGAAGGCTTGCTCGATGATCCGTTCGTGCCGTTTGATTTCGTCGTCGAGCTCGAGCAGGCTCGCCGCCAGGTAGCCGATGCGCTGAGCCCTGGCCTGCTGCAGATGCGCGGGCACCTCGATGCTCGCCCGGCCCAGCACGGCTTGCATCTCTTCCAGTCGGCCGATGGCGGTGTAGTGCTGACGCCGCAGCCAGCTCGCCAGGCGTTTGGGCGTGAGGCTGTGCATCTGCTGCTGGGTGGGGAACTGCCGCAGGAACTGCAGCGCGACGCGGCTGCTCAGCTTGCCGAACAAACCCAGCACGGCCGGGTAAAACGCCTTCAAGATGGCCTGCAGCTCGTTGACCTTGGCGGTTCGTTCCTCGATCAGCCGCAGGCGGTCCTGGCAGGCGATGCGCAGCGCGACGATTTCCGGGGCGTCGGGACGCCAGGGTTTGAATTGGGTATGCAAGGTCGCCAGCAGCCGGGCCAGCACGCTTCGATCGATCGAATCGGACTTGTCGCCGGCGGCCGAGAGCGTCTCGCGGAAGGCTTTGACCATCTTGGGATTGAGCGGGTAGAGCGTGTACCCGCGGTCGCAGAGGGCCTGGACCCAGGCCAGGTTGACCGCCTCGAAGGCGATGGCGATCCGCTCGGGCGGGGCGTGGCGATCGAGCTTGACGAAGAGATCGGCCAACCCTTCGGCGGTGGAGCGGACATCTCCGCTGCTCACGACTCGCCCGGCCGCATCGCGGAGTTCGTAGTCGAGCTTTTGATGGCTCCAATCGATTCCGACAAACCACATGGACGTTCCTCCTGTATGGGTGTTACACTGATCCGATGAACTCGCCGGTCGAACGGCACGGGATGCCTCATAGGAGCCCTGGCGGCGGCGTGCGATCTGCAAAGTTGCACGTGCGCCGCGGGGCGGCATCTTATAGTCCCTCTAGCCGTCGAATCTGGGCGTGGGGCGATCGGTCTTACGGCAGCCGTCGCAACGGCAGGGAGTCGTGGATCTGCCCCACGCCCGGCGGGTTCATCACGCACGTATTTGACACAATTCACAAAGAAAAAGAAGCAAAAAGAAATCACAGACGGCGACGGCGTGCTGCTGCGCGCTGTCCAAGAAGAGGTTAGCCTATGAGGGAGCGTCAAGCGTCCGGACGCCGAAGAAGCCCGATGAAAGAAGCCACCTCCCGACCGACGCGAGGTCGTAAACGTCGTGCGGATTGCGCTCCGGCGGTCGCGGCTCGGGCCGGCGGCTACTACTTGCTCGAAGCTCCTCCGCTACGGGCCGAAGAGCAACAGGATGAAGCCCTCGATATCCTCGGCGTTGACCAGGCCGTCGCCGTTGATGTCGGCGTTATTGATGAGGCAGTTCGGATACTGGATCGGGTATTGCGCCGGATCGAAGAGCGCCAGCAGAAACGGCGCTATGTCGAGGGCGTTGACCGTGCCATCGCAATTCAGATCGCCGAGTTGCTCACACTCGTCCGGCACGCCGTTGCCGTTCACGTCACGCGAGGCGCCGGCGGCGATGTCGCACGAGTCGGGAATCTGGTTCCAGTTGCAGTCGGCATGATGGCCGG
>JACZRH010000063.1 GCA_022574815.1 Planctomycetota bacterium | reverse complement strand
GATGCGATACAGCCAGGTCTTGAAGCTGCTGCGGCCGTTGAAGCTCTCGCCGTAGCGAAT
This sequence comes from Planctomycetota bacterium, assembly GCA_022574815.1. Classification (GTDB taxonomy): domain Bacteria; phylum Planctomycetota; class Phycisphaerae; order UBA1845; family Fen-1342; genus JACZRH01. The sequence goes on along the minus strand of JACZRH010000063.1, from coordinate 17,728 downwards.
CACGCGCAGCCAGGTTTCCTGGACGGCGTCGCAAGCCAGCTCGCGCCGCCCGCCGAGCAATCCCCCGGCCAGCCCCAGCAGCGCCCGCTCGTGCCGCTGCGCGAGTGCCGCCAGCGCGGTGCGGTCCTTGCGCTTCACGAAGCGCTCCAGGAGCTGCTCGTCGCTGATGCCGCGATCGCTCATCATTCGTGTTCCACCGGTATCTTAGACCCGCGGTCAACGGATTTGGTTCGCGCCGATCTTTCCCGGGTCTTAACCGCAGAGGCGCCGAGAGCGCAGAGGCCAAATGAATGGGTACGCACGAGCCTCGCAAGGGGCGGAAGTCGGTAGCCAGGGGCGTGAGCCCCTGGACGTCGAGGCATCGAACACGCGCAGCCCCGAGAGGGGCGACAGAAGGCAGCGCGTCGGTCTGCCGCCCCGCTGGGGCTTTCGGCATCAGAACGCATCCTTCCCAGGGGCTCACGCCCCTGGCTAAACACTGTCGCCCGTGCCGGGCTGGGCATTGGTTGCGGACGAAGGCCGCGCGAACTTCCTTATGTGTTCCGCGGTCCGTCAAGTCGTGCGGCGCGGCTTGTCTCGCAGACGCTCTGACCCTAGGCTCTGCTGCTTGGGCAGCCACACTTTCGAGGAGACGAATTCCGATGCCAATCGCCTGCGCTTCCGGACTTTCAACGCTGATGGGCCTCACGCTCGTCGCCGGTCTCGCGCGGGCCGATGAGCCCGCGGCAAACGCCGGGTCGATCGCCGACCGCTACCGGCCGCAGGCCAAGCGGATCATCGACGCCGTCTTGGCCGGCAACGACGCGTACGAAAAGCTCGAGCAGCTCTGTGACGGCATCGGTCACCGTCTGAGCGGCTCGAAATCACTCGAGCGGGCCATCGAATGGGCGGTTGCCACGCTCGAGAAAGAGGGCCAGGAGAACGTTCGGGCCGAGCCGGTCATGGTGCCCAAATGGGTGCGCGGCAACGAGTCCGCGACGCTGATCAAACCCTACCGCCGCGACCTGCCGATGCTCGGGCTGGGCGGCTCGGTCGGCACGCCGCCCCAGGGCATCACCGCGCCCGTCGTCTCGGTGTTTGACGAGAAAGAGCTCGAAAAGCTCGGCGACGCCGTCCGCGGCAAGATCGTCCTCTTCGATCACCCCATGGCGACGTACGACCCCGAGCGCGGCAGCGGCTACGGCGGGGCCGTACGGTTTCGATCGAACGGCGCCCGCTGGGCCGCTCAGCACGGCGCCGTCGCGGCGCTGGTCCGCTCCGTCACCGCTCGCAGCCTCCAGTCGCCGCACACCGGGGCGATGCGCTACCGCGACGCGAAGGTGAAGATTCCCGCCGCGGCGATCACCACCGAGCACGCCGCCATGATCACGCGGCTTCAGAAGCGCGGCGTCGAGGTCGTCGTCACGCTCAAGATGGAGGCCCGCGACGAAGGAATGGCCCCGTCGGCGAACGTGGTCGCCGAGCTTCGCGGCCGCGAAGAGCCGGACGAGATCGTCGTCATCAGCGGGCACTTTGACTCGTGGGACGTCGGGCAGGGCGCGCACGACGACGGCGGTTCGTGCGTGGTCGCGATGGAGGTGCTCAACGTCCTGCGCAAGCTCGAGCTGGTCCCCCGCCGCACGATTCGCGTCGTACTCTGGACGAACGAGGAGAACGGCCTGCGCGGGGCTCGGCAATACGTCGAGGACCACAAGGACGAACTATCGAAACACGTCGCGGCGATCGAGATGGACTCCGGCGTCTTCGCGCCGCGGGGCTACTCGGTGCAGATCAACGACGAGAAGAAGCAGGAGCTGGCCGGCAAGCAGCTCGCGGACATCCTCACGCTGCTCGAGCCGCTCGGCGCGACGCGCGCGCGGACCGGGCACAGCGGGGCCGACGTCGGCCAGATGGTCTCGGCCGGCGTGCCGTGCCTCGGCCATCAAGTCGAAGGCTCCCTGTACTTCGATTACCATCACAGCCACGCCGACACGATCGACAAGATCGACCCCAAGGAGCTGGACCGCAACGTGGCGGCGATGGCGGTGACGGCGTACGTGCTGGCGGACATGCCGGGCAAGCTCGGCGAAAGCACGGAACAGTAGCGCCATCCGTGGGCTTCGTCCGCCACTGGGATGGCGATCCGTCACGACTGGCGAAGTCGGGTCGGTTTCAAGCGCTCGCGACCATCACGGCGATTGGGGGTTGCCAAATAGGTCGGGAAACTCTTTGCCCAGACTGTTCCGTATGCGCTGAATGTCTGCCCGCGATACACCGGCCGCGGAGGCGTGCTCCAGCACGCACTCGACGGCGTCCGTGTCGCCGGATTCGGCTTCCAGCCACGCGACCCAGCTCCAGCCGCGCATGTCGGCGGGTTCGAGCCGCAGCGCCGCGTCGGCCCATTCGCGCAGCGGCGGGCGCGCTTCGCGCGGGAGGTTTCGATACTCGGCGACCAGCGTGACATAGGTTTCGACCGCTATTTTCACGGCCCGCGCGTCGTCCTTCGGAGCCAGACAAAACACCTCCAGAGCATCGGCCTCCCGGCCGGCCATCAAGAGGTAGCGTCCCAGCAGCATGCGGTACGGGCGAGCCAGCTGGTCGTAGCCGGGCTGCTGGAGCTGTGGAAGTCGCTTCAGCGCATCCTGCATCAGCGTAACGGCCGACGAAGCGTCGCGCGGGTTCTCGGCCAGAGCGTATTCCGCCTGTTCCGCCAGCGCGACCGACATGTGGACTGGAAACCGGAGGCGCATGGCTTCGTACAGGCCGGCGGCGCGTTCGGCCGCCTCCTGCGCGAGCGCGTACTCGCCACGCAGCACGTGCGCACGGGCCACGAGACGGTAGACCTCGGGCGCCCGCGAAACGATGAGCGAATCCAGATCGGTCTGGGGGTGAATCGGGCGGGCGGCCCGCTCGAATTGCGACAGCACCTCCGAGAAGCCGCGCGTCCGCGCCACGCGCTCGAACGCGGTCGTCCACGCCGGGGACCGTGGCGATCCGGCCCGCAGCGCGTCGCGCAACAGGGTGATCTGCTCGCTTAGAAAGGGAGAATACCGCAGCAATGCCAGCAGTGCCGCAACGTCATAGCGATCGTACCGCTTCTGCAAGGCCCAAGCCTGATGGGCGCGGCCCAGCCACTCGCGGGCCGCGTCGGGGGTCGAGTCGTGAAGCAACTCGGCCAGCACCTCCGCGCTGCGCGCCCCCAAAGCCGGCATGCGCCCGAAAGTCGGGGCACGCAAGTCCAACGCGCGGGCCGCGAAGTACGTCTGTCGGGCACAAACAATGGCCTGCTCGCGGAGGCGCGACTCGGACCGCGGACTTGACCGCGGCGCCGGCCCTTCCAGTGCCGCCTCGGATTCCCGAGTCTTGAATCGATTGAAAGCCGCCCGCGCCAGTCCGAACCGCGCTTCAACCCCAATGCTCTGCGCCAGAAAACGGCGGACCGGATCGAGCAAGCGGCCTTCGGCGGTCTCGGCAAGCGTGAGGACGGTCTCGTGTCGCGCTTCGGTTGGCGACTGATCGTTCCCGACAACAGCCTGGGCGAGGGCCGACCGTTCGTGCAAAACGCCGGACCAGTTGCGGAGCGCCAGCCAACCGGCGGCGCCGGCGGCGACGAGCGCGAAAGACGTTACGGCAATTCGCCGTGCGGTCGGGCCGGTCAGCCCCCCCGTCGGTCGCTCGGCGTCGCGGCCCGGCGGGCTTCGCGACGCGCAGCGACTTGCGGCCCAGATCGTTCCGAGCAGCGTGTAGAACACCGCCGGTCCGCCCGGAAGGCGCAAGCCGACGCCGAACATCAGGCTCCCGAGCTGGGCCGCGAGCCCCGCGGCCAGACCGATCAACAGCCAACGCCGCGGATCGGAGAGATTCGAGCGCAACAGCCAGAGCATCGCCACGAGCGTCGCGACGTATCCGGCGACGAACGTAACGCCCCCGACCAGCCCGATTTCGGAGAAAACCTCGAAGAGCTCGTTGTGGGCGTGGGCGGTCCAGGCCCCCATGAACGCTCCGGGATCGAGCTCGCGGTCGCCGACTGCGTATTGCCGGGCGAATCGCGTGTACGACCCTGCGCCGACGCCGAAGATCTGCCGCTGCTCCCACATCAACGCCGCGTAGCGCCAGGAATAGAGCCGGAAGCGCATGGTCGGCCGCTCGGCGGCGAACCGCTCCAAGGCGGGCGTGGTCGCCCACCAGCCGGCGATGCACACCGCGGTGACTGCGACCACGCCGATCAGCATCCGCACGGGCCGGCGGCCACACAAGAAAACGATTGCGACGGCGCCGAGCCCCAACCCGACCCAGGCCGCCAGCGACTCGGTCAGCACCAGACACCAGACGAGCGGCACCAAGGCGGCGGCGGCACCGATCGTCGGCGTGCGGTCGCCGTGTTTCGCAAAACCGCTCCGGGCCGCACCGATCAGCACGCAGACCGAGATCAGGATTGCAGGTAGCAGACAAGTTGCCAGCACGTTGGGGTTGCCGATTGGAAACCCCGGATTGTGCAGCGGATTCCGCTCGTAGTAGTACCAGAGGCAGATTAGTGCGCCGACGGCGGAAATGACGACCAGCCCCGCCAGCAGCCGCGGTACGTCCCGGCTCTCGAGCGTCCAGCCTAGCGCGACGGCCCACGCCAACGCCAGAGCGAACAGGCTCGCCTGCCCCAGCGAGATCGAAGCATCTCCGGACCAGCGCGCGCTGAGCGCCGACACGCCGACCCACGCCGCCAGCAGGACTTGGCTGTAGAACCAGGCACGTTTGGCGGTTCGCTGCGGCAGCGCCCAGCGGGCCGCTACCGCCGCCCGGACGGCCAGCAGAAGCAGACCCGCCGCGGCCGCGAGGTGAAAGGCGAAGTCCTTGATCTCGACGCCCCGCGCGGTCTGGAGCGCGCCGCCCAGGGCCATCAGTTCGGTCAGCGACTTGAGCAGCGAGAACTCGCTCCAGGGCCGCGCCCCGGGGTATCCCGCGTCGAACGACGGGCTGATTAGCAGCCACGCCGCCGCGAGCAGGGCCAGCGCGAGCACCAAAGCGACGCGTGAGATCGTGTTGCGCAGCCGTCGCGCAGTGGCATCGGGACCGTTGTGGGAGTCCGGGACAGCCATGCGCGCCTCGCATCGGGTGGTCGCGGACATCGTGGATCATCCGATCAACGCCCGCCGCCGCCTCTCTACCACGCCTACGAGAAAATTGTAAGCTCGTGCTAAAGAACTCTGCGCGAAACGCCGATGAGACGATAGCGAGGGATGGCGTCCGGCGCGGGACGCCGCCGCAGTTGCCGCTGAATCTAACTGCCAAGCCGGTGTTCTAATGACTGTTGTGTCGACCGACTCGTCGTCGGTGCGCGCGCTCACGCGCGGCCTGCCGACCGACCTCCGCCAGTTCTCGTTCCATCTCATCGGCATCGGCGGGAGCGGCATGTCCGGCTTGGCGGCCCTGTTGCTGCGACACGGTGCGCGGGTCAGCGGCTCGGACTGCAACGCTTCGCTCGCGATCGTTCGGCTGCTCGAGCAGGGCGCCCGCATCACGACCAGGCAGGCCGCCGACGCCTTGCCGGTCGACACGCAATACGTAGTCGGGTCGGCGGCAATCCCCGAGCAGCACGTCGAGCTGCGCGAAGCAACCCGGCGCGGGCTGCCCATTTTCAAGTACGCCGAACTGCTCGGCGCGCTCATGCGCCCCCGCCACGGCATCGCCATCAGCGGTACCCACGGCAAGAGCAGCACCAGCGCCTGGCTGACGTACGTGCTCAAGCGGGCGGGCCTCGATCCGAGTTTCGTCATCGGGGCCGAATGCGATCAGCTCGCCGGCGGAAGCGGCGTGGGCGACGGGCCGCACTTTGTCGCCGAGGCGTGCGAGTACGACCGGTCGTTTCTCCATCTGCGGCCGAGAAGCGCCGCGATCCTCAACATCGAGGAGGACCACCTCGATTACTATTCCGGCCTGGACGACATCGTGCGGGCCTTCGAGCGCTTCGCCGCCGGCGTGCTCGACGACGGGCTGATCGCGCTCAACGCGGACGACGCGCGTTGCCGGAGAATGGCCGACACCTTGCACGCGCCTCACGCGCCCGTGGAAACCTTCGCGATCGACGCCGACGCGACTTGGCGCGCGTCCGGTCTGGCGATCGAAGACGGGACGTACGGCTTCGACGTCAGCCGCGCGGGCCGCCCGCTGGGCCGGGTGCGGTGCGGCGTCGCCGGCCGGCACAACGTGTCCAATGCCCTCGCCGTGATCGCGCTGGCCAACCACGCCGGCGTGGCCTGGGAGAGGATTCGCGCTGCGTTGGCCGAGTTTCGAGGCGTCAAGCGCCGCCTGGAGCTGCGCGGCGAGGTGGCCGGCGTGCGGGTCGTGGACGACTACGGCCACCATCCCACCGAGATTCGGGCCACGCTTCAGGCCGCCCGCGACCGATTCGCCCCGCAGCGGCTTTGGTGTGTTTTCCAGCCGCACCAGCATTCGCGCACGCGCTTCCTGCTCGAGGACTTCGCGCGCAGTTTCACGCTCGCGGACCGGGTCATCGTGCCGGATATCTACTTCGTGCGCGACACGCAGCGCGACCGCGAGGCCGTCTCCGCCGAGGATCTGGTCGAGCGCATCCGCCAACAAGGCGGCGACGCCGTCTACATCCCGTGCCTCGACGCCATCGCCGAGCCCTTGTCCCGCGAACTGAAAGCCGGTGACCTCGTGCTTACCATGGGCGCCGGTACGATTTGGAAAGTCGCCGATGCCCTCATTCACCGACTTGGAGCCGAGCTGCCGCACTGACGTCCCGCTCGCCGAGCACACTTGGTACGGGCTCGGCGGCGCGGCGCGCTGGTTCTACACGCCCCGCGGCGAGGCCGAGCTCTGTGCGCTACTGGCGCGGTTCCGAACTAGCGGGATGCCGTGGCGAATCCTCGGCCGCGGCGCCAACGTCCTGGTACGCGACCAGGGGTTCGACGGGGCGGTCATCAAGCTGGTAGGCGACGCACACGCGTGCATTCAGATTGACGGCACACTCGTCCACGCCGGCGGCGGCGCCGACTTCACGCGCGTCGTCCGCAGGTCGGTCGATCACGGCTTGGGCGGCTTGGAAAACTTGGCTGGGATTCCCGGATCCGTGGGCGGGATCATCCGGATGAATGCCGGCGGGCGCTACGGCTGCGTTGCCGAGCACGTGCGCGAGGTTCGGTTGATCGGCCCTGAGGGGGGGACGGAGACGCGCGCCGCGCGGGACATCGGCTTTCGCTATCGGCACACGGACCTGGGGGGTTGCGTGATACTGGGCGCGACGTTCGCGCTGAGGCGCGACGATCGCTCGGAACTGCGCGAGCGGTTCAAGCGGATCTGGAACGAGAAGGCCGCCGCCCAGCCGGCCGTCTCCGCCCGCTCGGCCGGGTGCATTTTCAAGAACCCACGCGGCGAAGCGGCCGGCGCCCTGCTCGACCAAGCGGGGCTCAAAGGGCAACGGGTCGGCGGGGCGGAGATCAGCTCGCGACACGCCAACTTCATCGTCGCGCACCCTGGCGCCCGGACCGCTGATGTGCTAGAATTGATTGCGCTCGCGAAGGATCGCGTGCGAAGCAAGACCGGCATCGAGTTGGAGCTCGAAGTCGAAGTCTGGTGAATGGAGTCACGAGATGAAGTTCGTGGTGGATGCTCTGCGCGCCGGCGACCCGCCGCTCGATCGAAAACTCCGCATAACGGTTCTCGCCGGCGGACCCAGCGCCGAACGAGCCGTCAGCCTCGACACCGGCCGGGCCGTGGCGGACGCGCTGCGGCATCGCGGGCACGAAGTTCACGTCGCCGACATTGCCCCCAACGACCTTTCCGCCCTCGATCGACCGGCCGATATCGTCTTTCCGGCCCTGCACGGGACCTTCGGCGAGGACGGGACGCTCCAGAGAATCCTGGAGGACCGCCATGTCCCCTTCGTCGGCAGCGGCTCGAAAGCCTCGGCGATCGCGATCGACAAGGTTGCCGCGAAGGAGCTGGCGCGTGAGCTCGGCATGTATACGCCGCCGTGCGAGATCATCACGCCGGCCAACCTCCAGCGCAAACTGACGCGACTTCCGATGCCGGTGGTGGCCAAACCGATCCGCGAGGGCAGCAGCGTATCGACCTTCATCGTTCGCGAGCGGGCCGAGCTCGAGCCGGCTCTGCGCGAGATTCTCGACGCGTACGAGCGAGCGTTGGTCGAGCGTTACATCGACGGCGAGGAAATCACGGTCGGCATTCTCGGGCGCGAGGCGTTGCCGCCGATCTGTATCCGCCCCAAGCGGCAATTCTACGACTACCAAGCCAAATACCAGGACGACGCGACCGAATACCTGTTTGACGCGGGCCATCCGCAGGGTCTGCTGGATGACGTAAGTAACAAGAGCCTGGAGCTTTACGAGCGAATGGGCTGTCGGCACCTCGCCCGCATCGACTGGATGCTCGATCGCGAGGGGCGGCTTTGGTTTCTCGAGGTCAACACCTTGCCCGGCTTCACCAGCCATTCTCTCGTGCCCAAGGCCGCCGAGCGCGTCGGGATCGGCTTCGACGAATTGGTGGAAAGGCTCGCGTTCATGGCCGTGGGGGATGCGTAGATGCGCCGTGTGAAGCCGACGAAGCGCCGCCGTCCGCTGAGCGAATCTCGCAGGCCGCGCCGTTTTCCGCGGCTTTCAAAAGCCGCACTCTGGCGGAGCGGAGCCGCCTTGCTGTGGATCACCACGATCTCGACCGTTGCCTACGGGCTGCACCGGCTGGAGCCGCACGCCCGCTCTTCCTTCTCCGGTCGTCCGGCCCGTCTGCACTGGGTGGACCTGCCCGCGTGGCTCGCGGACCCGGCGCAGCGCGCCGTGCTCGAGGACATCGAGCGGGGCGCGGACCTGCTCCCCGACGACGACCCACACGCCGCGGACTTGTGCGCGCGCGTCTATGCCGGTCTGGATCGCTCCCCCTGGGTCCGCAAGGTCGAACGAGTCTCGAAACAGCCCGACGGAATCGTCCACGTGCGGGCCGATTTTCGCAAACCCCTGGCGATGGTAGTCGCATCGGGTATCGCGTACCTGGTTGACGAGACCGGAACTCGGCTTCCCGGGGTCATGAAGGCGGATTTTATTAGACGTGAAGACGGTCTGGCCTTGACCGGCGCCCACGCTCCGGTCCCGCCCGTCGGCGCGATTTGGCAGGGCCGGGACGTTGCCGCCGGCCTGAAACTGGTACAATTCCTCAACCGCGCCGCCGCGAGCGGTCGGCTGGCTTGCCGACCCTACTTGCAAACGGTTGACGTGGCGGAGTTTCGGCCCGGCGGCGGCCCGCTGCGGATCAAGACGATCTACCCCGGCAGCTATGTCTACTGGGGACTCCCGCCGGGCGAGGAGTTTGACATCGAGAGCACGGCGGAGCGAAAGTTGGCGATGCTCGCCACACTGAACCCGCGCGGCGGGGCGTTTCCCAACGCCGAGCGAATCGACGTTCGTGATCCGGATCGTATTCTGATTCACGGGCGGCGGTAGGCGCGCCGCGCGCCAGGAAACGGTGAGCTAGGGAGTAACTGTTATGACCGGACCGATTCAGACGCTGCTCGATACGCTGACGCAGCACATGCCGGGCGGCATCCAATGGATGTACGCGGCGATCGTGGGATCCATGCTGTTCGGATTGGCACTGATGGCCAAAGGCGCCAAGTTCGCCCCGACCTTGGCCGCCGTTGCATTCGCCGGCCTGGGAGGTTTGGGCGGGTCCTTCGTCGCGCATTGGCTCGGGACGCCGGTCTGGGTCACGATGGGCTGTTGCGGCTTGATCGGCTTGATCGGCGGGCTGGTGTTCTTCCGCATCTGGCTGGCGGTCTTGCTGGGATCGTCTTTCGCGCTCGGCTCATTGGGGCTCTATTACGTCAAAGTGCTCGACGCCCCGCTCGCCGAATACGGCAGACAAGCCGATCAACCGTTTGTCGTGACGCTCCCGGAAAGCGCCGACCTGTCGGCCACCGCCGAGTCGGCGCGGATTTGGGGATACCTGGCCGAAAACGTCCCGAACTTCCAAACGAGTTTTCTCGCCATCCTCATCTCGACCGTCGCCGCCGGAGTTGTTTTCGGACTGTTGATGCCCAAGGCGGCCCGCGCGATCTGGGCGGCATCGGCGGGGACCGTCTTTTTCCTGACGGGTCTGATAGCATTGTTGAACACGATCGCTCCGCACCTGCAAGACCGGCTGGTTTCGCTCGGGCCATGGGGCTGGGTGATCGTCGGAAGCCTCTGGACGAGTTCGCTGGTCTACAACCTGCACGACTGCCGCGAGAAACGTCCGCAAAAAGACGCCGACGCCGACTCCAAGAAAGGCAAAGCCGCGCTGGCCTGACCGATTCCCGCCGACTGCGTGGCCCTTCGCCCACCGGTCTCCGAGGGGAGCACTCACGGCGCGATAGTACACGAGCCGCCGAATTCGGCCGATGACGCTGATGGTCTGTCATGATCCCGACAGGCGGGAGGAGTCGGTCGGTGCAGCACGTTCAGCCATCCATTCTCCATTGGGTCGCCGCGCAGCCGCAGATCGCCAGCGTTGCGATCTTTTTCGCCGGCGCGCTGTTGGCGTTTCAAGGCTTCCGCTTCTACCGGGCGGCGTTGACATTGACCGCTTTCGCGCTGGGCTGGATCGGCGCTTCGATCGCGGCCCCGATGCTCGGCTACCCCTCCGAGATTATTCCGTTCGCGGTCGGCGCCGTCGCCGCGGGAGCCGCTTTAGCGTTCATGGTTCCGGCGATCCCGTTCGTCTGCGGAGGGCTGTGGGCCGGCCTGGGGTTTTGGTTGGCCGAGCAATGCGGCTTCTTGGCGACGGCGACGTTGATTTCGGCCGGCTTGGGCGGCATTCTCGGCGTGCTCTTCGCGTGGCTGTGTCCACGGGCCACGACGCTGGTCCTGACCGCGCTGCAAGGCAGTGCCTTGATGATCATCGGATTCGCGGGCGCCGCGGACCTGATCATGCCGAGCGTGGCGTCCACCTTCCGCGCATGGGCATTGGATCAAGGCCTGCTCACGCCACTGCTGATGGGAATGCTCTTCACGGCGGCCTACTCCGTTCAAGCGAGCCAGACCCGCGGCCAGATCATCGTGGGTGCCCAGCGCTCGGTCGAGGACGCCATCTGATCCCGATCGCCGCCCGGTGGGTGAAGGGCGCGTGGCGACCGGCGATCACCAAGCCCGGCACCGTTCCCGAAGTTACACGCCGTTGGCGTGGTCCTGCCTGCCGGCGTCGCGATCGGCCGATAGGATCCCACGTCCGCCGGGCGGGTTTTGGTTGACTCCCAGCGGGTCCGCCGATAAACTGATGTCGTATACGTCGGGGAGTATGTTCGCTCCCCGAATCCGGGCGATCGAGGATGATGACACGGATAACAGAGGCGCAATTCCCGTGCTGAGCTGCGCGAGCGGCGCATCTCCGTCTCTGAGTGGCATCCTGCGAGCCTTGGCTCGTCCCGAAACTCATCGCCCCGTGCATCCACCTCCAGAGTCGGCCGACGGCGCCCCCCCGCAGCCATGAGGTATCGAGTCCCATGGTGATGGTGCGGTTGCCGGACGGCAACGAGATCGAACACTGCGATGGCGTGACGGCGTTGGACGTGATCCGCGAGATCGGTCCGGGCCTCGCGCGGGCGGCCGTGGCGGCCAAACTCGACGGAAACGTCGTCGACCTCACCGCCACGCTAAACGGCGACTCGGTAAACTTGCAGGCGATCACCGCCGCCGACCCCGCCGCGCTGCCGCTCATGCGGCATAGCTGCGCGCACGTCATGGCCGAGGCGATTTGCAGCCTCTGGCCGCAGACGCGATTGGTCTACGGACCGACGGTCGAGGACGGGTTTTACTACGACATCGACCTGGACCACGGCCTCAGCCCGGCCGACTTCGAGCAGATCGAAGCCCGGATGACCCAGATCGTAAAAGAGGACCGCCCGTTCACGCGCTACGAGTTGTCGCGCTCCGAGGCGATGACCCGGCTCGAGTCCGAGGGCAATCCCTACAAGGTGGATAACGCCGAGCGCGCCGAAGGCGACTCGCTCAGCTTCTATGTGACCGGGGCCCGCGATTCGGGCTGCTGGGAAGACCTCTGCCGCGGCCCGCACGTGCCGAGCACCGCGCGCATCGGCGCCTTCAAGATCATGCGCGTCGCCGGTGCGTACTGGCACGGCGACGCCAGCAAAGCGAAGTTGCAGCGTGTTTACGGGACGGCGTGGGCGACGAAGAAGGATCTGAACCGCTACCTGCACCGGCTCGAGGAAGCGAAGAAGCGCGACCACCGCAAGATCGGACGGGAATTGGGGCTGTTTGCCTTCGATCCGCTCGTAGGCAGCGGCTTGGTATTGTGGAAGCCGCGCGGCGCCGTCATTCGGTACACGCTGGAGCAATTCATTCGTGGTGAGCTGTTGCGGCGCGGGTACCAGCCGGTGTACACGCCGCAGATTGGGCGGCTCGAGCTGTATCGCAAGAGCGGGCACTTTCCGTACTACAAGGACAGCCAGTATCCGCCGCTCTTCGAGTCCGACCGCGCCCGCGAGTTGAATGTGCTCTGGGAGCTCGCCTGGGCCTCGAACAGCGATCAGGCGGTACCGGCCGAGATCGAGCTGTTCGACCGGCTCGCGGTCAGTCACGAAGACCTGCGCAAGGCGGGCTATCCGGCGGGCGAAGCGGTGGACGCGCGCCTGAAGCGCATCGGCTCCTGGCTGGCCCAGGAGGATGGATACCTGCTGCGGCCCATGAACTGCCCGCACCACATTCAGATCTACAAGTCCGAGCGGCGCAGCTACCGCGACCTACCGGTCCGCCTGGCGGAATTCGGCACCGTTTATCGCTACGAACAATCGGGGGAGGTCGGGGGGCTGACGCGCGTGCGCGGCTTCACGCAGGATGACGCGCATATTTTCTGCACGCCCGAGCAACTGCACGACGAGATTGCCGGCTGCATGGACGAGGCCCGCGTGGGTCTCGGCGTCGTGGGTCTGAATGACTACCGCGTGCGTGTGGGCCTGCGCGATGAAACGAGCAGCAAGTGGGTGGGTACGGCCAAGAATTGGGAGCTCGCCCAGGTGGCCATCCTGGAAGCCGTGCGGGCCTCCGGGATGGCCTACACCGAGGAGGTAGGTGAGGCCGCCTTCTACGGACCGAAAGTGGACTTTATCGTAAAGGACTGCATCGGTCGCGAGTGGCAGCTCGGCACGGTGCAGGTCGACTACAACCTTCCCGAGCGGTTCGAGCTCAGCTACGTCGGCGACGACAACGCCGCCCACAGGCCGATCATGGTTCACCGGGCGCCCTTCGGGAGTATGGAGCGCTTCATCGGCATTCTGATCGAGCATTTCGCCGGCGCGTTCCCGCTTTGGCTGTCGCCGATTCAGGTAACCGTCTGTTCGGTCAGCGAGAAGTCGGCCGGCTACGCGCTGGAGGTCTACAAGGCCTGCCGCGACGGGGGTCTGCGCATGGAATACGACACGAGCGACGACCGCATCGGGGCCAAGATTCGTCGCGCGACGATGATGAAGGTCCCCTACGTGCTCGTGATCGGCGAGCAGGAAATGAGCGCCCAAACGGTAAATGTTCGCACGCGCGAGGGCAAGCAGCTCGGAAGCTGCACGCTGCCCGAGTTCCTGGCCGCGTGTGCTGCGGAGATCGCAACCCACGGCGAAACAACGTCCGCCGAGATCGGCCGGGGCTCGGCGCCCTCCGAAAGGCAGGTGTAATCCATCGCTTCTACGCACATGCGCAGCAACGCGCAGATTCGCATCTCGCCGATTCGATTGATCGGCCAGAATGACGAGCAGATCGGCATCGTCGAGACCGAGGAAGCACTCCGCCAGGCGCAGGAGGCGGGCCTCGATCTGGTCGAGGTTGCGCCGAACGCGCGCCCGCCGGTCTGCCGGATCATGGACTTCGGCAAATGGAAGTACCGCCAGAAGAAACACCACAAGAAGCATCACGAGCAGCAGCTAAAGGAAGTGCGCATTCGGCCCAAGACCGACAGCCACGACCGCGAGGTCAAGCTCAATCGGGCCATCAGATTCTTTCGCAAAGGCGACAAGGTCCAGTTCACCATGATGTTTCGCGGGCGCGAACGGGCCCACCGGGAGATCGGGATCACCATCTTCCGGGGAATCATCGCCGAGTTCGGCGAGCAGATAAAGGTCGAACGTCCGCCCAGCATGGACGGCCGGCACATGATCATGATCCTCACGCCGATCAAGGGAGCCTTTGAGGACGCCGAACCCGCGAGAAAGACCGCGGGGCCGGACAAGAGCGAGAAACCCAAAAAGACGACCGGGCGCCCCGCGCCCCAGGAGAAACCGCCGGCCCAGCCGGACGTCGTGCTGAAAACGGAGCAGATACCTGCGGTGCAGGCATCGACGGAACAGGTACCGGCGGAGCAGACACCGGCGGAACAGCCGGCCAAGGAAACCTAGCGCTCCGTCAGCCGTGACCGGCTGTGTATGGCGTGGCTAGCGAGCGCCGGGCTCGCGTGGCGCTGCTCTGATGCGTGACCCACCTTTTGAGAGGTGGGCGACACGGATGGCTGCCCGAATTCGTGTCTCGCACGGCTGAAGCCGTGGGCCACCCGACCGTGAACGGCGATTGAGGGTCCTTGCGTAATTGCCCGCGGACGGGATCTCGGTCGTTCGCGAAACCCGCTGGGATGAAAAAGAGCACCATGGAGGGCAAGCAACCAACCATCGGTTTCATCGGCCTCGGCATCATGGGTTTGCCCATGGCCGGGCACCTCCTTCGCGCCGGGTACCGACTCTTCGTTCACACCCGGACCGCTACGAAAGCAAGGCCAGTCCTCGACGCCGGGGCGGTGTGGTGCGAGACGCCCGCGGAGGTCGCGCGCCATTGCGAGCTGCTGATCACGATCGTGACGGATACGCCCGACGTCGAGGCGATCCTGTTCGGCGAGGACGGGGCCGCCGCGACCCTGGCACCCGATACCTGCGTCGTTGATATGACCACCATCAGCCCAAAGGCGACGCGACGCTTCGCCGAAACGCTTCTGGAACGAAAGATCACATTGCTCGACGCGCCGGTCACCGGCGGCGACGTTGGAGCCCGAAACGCCACGCTGACGATCATGGTCGGCGGGCCGCGGGCCGCGTTCGAGCGCGTCCGGCCGGTGCTCGACGTGTTGGGAAAACGAATCGTCCACGTCGGCCCGTCGGGCAGCGGCCAGATGCTCAAGGCCTGCAACCAGGTCCTGTGTGCCGTGAACATGATCGCGGTCTGCGAAGCGCTCACGCTCGCGAAACGAAGCGGCCTGGATGCGCGGACGGCGATCGAAACGCTGGGCGGCGGCGCGGGCGGCTCGTGGGCGCTGACGAACCTGGGATCGAAGATCGCCGAGCGCGATCTCGACCCTGCATTCATGATCAAACTGATTCAAAAGGATCTGCGAATCGTGCAGGACGCCGCCCGGGAGCTGGGCGTCGCGCTGCCCGGCACCGCGCTCGCGCAGCAGTTGTTCCGGGCCGTCGAGGCCGAGCCCGGCGGCGGCGAGCTCGGCACGCAGGCCATGATCAAGGCGATCGAAAAGCTCGCCGGTTCTTCGGACGCCGGATAGACTTCCCAATCGCGGCCAACCGACATCCTACGAGGATATGTGGTGCGCATCGGGTATTTCGACTGTTTCTGCGGCGCCGCCGGCGACATGATCTTAGGCGCGCTCGTTGACGCCGGCTGCCCGCTCCCCGCACTCCAGGAGACCGTCGCCGCGCTGAAGCTGCCCGGCGTCTCGCTATCGGCGGAGAAGGTTGATCAAAAGGGGATCGCGGCGACCCGCGTGACCGTCGCCGTCGGGCCCGAGCCGCGCAAGAAACACCGCCATCTTCCGGAAATTGTTTCGATCATCGATCGCGCCGGTCTGAAACCCCGGGTCGCCGACGGCGCGAAGACTATTTTCGGTCGCCTGGCCGAAGCCGAGGCGACCGTCCACAACACCGCGGTCGAGAAGGTCCATTTTCACGAGGTCGGGGCGGCCGACGCGATCGTCGATATCGTCTGCGCCTGTGCCGGTCTCGCGCTGCTCGAAATCGAGCGCGTGATTTGTTCGCCCATCCCCACCGGCCGCGGAACGGTCACCTGCG
Organism: Planctomycetota bacterium; assembly: GCA_022574815.1. Classification (GTDB taxonomy): domain Bacteria; phylum Planctomycetota; class Phycisphaerae; order UBA1845; family Fen-1342; genus JACZRH01. Next base: position 1,671 of record JACZRH010000063.1, on the reverse strand, counting down.
AGCACGGCGTCATGCCCATCCCCGCGCCGGCCACGACCCTACTGCTGAAGGGCGTGCCGCTCGCCGACTGCGACGAGCCGGGCGAGCTGACGACGCCGACCGGGGCGGCGATCCTGACCACGCTCGCCGACCGCTTCGGCCCGCTGCCGCCGATGTGCATCGAGGCCGCCGGGTACGGCGCGGGCACTCGCACGGGGCGGACGCGGGCGAACTTCCTGCGGCTCATCATCGGCGAGACCGACGCGCAGGAATCGCGCGAGACCGACGCGGTTTGTTTGCTCGAAGCCCAAGTGGACGACGCGACCGGGCAGGTGGTCGCATATGCGTGCGAACGGCTGCTTGAAGATGGTGCGCTCGATGCGTACGTCGTACCGATCATCATGAAGAAGGGACGGCCGGGCCAACTCCTGACCGTGCTCTGCCGGCCCGACGACGTCGCGGCTCTGGAGGCCGTCATGTTCCGCGAGACCACCACGCTCGGAATCCGCCGCCACGCCTGCCAACGCACCAAGTTGGCCCGCGAGCTGGTTTCAGTGGAATCGCGCTACGGGCCGATCCGAGTCAAGGTCGCAAGCCAAGGCGGCGCCACGCTTCGCGTCTGGCCGGAATACGAAGACTGCGCCGCGGCGGCGCGGCGCGGGGCCGTTTCGCTGCGGGATGTGCAGCAGGCGGCGCTGAAGGCGTACGAAGAGCAAACCGCCGCCGATCCGGCGACGGATTGAGCGGACCAGGGACAAGGCATGATTCTCGCGGCAAGCGATACGCCGGCGAGCGGGCTGTGGATGGTCCTGCTGGTGCTGTGCTTGGTGACGCTGTCACTGATGCTGGTGCGCATCCGGCGAGGCCGCCGTCCCGCCGGCCCGAACCCGTCCATCCGCCGGGAACTCAATGCCATGCGAGGTCGCAGTGAATTGCACCGCTCGGGCGACGAGCTGCTCATCCAGCTCGAGGAGATGGCGCGGCGGATCAACGCGCAGGTCGATACGAAGTTCGCGAAACTGGATCGCGTGGTCATGGACGCAGACGAGCGACTCGCCAGGCTCGAAGCGGCGTTGAGCCGGGCCGACCGGCTCGCGGCCGTGGGATCCACGAGCGGCCAAAGCGAATCGAGCGACGCGGGCGCGCAAGAAGCGCCCGCCCGCGCGGAGCACCCGAGGGACACGCGGCACGCCGGCGTGTATGATCTCGCCGACGCCGGGAAATCCCCGGTCGAAATCGCCGAGCGGCTCGGGATGCCGCTGGGCGAGGTCGAGGTGATTCTGAACCTGCGAAACTTTCGATGAGCCAACACACCTCGTCGACGCAGGTCGACGGTCCTTCCGATTCGAGCCCACCGCTGGCGAACCGGCTCGTACATCGGGTCCAGCGCGCGCATAATCTGCTGGTTTTTCTGGTCGTCGCGGCGGCGCTGCTCTGTCTCGCCGGCGCTCAGGCGAAGATTGTCCCGTTCGACGCGCTCGGCGTCGATCCGCGGGCCGCGTGGTTGATGGGCCTTCGGCTCGCGATGCCCCTTGCCATGCTGGGCCTGACCGCCATGCTCACCAATCGCGCTGTGAAGGTGTTCGTCCGAAGACATGGCGAGGCCCGGTTGACCGGCGACGCTTTGGCACCGGTCTACTGCCGCTGCAAACGCGCCTCGATGGTGTTGATGACCGGCGCGGCGCTATTCTG
>JACZRH010000062.1 GCA_022574815.1 Planctomycetota bacterium | reverse complement strand
TATTTCGCGATCGACACGGGACCGGGCCAGGAACGCGCCGGCAATGACGAGTTGCTGGAGTTGCTGCGGGCCGACGAGACCGTCTCACAACACGTGCGCGAGCGGCACGCCCGTCCAAACCGCAGCGGCGACGCCAAGGTGCATATCTGGAGCTGGGACTGGTAGCTTCGCGCCGGGCGACACCGGTGCGAGTCGAAGCCGCGCGAGACGCTACTCGGCCGTGCGCAATTCTTCGTGGCCGTACTTGCGACGGGCATACCACCGATACATCGGCGTACGCTTGATGAGCCCGATCATGCGGTAGGTGTGGCTGGCTTTGACGCGCGCGAGTCGGCGGCGCGGGTCCTCGCCCGGGATTAGCGCGCTCCATCCGGTCCCGAGTTTTCGAAACGCCCGCCAGAATCGCGAGTTCTCGATCGCGTCCAACTCCGCAGTGGCCAGCAGGCCCTGGTAGAGCTCATCGACCACCGATGTGTCGCCGTTGGAACCTCGCTCGGCGGCCGCAAGGCCCCCGTGCAACTCTGCCGCTTTCATCTTCGACCGTTCGACCGTTTCATCCGAGGACGCTTCATCCTGCGAGGAGACCGAAATGTCGAGAACGGCGGCAAAGAGCCGGCGATGGTGCCCGATCATCCTGCGCAACATCGCCGAGCGGTGCCGCTGCGTCTCATCGAGCATCGAGCCGGCGACGTGCTTGCGATAGGAGAAAAGCGTTTCAGGCAGCAAGCGGCCGTGATAGCCCGCGCCGAGCAGCGCGATCCAGAAATCCCAGTCCTCGAAGCCGTAGGTCATGTCGGTGCGGTAGCCGTCGGCTTCGTCGAACGCCGTGCGGCGAACGACCGCCGTCGCGACGCTGAGGTTCTCGACCAGCAGGCGGTGCGGATCGTAGGCGGCGGCCCGCCAGGGTCCGTCGAGCGCGCCGCTGAAGCGCGCGTGGCAATAACTGTAACCGAGGGCCGCGTCCTCGAGCAGGGCCGGGAGCAGCCGCTCGACGAAGCGCGGCTCGAGCTTGTCGTCGGCGTCGAGCGGCACGAAGAACGGGGCCTCGGTGGCGCGGACGCCGGTGTTGCGCGCGGCGGCCAGACCCTGGTTTTCCTGGCGGATCACACGGATGCCGCCGGCACGTTGCTGCTCGAGCGTCTGCAACGTCGTCGCGTCGGTCGAGCCGTCGTCGACCACTACGATTTCGAGATTGGGGTAGCTCTGCGCGCGAGCGCTGTCGAGCGCCTCCGGCAGGAACACGCCGTGGTTGTAGCACGGGACGATGATCGCTACGCGTGGTTCGCGGGAAGGCGGCGGCGCGACGGGACGGGCCCGGTAGGCATGCGCCTGGATGTACTCTCCATAGTGGAGTTCGAGCGACGCGGCGATGATGTCGGGATGGTAGAGCGTGCCGATTCGCCGACGGGCAGCCTCGCCCATGGCCCGCCGCACTTCGCGGGGCGCCTGAAAGAGGTGAATCATGGCTCGAGCGAGCGCGTCCACGTCGCGTGCCGGGCAGATCACGCCGCTGACGCCGTCTTCGATGATCTCGGCCATTCCGGAATTCCGCGTTCCGATCACGCACTTGCCGAGCGCCATGGCCTCGAGGCAGGTGTTCGGGAAGTTCTCGAAATGCGACGGAAAGACGCAGAGCCGCGCCGCTCGGTAGCGCTCTGCCAGTCGATCGTGCGGAATGCGATCGAGCAGCTCCACCCTGTCGCGGCACCCCCGCGGCAGAATTTCACGAACGACCTCGCGCATCGAAGGTTGCCCCGAGCCCCTGGGCGTGTCCCCGCCGATCATCATGAGTTTCGCGTCCGGGCATCGCTCCAGAAAATGGGCCGCCGCGCGGGCTAGCGTTTCGACGCCCTTGCGCTCCTCATACCTACCGACGTACAAAACCTCCGTCGACTCGGCGGCCGGCTCGGCGGGCTCGGCGGAAAGAAACGCCGGATCGACCGGATGCGGCAAAATGTCGATCGATGCGGGTGGGTCGAGCCGCTCGCGCATTTCGTCGGCGAGCGCTCGCGACGGGGACACGACGCGATCGGCCGCTCGAAGGGCCTCGAGCTCGAACTGCTCGAGCGCGGCGTGCCGAGTCTGCGCGGGATTGTATTTGTTGAGAACGCACGACGGCGTGTGCAGGCGCACGAGACACACCGGCCGCTCGGCGGGTTCGAGTTGAGCGAGGAAGGTCGCGCCCTCGCCGCGGTAGTCGCAGAATTCGATCAGGTCGACGCCGCCGGCGCGCACCAGCATTCGCAGCAGCTCGGCGACTTGTTCGGCGCGGCTCTGCCAGGCGCGCAATTCGCCGACCGGGCCGCGATCCGCGCCGGAGGGGCGCGGCAGACGGATCAGGTGTACGCCGTCCGCCGGCTCGCGCGATGGATACGGTTCCTCGCCCAGCGTAATGACCCGCACGTCGTGGCCGCGCGCCGCGAGCGTGCGGGCCATCGCGTGGACGTACGTGCCGATACCACCGCCGAAACGAGGCGGATATTCCCACGAGACGAACACCAGCCGCAACGGACGGCTCGCACTCGCCGAGTCCCGATCGCGCTTTTCCTGAAGCGAGCCGGCGTCCATCGCTTTCAACCGCCCGTCTCGCGCAGCAGCCCGGCCCGGCGCAGCGTGCGGCCGACCAGCCGTCGCGCGCGTCGCACAATCGCGCGGCCCTGCATCAGCGGGAAGCCGCGCGCGGCCCGCGTCTGCGCTTCGTTCCATTCGCGTTCGATCTGGGCCATGGCGCGCGTATATTCGACGCCGAGCGCGGCGTTTTCCAGCGCGATTCGCTCGCTGACACGGGGGCGCGGCGCCTCGGCGTGGTGTTTGCGAGCGAGCGCGAACAACTCGACCATGCGATCGCCCATGCGCTCGAGCGGAAAGTGCGCCACGATCCGCTCCCGGGCGCGGCTTCCGATCTCGCGGGCCCGCTCCGGATGCTCGAGTAGCTCTTTCAGCAACGCGGCATAGCGGCACACCTCGTCCTCGTCCTCGCCGGGAGAAATCAGAAAGCCGCACTCCGGCGTCACCAGCTCGCGCTGCCCGCCGACATCGGCGCCGACGACCGCCAGGCCCATCGCCATGGCTTCGTAGATCGAGAGCGCGATGCCCTCCCAAAGCGAGGGTAGGAAGAAGATGTCCGCCGCCGAGAGCAGGTCGCGCACGGCGTCACTGCCCATGGCCCCCAGCAGGCGCACGTGTCCGGTCAGGCCGTTGCCGGCCACGAATGACTCGAGCCAGGGGAGGTCCGGCCCGTCGCCGACGACGAGCGCGCGGAAATCGGCTCCGCCACGTTTCAGATCGCGCATCACGCGCCCGAAAACCTTGGGCTTTTTCTGCGGGCAGAGCCGGCCCACATACAATACGACCGGTGTGTCCGCGCCGATCCCGTAACGCTTGCGCACGGCCTTGCGCGACTCGCGGTCCGGCGTCCAGTGCCGCGGATCGACGTGGATGCGGGCGACCTCGACGCGCGACGCATCCGCACCGCGCGCGACCATCCAACGCTTGAGGTGCTCCGACGCCACGATGTTCAGGTCGAGCTCATCCTGCCGCGCCGCGGCGTAGCGCGGGAAGCCCCCATTCTTCCAGTACTCTTCCTCCATGTGGCAGTAATCAACATACGCGGGTTCGGGGCAGTGGGCGCGCAGGTACGGCAGCAACAAGTAGCCCAGCTCGCTGTTGGAGACCATCACGACGTCGGGCTGGCGCGACGCAATTAGATAGCGCAGAAAAGGAGGCATGTCGCGGCGTTTCAGAAAGTGCGGCATCACGAAAATGTCGGGTGTGAGCCGCGCAAATTCGGGCAGCCACGGCTGGCCGGCCTCGAGCGTGGTTGCGATCGTGACCTCCCAGCCGCGCCCGATGAGCTGCGCCGTCAGGTCGCGGTTGAACTTGTCGGCGCCGCCGACCGTCAGCCAGGGAAGCACCAGCAGGGTCCGCGGCTTATGTTTGGCCAGCGGATTCTCGAACGGCAGATCCGTGCGAATCGCATCGTAGGGCTCATCGTCTTCACGCCGAATGTCCGGAAAACTACCCTGGTACAATCCCCGATAGCGCCGCCGCAACTCTGCGCGAAACTCGTTCAATTGGCCGGCATCGGCGGCGAACGACCAGTTGCGATCGCGATTGTCGCGGCGGCGGTACCAGTCGAGGTACTCCGGTATGTCGGCGCCCCAGCAGCCGACGTTCGCACAGCGCAGCCAGAAGTCCCAGTCTTCCATCCCCAGGCGGATGGACTCGTCGAAGCCGCCGGCCTGCGTGTGAACCGCCCGGCGAATCGTAGCCGTCGAGGTGGCGAGATTCTCATTGAGAAACGCGTCGCGATCGTCGAAGCCGCGCGGCCAGAGGTATTCCTGCGCGCCAAAGCCGACGCTACGGCCCTTGGTGAACGCGAACTCGGGGTGCGATTCGAGGAACCAGATGCTCTTTTCGAGCGCGGTCGGCTCGAGCAGGTCGTCGCTGTCGAGCTGCAGCACGTAATCGGTTCGCGCGGCGCGGTAGCCGGTGTTTCGCGCGGCACTGGGTCCCTTGTTGTCGGCATGATCGATCACCCGGACGCGCGGGTCTCGTTTGCGGTAGTCCTCGAGCACCGCGAGCGCGGCCGGGTCCGTCGATCCGTCATTGACGATCAACCATTCCCACTGCTGAAACGATTGCCGGAATACCGATCGAGCGCTCTCGTGGAAGACCGCGCCGGTGTTGAAAAAAGGCGTGACGATCGTGGCGTAGGGCCGCGGGTCGGCGCTCGCCGGCGCGTAGTCGAACCCCGGCCGGCCGGCCGCGACCGGCGTGTTCGCGAAATCCGGTTTCTGGGGGTCGATCATCGACGGGTCCCATGTCGCTCCAGGATGATCCTTTCACCCGAGCGGCCCGGCGAAGAGCGGCGATCCGTTCGAGAATAACGAGCATGATAGCGAATCGGCCGGCCCGCGCCGACGCGGCTCCCCGCACGGTCGAACACGCGCGGCGCGGAAAGGGAACCACCGGCGAGCTACGGTCGCTACCCGGAGCGGGAAACGCCGACCGATGTCATTCCGGCCGAAGCGCGAACGCTGTCGACACGTTGATGGCCCGCGCACTCGAAAAACGCACGGTGGCTTGCCCGCTGCCCTCGACGATCCACTGAAAGATCTGGTGGCCGTCACCGCGCAGGCCGGTGTCGAGCCAGAGCTTGTGCGGGTTCTGCTCGACGAACTCGAACGGCGCGGTGAAACGATTGGCGAGCGTTCCGCCGGCGACGACCTCGAGGCTAGGACCGCTGATCTCGAGAAAATCGCGCGGGCCGTACTTGCGCTTGGCCGCCTGCCCGGTCGTCGTCGGAATGGTCCGCAGGTTGTGGGCATCGACGCGGACGCGCCACACGTTGCCGCCCAGCGACTTCACCTCCGAGTCGCGCAGCTCGACCAGCGGCATCTGGTCGGCGTGGTACATCGTAAACGCGAAGTTGCGGTGGCACATCTCTTCGATCGCGAACGCGGGCGGGACGCGGCCCGTCATCTTTCGCCAGCCGCCCAGCTCGATCTCCCCGTAAACCGGGTGGTTGAACTTCTTCCACGGAACGTAGGTCTGCCCGAAGAGCACGAAATCGCTGAACTCGAGCCGTTCCTTCTGGCTGGCACGCTCGTCGCGGTTGTAGTATTGCTTTCCGCTCCACAGCTCGTTCGTGAAGCTGATGATCCCCAGATCCTCGGAGGTCCAGTTCACCGTGCCGCCGTGGACGGTGTAGAGCCCGGACCAGATGACCAGATAGCGATAGAACGGCAACAGCTTCTCGCCGCGCTTCGCGATCTTGTCGTACACGCGCGTGTCCCTGCCGGGATAGGTGACGTATTCGGCGCCCGGCCCGCGCAGGATCATCCCGCCGGAGTTGTGATAGGACTGGGCGGCGGCGATGTTGGGCCGGGCCAGGATGAACTTGCCGATGCTGTGGGTCTCCGGATGGCTGAAGGGGTAGTCACCGGAGCCCCGCTGGATGTAGTTCGGCTGCCAGTCGGCGGGCCAGTTGCGGTTCAGGTCGTATCCGCCGGGCCCGTCCTCGTTGACGCGGCCGTCGCCGTCGTCGTCGATGCCCTCCGAGCCGAGCATGGTGTAGCGTTTGAAGTCGCCCTTGGTTTGCCGGTCGACGCGGACCATCAGCCGGTAATCCTCGGCGGACTCGCGCATGTTGCCGTTGGGGTCTTCGCGGCGCATGCGCAGGATGTATCCGTCGCCGTCGAGGTCGTTAGGCGGGTCTTCGTCGTAGAGCCCGTCGCCGTCGTTGTCGGTCGGTTTCTTGCCGCTGCGTGAGGAGCTGGCGGTGTTGGGCTGGTCGAACCAGTAGGCACGGCCGTCGGGATTGACCATGGGGACAAAGTAGAAGGAAACGCGGTCCATCAGCCTAGTGAGGTGTTCGACCTTGCCGTAGCTCTTGGTGAGATACCAGATCGTATACAAGACAACTTCGGTGCCCTGGACCTCGTTGCCATGGATGTTGGCGTCAATATACAGGGCCGGCTTGCTGTCGTGGGGGCCGGTCTTTTGGATGTTGAGCGTGAGCGCGAGCATCTTGCGGCCTTCGCTGCTCTGGCCGATGGTCTCCAGCGAGAGCATTTCGGGATAAGCCGCGACCATTTGCTCGCAGATGCGAATGACTTCATCGTAGTTGTACAGTTTGTTGAAGGCGAGCTGGACTTTGCTGGGGTGCTGATAGTCCACCTGCCCCGCGGCGACACTGGTGAATACCCCCATAAGCGCCGCGAATGCGATTCGTAGCGCGGCCGATGAGCCGAGAGCATTGTTCAGGATAGACAACATTTATTCACCCTCCCCGCCCGGCGGGGTCTCCCGCAGGACGACGCTGGTCTTGATTTCGCCGTAGACACGATTGAACGCCCGAAACTCGACCGATTCGCCGGCTTGGCCACGGATGAGCCATTGCCAGGAGACGCTGCCCCCGCTGCCTTCGAGGTTGGCGGCGCTGACCTGCGGCCGGCCGCCAATGAGCCGATCGGCTTCGACTTGGGGGCGAACGGCAAAGCCGGGCATGCGGAGGTGCCGCGCGATCGCGGGGTGCGTGGGCAAGTAGCCGTCGTTGGTCAGGCCGAGCTTGATGCGCCAGACGCCGCCGCCGACATCCTTCACTTCCGGCTTCGCGAAGCGCGGCGCCGCGAACAGCTCGGAGAGCTCGACCAGAAAGGCGACTTGCTTTTCGGCGATAGGGTCGATCTTGTCGGCGGGCGGCGTCGTCTTGAAGTAGGGTGCGAAGCCGCCGATCTCGACCTTGCCGAGCGTCGGATGGTCGAACTCAGTCCACTCGACGAATCCACTGCCCTCGCGTTTCTCATCACTGTACTTGAGCCAGCGCTTGTTGACTTTGCTCGCCTCGACATGCCCGGCCAACGGGTCCTTGTCGGGTTTGTCGGACGGCGCGCCGGCATCGCCGGGAGCGCCCGGCCGACCACGTTGCCGCTGGCCGCCGCGCCCGCCTCGTCCGCCGCGCCCGCGTTGGGACGCACCCGCCGGTCCGCCGCCGCGTTGGACGCGAACCTGTGCGGTTCCGCCAGACATGCTTCGGAAGAAGGCCCGGGCTTCCTCTTGTGTCGGCTGGCGATTCCCGAAACGCTCCTGAAATCGTGCCCGGATTTCGTCGCGGTCCGGCGGCCGCTGCTCCTCGGAGTCGACGCTTGGCGCATCATCAGGCACGGCGTCCTCGTCGGACTTCGGCTCGTCCGGATCTTCGCCCGCCGGCCCGGACGCCGGCTGCGTGGTCGGCTTCTTCTTCTCTTCCTTTTCGAGCGGCCACCAGGGGCTGGTCGCGAGGGTCAGAATGCCGCGCTGGGCGTAGCTCCACGAATAGAAAGCCCCGTCCGCTTCGCCGCCGGGCGACTCCTCGAGCCCGGTCGTCTTCCGGTACTTCTTGCTGAGGTGTTCGTACAGCTTCACGTCATCGGGGTGCAGGTCGCGGTACGCCCGGCCGGCCGGGCCGCGCTGCTTGCCCTTCGGGACCTTAACAATGTTGTCGTGCCGGCCGTAGACGATCGCCGCGACGATATTGGGCCGCGCGAGAATGAAATCGGCCAGGGCGCGCGTTTCCGGCTCGCTGAGCTGGTGAATCCCGGCTTCCTTGACGCCGGACTCGAACAAGTGCGGCCAATTGCGGTCGACGTCGACTCCGCCCGGCCCGTCCTCGTTGATTTGGCCGTCGCCGTCGTCGTCGAGGCCTTCGGTCATGAGTTTATAGACGCCGCGCTCGCCCTTCGCACGGTCGGCTTTCTTCATGAGCCGCGGTTCGTCGGGATCGACCATCCACGGCCCGTCCGGGTCGCGGACGCGCATGACGGTGATGCGACTGTCGCCGTTGAGATCGTTCGGCCCGTCCTCGTTGACCACGCCGTCGCGGTCGTTGTCGATCGGCTTGGCGTTCTCGCGAGCCCCGCGCTTGATCGTTTCGAAAAAACTCTCGATTCCATCGGGGTTCAGGCGGGGAACGACGTAGACCGTACGCCGCGCGAGCAGGGCCGCGACCTCGCCGTCGGGCTCCGTGGCGAGTGCTTCCACCAAGAGCCGCGCCACATTGACCGCGATCACGCTGCCGGCCGGATGGTCGGCGTCGCTGCCGCCCACGATCAGGATGGCTTGTCGATTCTCGGGTGGGATGTCGCCGGGGGCGGCGATCTGAAGCGTCCAGAGCTCGCGGCCGCCGGCGGTCGTCGCGATCGACTCGAACTTCGTCGCGTCCGCCGCGCCGTCCGCCAGCTCGTGCAGCGCGGCGCTCAACTGCGTAAAGGTGTGATACCCGGCGGGCCACTGCGCCGGCGCCGCGATCGGCCCCGCGGGCATCGGTACCGCAGACGTCGGCGCCGGGCGCGCCGGCTGCACCACCACCGGGCGTGGCCGGGGCCGCCGCGGGCGACGCGATCCAACCGGCGGCGGTTGCGGCTCGGCACAACTCGTCGCGGACAAACACAGGACCAGACCCAACCGAAACAGTGACCGCGCCATAGGATCCTCGCAATTCGAAATAAGCGACCGAAACACGCCGCATTGGCTCGCGGATGGCGGAGCGCAGTAGCGTAACGATTGCGACGCCGCGAGCAAGGAGCGTGCCAGCGCTGCCCACGGGGCGAAACGCCGACGGGGCCGGCCGTTCTTCGCGCTGCTGCGGCAAAGTCGCCGATCGGCCGGGCCGGTCTGCGAGATCTGCTTGAGCGTGCCGGCCGAGCGATCACCTGCGGCAAACCCGGCCCGCACAAGAGCTTGCACACAAACCGAATGCCGGGGCAGCGCGAGTTCAGTCAAGCGACCCACTGGATCGAGGGATCTGTTTCGTCCATCGATTCAAGCGACAACGCCGCAATCCGAAACCGAATAGCCAACGGACGCAGACCATGCCTATGATCCGATAGGATTGCCTTCGGGCACGGCATCCTTTTCTGTTCCGTACAATAAGGAGTGTGGGCGGATGCGATTCTCTCGGTTCATCAAGGCCGCCATCATCTGGAGCGGGCTGGCACCCTTCGTCGCGCACGCGGACTTTACACGCAACATCATGCTGACCGGGTACTGGCCCCAGACCAACGAGATGATCCGGCGATTCAGCAACAATTCCGTGCAAAACCCGGCCGGCTGGATCGGCAGAGACTGGGAGGGCCGCGGGTACGACGTCTATGCGTTCTTCCCCGAGTTTCCCAAGGGCCTCGGCCGAGGCGTCGGCGATCTCGAGGTCGATTACCAGGATACGTCCGAGGACTTCTGGCGACTCACCGACGAAATCGACCCGCTCGCGATCATCACCTTCAGCCGCGGAAGCCGGTCCATCCAACCCAGGTGGGAAATCGAGTGGCGACAACGCAACCTCTCGACTTGGATCGACGACTTCGAAGCGCCCTTCCAGCCGACGCCGTCGCCGCCTGATGCAAGCGTGCCGGCCGGTACGATCCGCTTTTCGTCTTTGCCCATGGAGGACATTCGCGACAACATCAACGCCGCCGGGATCGGTGTGGACGCGTTCATCGACCAGCGCGGGTTCGGTGGCCGTTTTGTGTCCGAGTTCATCGCGTATCACGGAACCTGGTATCACGACTTGCACGCGGACCCTACCGACCCGGCATGGAACATCGCCGCCGGGCACGTACACGTTTCCTTTCCGATGGACCTGGGTCCGGCGATCCAGGCCACCGACATCACGCTGCGGACACTCACGGATTATCTCGACACGCGGGTTCCGGAACCGGCCAGCGCGGCGCTTCTGGCGAGCGGGCTGCTCTTGGCCTACCGCCGCCGAGGCTTGCGAAAGCCTTCCAGGCGTTCCAATCGAATTCGATAGCGCCCCTACTCGCCGCGGCCCATGACCGCGACCGAGGCCCCCCCCGCGAATTCGGCGGCCGTCGGATGCCCCCGCGGCGCGCACCGCGAGCGATTCGCGTTGTCACACCACGACCGTGACCGCATAATAGCGAGCTGAGGTGGGCTCGGCTCTACGCCCCCACCGCTTCTTACTGAGGACGATGAGTATGCCCGACGATTCTCCTGCTGCCCCCTTATTTCGTCCGCAGCGCGGCTCAGGCCGCCGCGTCGTCGTGACCGGTCAGGTGGGCGTCGACAAAAAGGCGTTCCTGAACAAGGTCGCGGCGCTCGCCGAGACCCGCGGCAAGCACGTCGAAACGTACCACGTCGGGGACCGCATGTACGCCGAAGCCCCCGACGTCCGTCCCAGGCGCATCCTCGACCTCCCGCTCGCACGGCTGAATCTGCTGCGGCGGGCCGTCTTCAAGGACATTCTGGCGGACGTCGACCGGCACGAAACGCTGATCGTCAACACCCACGCCGCCTTTCGTTGGAAGCACGGGTTGTTCCCGGCCTTTGATCACGATCACATGACGGCCCTGGATGCCGACCTGTATATCACGCTCGTGGCCAACGTCGATGCCATTCACGAAGAATTGGCGCGCGAACACGACCTCGAGCATACGCTGAAGGACATTCTCGTCTGGCGCGAGGAGGAGATCCTCGCGACGGAAATCCTGGCCAACGCGATTCGCGGGCACGGGTGCTTCTACGTCATGGTCCGCGGCATCGAAGACGAGACGCTGGAGTCGCTCTACCGGCTGATCTTCAGGCCCGAAACGCGGAAGGTCTACACCTCCTTTCCGATGACGCACGTCATGGATCTGCCCGATACGCTCGCCAGAATCGACGCCTTTCGCGCCGCGATCGCCGAGCATTTCATCACCTTCGACCCCGGCGACCTCGATGAGAAACGCCTGCTCTTCGCGGCCGCAGCCGCGACGCAGCGCGGCGAAACGAAAATAACCGTCCAGGTCAACGGCCACGACGTGGAATTCGACGTCGCCGAAATCAGCGGCGTGGCCAGCGACATCGACGCGCAGATCTACGCCCGCGACTTCAAGCTCGTCGACCAGTCCGACATGATCGTCAGCTACATCCCGATGCTGCCCGACGGAAAACCCGCGCTCTCGTCCGGCGTCGAGCGCGAGCTGCAGCACGCCTACGAGGCGACCAAGGAGGTTTTCGTGGTCTGGGAGCCGAAGGCCGAGCCGTCGCCCTTCATCACACAGACCGCCACGCGGGTTTTCGCGACCAGCGAGCAGGCCCTGCAGCACTTCCAGCAGCTCGGTTACATCAAGGAACTTCAAAGCCCCTTGTTCTCACCCGGTTCCGCCCCGCGCGAACGCGGCCGCTTCGGCTAGCAGTCCGTTGCAAGAGCAGCGTCGGCCGCCCCTGGCCGACTATAGAACGTCGGAACACGCGGCCTTCGCGACTGCTGGCAGGTCGCGAAGGACAACAAGACAAAAACGTGCCAGACAAGACAAAAACGTGTCAGGATGATTTTTGGTCAAGCATGCCGAGACAAGAAGGTGTCAGGGGGCAGGACGATTTTGGTTAAGCCTGCCGAGGCCGCTGATGATATCAAAGAATTCTTCCTGACACCTTTTCTGGCTGACACCTTTTCTGGCTTTTCTGGCTATCGGATGAGTGAAGGGGTAAAATCGATGCGTTGGCCGGCGGCGGCGCCGTGGGCGCGCCGTCGTCATGCGGCCACGCGACAACGAAGGGAGTGCTGTCATGGTTGGTGAGTGGATAATGCGGTTGCGCAATGTGGGCGTTGTGGTCGCGTTTTGCACGGTAGTGGAACCGGCGCCGGCCGAGGAGCTGACGGTTTGCGGCTACAATGTGCAGTCCGGCGGCGCTGCGGTTTCAGGGGTCGCACCACGCATCGCCGCTGCTCAGGGGTGCGACATCTGGGGGCTTTCCGAGGTACAAGACGAAAGTTGGGCACGGGCGTTCGCAGAGGCGGCCGAAGAGGGTGAGGATTCGGGCGTCGATTTCGCGTACATCCTCGGAGCGACCGGCCGTGCAGATCGGCTGGCGATCTTGTACGATCGACATCGCTTCGAAGCGCTGGAGCACTTCGAACTCACGCACATCAACGTGGGCGGACGGGTCCGGGCGCCGCTCGTCGTGCGTCTGCGGGACCGGGTGTCCGAACAGGAGTTTTACTTCATGGTGAATCACCTGTACCGCAGCCGCGCGTCCCAGCGCCACCTCCAGGCACGACTGCTCAACGAATGGGCGCGCAACCAATCGTTGCCGGTCATCGCCGTGGGTGACTACAACTTTGATTGGAGGGTGGAAGACGGGGAGACGGACCATGACGAGGGTTTTGACGCGCTGATCGGGGCCGGGGAGTTCGCGTGGGTGCGCCCGCCGGCGCCGCTCGTGAAATCACAGTGCTCGACGACGTACAACAGCGTGCTCGACTTCGTATTCGTCGCGGGTGCCGCGCAGGGTTGGGCCGGCGTCTCGGAGATCGTCGTCGTTCCTGGGGATTGCCCCGACGACGAAACGACCAGCGACCATCGGCCGGTCCGGGCGACGTTCGACCTGCCCAACAAAGAGCCGCTGCCGACCGATTCGCGCGGCCGGATGCGTGTGATCCTGGAGAGGGTTTCTCGCCTCGAAGGTGAGTTGCGCGAGCTGCGCCAACTGATCGAACAGGCCATCGAACAACCGTAGCGGCACTAGGAGGGGCCTGTGGAAGAAGAAAAGAAAAGGAAAAGAAAAGGTGTCAGGAAGATTTTCTTGGACCTGGACAATTCTTCCTGAAACCTTTTCCCGCTGATCCACACGGCGGCGTTCAAACTGGGGCTGGTCCTGCGCAAGCGGATCGGCTTTGGGACGCCCCAAGGCTGGGCGGACGCCCGCCGGGCGTGTGCCGCGCGCGTTTTGCGGGTCCGGGAAGCCCCGCAGCGCGCCTGGCGCGTGCTTTCCCGCCTTCTGACGACGTTTGGCGTCGACCGAACGAATCCAGTCGTCCCACGCTACGCAGTATGAACGGCACGAGAAACGGGGTTCTGCACCGGATTGTTAAGCGCCGTTTCACGCGCACGGCCGTGCTTTACGCCGCCGGACTATGGGATTAGCATCGGCTTAGCGGTCGGAATCGGCACGCGAACCGCGCGCGGACGGCGCACGCGGCGTTGTCGTAATGGTCATATTATCCGTCGCCGACGGGCGCCGAAGTGGCGGAATTGGCAGACGCGCGGGATTCAAAATCCCGTTCCCGCAAGGGAGTGAGGGTTCGATTCCCTCCTTCGGCAGTGCAAACCGAAACGAAGCGGACGGGGTCCGGCCACGCGCGTTTCCGCGGCTGGTGGCCTACAATGGGGGGGATTATGAAACCGCGTTCGGCGGTCGAAAAGGAGATCACCATGTCCGTACCACGTTTCGCGATCGCGGCGCTGGTGCTGCTCACGCTCGCGGCGGTCCCGGCCGGCGCGCAGCAGGGCATCCGCTGGGGCAATAACGTGAGCAAGGGCATCGCACAGGCCAAGAAAGTTAAACGCCCACTGATGTTCTGGGTGCTCAGCTCGAAGAGTCGCCGCGACGACGACGTCGAGCGCGACCAGCGGCGGGCCTTCGCCGACCGACGGGTTGTGAACCTGTCGAAGCGCTTCGTTCCGGTGCGGTTGTCGCGCAGTCAGAATCCCGGGCTGATCAAGGACTGGGGCCTGCCGCGCAGTACGAACCTGACGATCGTCTTTGTTTCGCCCAGCGGTGAAAAGATCGACCTGATCGGTCCGACGGGCGTGTCGAACGCACAGTCGCTCGCCCAGAAAATGAGCCTGGTGTTTCGAGCGTATCGCCGAAAGTTGTTCAGCGAGCAGATTCAGCCCAAGCTCGTGGACCCCAAGACTTCGCTGGCCGACCTCAAGACCGGGCTGAAGTGGATCAGCGAATTCACGATCCTCGACGCCGACAAGACCATCGTCACCTTGCTCGAGCGGCCCAAGCTCGACGCGTCGGTGCGAAAGGGCTGCCTGAACATCCTGGCGCAATTGTCCACGCGGCCGGCGGTCGACGCATTGGTCGGTCTTGCCGCGGAAAACGACGCGGACGCGATCAAGACGCTGGCCAAGTGTACCCCGCTCGGCGCCGAGTACATGCTCGACCAACTCGACCTCGAAAACGCGGATCTGTTCGTTCCCATATATCAGGCGGTGACGAAGATCACGAGGATCAAACGGCCCAAGCCGCTCGGCTTTTGGAACGGAAAGAACGAACGTATCAAGAACGAGGAGATTCAGCGCGTCCGCAAGCATGTGCAGATCGTCGCCCGCCGCTGGAGAGCCCGATATGAAGATTATCGCTGATCTGCGCAGCGACACGGTGACGCGCCCGTCGCCGGCGATGCGCGCAGCGATCGCCGGCGCTGAGGTCGGCGACGACGTGCTCGGCGACGACCCGACGGTGATTCGGCTTCAGGAGCGAATGGCCGAGTTGCTCGGCAAGGAGGCGTCGCTGTTCGTCCCTTCCGGGAGCATGGCCAACCAAGTCTCGATCCGCTCGGTGACCGAGCCGGGCGACGAAATCATCTGCGACATCCACACGCACAGCTACAATTACGAGGCCGCCGGGCCTTCCGCGCTGTGCGGGTGCAGTCTGGCATTGCTGCACGGACAGCGGGGGATCTTTACGGCGGGTGACGTCGAGGCGGCCATTCGCCCGAACGACTCGCACTTCGCCCATTCGCGCGTCGTCATCGTTGAAAACACGAACAATCGCGGCGGCGGCAGCGTCTGGCCGGTCGAGACCGTCGCGGCCATCGGCGAGGTCGCGCGGCGGCGCGGGTTGCACCTGCATCTGGACGGGGCCCGCTTGATGAACGCCTGCGCGGCCGAAGGCGTCAAGCCGACGGACTACACCCGGCACGTCGACTCGGTCTCGACTTGTTTCTCGAAGGGGCTCGGCGCGCCGGTCGGGTCGATCGTCGCAGGCAGCGGCGCGTTCATCCGTCGCGCACATCGCTTCCGCAAGATGTTTGGCGGGGGGATGCGGCAGGCGGGGATTCTGGCCGCGGGGGCGTTGTACGCGATCGACCACAACCTCGAGCGCCTGGTCAAGGACCATGCCAACGCGCGCCATCTGGCTGAAGCGCTCGCCGAGCTGCCGGGAATCGGGCTTGACCCCTGCGACGTGCAAACCAATATCATTATCTTCGACGTCGACGAGCGGCTCGGGACGTCGGCGGAGCTGGCCGAGCGTCTGGGGGCGCGCGGCGTCGCGGTTTTCGACACCGGACCGAGCCAGATTCGGGCCGTCACGCACATGGACGTGAACCGCGAACAAATCGACTTTGCTATCGGCGTTTTTCGCGAGCTGTGCTCCGGCATCGCCGTCGCCTGACGCGGCTCGATTGTTCCTGGCGATCTCGGCCGTGGGCGTAGTGCGTGAATTCGTCGGGCGGCCACTTGCAAACGCCGCCGACCCAGCCCGTGAAACCCGGCGACCTTCATGAGATTCGACACGCTGCACCGCTGGCCGCGCACGAGCCAAGCGGCCATCGCGCTCCAGAAACAACTCGCCCCGCGCGTGCGGCTCGTGCGTGTGCCGCGCGCGGTTCGAACGATCGCGGGCGTTGACGCGGCGTTCTCGAAAGACGGCGAGCACGTCATCGCCGCAGTGGTCGTGTACGATCTCGTCGCGCGCCGGCCGGTTGAAACCCGAACCGCGCTTGCTCCTTGCCGGTTTCCTTACATTCCCGGCCTGCTCAGCTTCCGCGAGCTGCCCGGCGTTCTGGCGGCGGTTCGCAAGCTGAACGCGACACCCGACGCGTTCATGTGCGACGCCCACGGTCTGGCACACCCGCGCCGTTTCGGGCTGGCGTGCCATCTCGGGTTATGGTTGGGAGTCCCCACCATCGGCTGCGCCAAATCGCGGCTGTGCGGCACGGCCGACCATCCAGCGCCGTCCAAAGGCTGCTCGACGCGGTTGATGCTGAAAGGTGATCAGGTCGGCATCGTGTTGCGCACGCGGGATGACGTGAAGCCGGTGTTCGTGAGTCCGGGGCATTTGTGCGATCATGCTTCGGCGAAGCGCCTGACGCTGGCCGCCACGACCCAGTATCGACTTCCGGAGCCGACCCGCCTGGCGGACCAGCTTGTCGGCAGGGTCCGGGCGCGGGCTAAGTATTGAACTCGTCCGTGCTCGCGTGCCAGACCCACGCTCCCGAAGAGCCGCCGACTTGAGTCGGCGCAGACTCGCGAAGGCGGAACGCGCTCGGCATCGCATCGGCTACGCCGACCATCGGCTGGCTGAGGTGCTGAAGGGGCGTCACAGTCCCACGGGAAACGGAGAAAGCCACGCGCACGAATGCAAAGGACTATTCGCCGAAGGATCTTGAGACACTTCGCACGCGCGCCAAGTACGAGGATGGGTTGCTCGATTCGCGGACGAGCATCGTTCTTGTATTCAACGGCCTACTGGCCGCCGCCGCCAGCAGGTGATTGACGGAAATTCGCTTGCTCGGAGCGGGCAGACGTCGGCAGACTGAAAGGCAGTGCGGACCATGACAATTCCTCCTGAGGTCGTCAGGCGTCCTGGTGTACGGAACTTCTTCTTGAGGATCTTGGCGGTTCGGCGCTCCGATCTTACGCGCGAATTCCGTGTGTTTGACCGGGTCCGGCAGACGGCGGAAAACGGAATAGGCCGAACAAGCATTGCATTTCCCCCCTGGGTTTTGGGTAAGGAAGGGAAGGGTTAGCCAGAATTTAGACACCGTCAATAAACGGGAGAAACCGTCGCGACGCCGGCGGGCCGGGCATTCCTGGCCCCGCACCGGACGAGATCGGGGAATCGCGGCTTTTTCGCGGTCGCGTCCGGAACGGAGCCCACTCTACACGAGTTTAGCGGCGGACTGCTGCGCGACGCCGTGCCGAGCCCGGGCTACTTCGCAGACCGACGTCTACGCGCGCCCAACAGGCCGATCAGGCTGACCGCCACCAGCGGGGCGGCGCAGGCCGGCGCGCCGCCCACGGGGGCCGCGCTCGGGGGCGGCACGCGGGCCGCCGGGGTGTCGTCCGGGCCGGCCGAATCGTCCGGGCCGGCCGAATCGTCCGGGTCGTCCGCGTTCCCAACGTAGCCCGGCGGCTGCTCGCAGTCTTGCTCGAACACCTGCGGATCGCCCAGGCCGTCGCCGTCGCTGTCGCGATACCAGATCGGGGCCGCCTCATCGGCCTGGCCGTCGCAGTTGTTGTCCACTCCGTCACACAGTTCCGGCGCTCCGGGAAAGACCGTCGCATCGCGGTCGTTGCAATCGTCATTGCTGGGTACAAACCCGGTGGGCTGCACGCACGCCGTGAGCGACAGATCGGGAGTGCCGTGGCCGTCTCCGTCGGCGTCGCGGTACCACCTGGACGGGGCGAAACCCTCGTCGGTTTGGCCGTTGCAATTGTTGTCCTTGCCGTCACAGAGCTCGGGCGAGCCCGGGTAGACGGCGGCGTCCTGGTCATCGCAGTCACCGCCCTGGAGCACATACCCGTCAGGTTGTTGACAGTCCTGGATCGTGTCGCTGGAATCGCCGAATCCGTCGCCGTCGCTGTCGCCGAACCAGGTAAAGGAGTCTTGCACGGTCAGCGGTGCCGGATTGCTGA
>JACZRH010000061.1:1939-17964 GCA_022574815.1 Planctomycetota bacterium | reverse complement strand
CGAGAATCTCCTCGTACTCGGCCGCACCTTTGATCGCGGCCAGCAGACCTTTCAACTGGTCGGGTATGTAAGGGAACAGTAGTGGGGCCTGCACGCCTGTGCAGCCGGCAACAACCGTGAGCTTCAACGGCGTGGCGGCGTATTGAATCCATTCCTTCGTGCCGGGGTAACCGGCGCTGACGTTGATCATCAGATCCATGTCCGCAATGGTCTTGAGATCTTGCGTCATCGGGAGCTTGCTCAGACTGATGCCGCCGTGGTCGGTGGTATACAACTCGGGCAAATTGGAGGCCACGACTTTGATGACGCCTTCGTTGCCCGGCTTGAATCCGAGGTTGACGTAATCGACGCCGTATTCGTAGTCCGGGTAGTGCTTCTTGATGATCGAGTCGATCGTGTCGCTGATCATTTGCGCGCCGAGCGGCCAGAGCGCGATGAAGTAGAGCTTGTGCCCGCGCTTGGCGCAGTGCCAGGCGAAGGAGCGGGCCATCGGCTCGAGCTCCGGTTTGCTGCCCGGGTCGTAGTCGAACGCCAGCAGGATCTTCGACCCCGGCTCGAGCTTCTCGATCTCCTCAAAAACGGTCGTGGTCAGCGAGCCGGGTTCCTCCGGGAATTGCACGCGCAGCAGAATCGGCACCATGACCGCGATGCCCATCAGCAGGAAAATCCAGCGTCGATCCAGCGTCGACAGGAATTTGACCACCTGCGCCACGCGCTACCCCTTGTCCGAACCGAGGTACGAGCGATCGATGCCCAACAGGACCTTGAGCGACGTCGAGGCCACGCCCAGCGCGATCCCGATCATGATCGCCCGGTTGCCGGCCTTGTTGAACACGTTCATGATCCATTCCGTGAGATTCGGCATGTAGAAAAAGGAGAGAAACCGCCCCCATAAATCATCCGGGGCCGGAGGGACCAGGGGGTCGGCCGCCCACTGCGTCAAATACGTACCGGCGTATGTGCGGCCGAGCAGGATTACAAAGGCCGTCCCCAGCAGGAGGATCGACTCAGTATTCTTGGCCCGAAAAGCGCGAAACGCGGCCGATGCGACATAGAAAGCCAACATCGCGAAGGTGGTCTGCTGGAGCGGTTGAAATCCGTATTCATAAAGCCACCAAAACCAGCTTCCGTTGGCGTTGAACTCGCCCGTTACGCGCCCGAAAGGCGCGAGTTGGCCGCTCATCGAACCAACGGTTACGGCCGCTCCGTGCGCTACCTCGGCCAACCAACTGTTGTCCGCGTTTTTTTGCGGCTCGTCGGCGTCAAAATCGGCCTTGAAAACGGCCCGGCCCTTCTCGTCGATATCGATCGAGGCCCGGCGGGTGCCCGCGACCGACAAATCCAGCTTTGAGTTCGCCTCGGCCCGGCGGATCGTGACGCTGAGCTCATAAGTGGCCGCGATCTTGTTAAGCTGCACCAGACTTACCGATTCGCCATTCTGCATCAGGCCGGTCCACGACCCCTGGTTGAATGCCGGGCTCACGCCGATCTTGCCGAGGCCGACCGTCAGCATGAGCAGAAAGCACCCCAGCGCGATGAGACTGTAGCCCCAGCCGCTCTGCTGCTTGTAGATTTTCTCCCCGTGCGTGCGCAGCAGGTTGCCGCCGCCGAGGATGAACGCGATCGCCGCCAGAATATCGAAATGGATCAAGGCCAGATCCGTCACGTTGCCGACGGCGGGGACAAAGTAGGCGATGATCAACACGAACCCCACGCAAGCCGTGATGAACAGCGGCACCGTTCGTTTCATGCTTGCGTCTCCCGCACCGGGCTCAACCTCTCGTGTTCAGAATTCCGTTGCGGATGAAGTCCAGCGCGTCGCCGGCAAAGGAGTATTGCCACTCCATGACCGTAATGAGCGTAGTCAGCAGCACGCCGATGAAAATGAGCACGAGCGCGATGATCTTGCCCAGGTCCTGGCCCTTGAGGCTGCCGAGCTGTTGCGGCTCGCCCGAGAGATAGGCCGAAGCGGCGAAGAACTCCTCGCCGATCAGCGTGTAGTCGCACGCCGCCACGAAGAACGGCAATTGCGCGGGCATCGCCGTCCCGGCGATCTGAATGGCGCCGGTAACATTGGCCGTCTCGGCCAGAATCAGCGACTCGGCATAGAACGCACCCATATAGAAACAGGCTGCCGGCTTCTCGCGGACCATCGCGCCGGTCACGGCCGCGACGTACCCGAACTGCTCGTCGGTCGTATAGTAGATCTTTTTTTCGTCGTAGGCGTCGGGTCGCCCCACGTCCAGACAACTGGCGGAAACCGTCTCTTGGGCCGCGGTCATTACCAGGGAACGGCAGGTCGGCACCATGATCTGAGCACCGTGTTCGGCCGCCGTACGGGCCACGTGCCCCAAAATCGTGAGACCGGCGATGGTTTGGATGTCGTTCATATCCTGAATGCCCGGGATGAACATGATCGGCCGGCCCATCTCGGTCGCGCGGCCGACCGCTTCGTCCACCGCCTCGAGCCCCGCAATCTTGCGAATCTTGAGATCGAATCCGCGCTTGGCCAGTTGAATGAATAAGATGACCGTCCCGGACAGCAGGACGACCAACCCGGCCAGCCCCCAACGACGCTTGTGAAAAAGATCGCCTTTGGCCTGCACCGCGGCCGACTCCCCGATGAGCGTCTCGTTCCCATCGGCATCGACCGCGTGGACGCTATACTGGTATCGACGCCCCGCCCGAATCAGCATGTCGTCGTCCCAACTGTCTTTTTCGCCTTTAACCTCCACCGGGTCGCGCCAGGGTTTGTCTTTCGAAACGTCTCGGCGTCGTACCTTGTATTTCTCGGCTCCTGGCACCGCATGCCAAAACACCGAGAGCTTGGATCCGTCGTCGTTCGGGATATCCACGGCCGCGACCGGCGGAAACGCCAGCCGAAGCTGTTTCTTGACGTCGTTGACGAGTTCCTTCACTTCTTTGCGATAAGCGCTCCGCTCGGCCTCGATATGCGTGTGAGCCACCAGCTCAAGCCGATCCTGAATCGTCTCCAACCACCAGGGTTGCCCAGCCTTGGTTCGCTCCAAGAAACGCGCGACACTCCGAAGGGTCTGCGAAAGTCGGCCCCCATCTTCCAGCTCGAGGTACAACCTTCGCAGTTCCTCGAGATCACGCGGGTCCTCGATGCGCGCCGCCGAGTTCGGCGGCGCGGACGGCTGGCGTACTCCGCCACCGCCGGGTTGGGCATGCGCCACTGGTACGCAAACCAGTACGAACGCCAGTGCCGCGGTGCTTCCGAGAAGTCGCTGCCTCACATTCAGCCTCGATCACAGCACGATTTTCGATCGCGTAGGGTCATGAGCCGCCGCGTCGGCTCACTCGTCGTTCTGCCTGTGGCCGCCGTCGTCCTCACCGGGCAATCCGTCCAACGCGCCCGACATCCGCTCCAACTGCTGACACGTATATTCGATACTTCCGCGCCGCTCGAGAAATCTGATCAACGTACGGTACTTGTCGCGCGGAAAGATAATCTCCGCGATCGGCGCCACGAACAGCAAGAACTGGCTCCCAATGAAGTTCAACGGCCGGCTGCATTCCAGCGCGATCAGCGCCGGCGACGTCAGGCCGCGCCGCACGATCGCCCGGCAGAGACGATTGACCAATTGGCGCTCGTCCTCCGTCGGCTCCGTCGCGCCCGAAGGCTCCACCGCAAACGCGTGCTTCAAACGGTCGAACAAAAGCGTCCTCCGGTTGGGCTCGTCCGGGGCCACGGCCACTCGCCCCAAAACACAGGCGGGCTTTCGCGGGCACCTTACGGCCCGGCGACTCGGCGACCGGCGTGTCTCGACACGAGCTTCGCGCGCGCTTTCTTCCAATCCGGCGCGACCGCGAAATACTAGCGGCACCACCGCCGCCTGTCACCCCGCGAAATCGATTTCCGCCGATCCGCAAGAAGGCGGCGCCCACCGCCGGCACGAGCAACTATTGCGCGGCGGAACTCGGTAGACAATCCCGCGGCAAACGTGCCCGCAACTGGGCCAAGACCTCCTCACGCCGCGCCCCGAAGAGCACGTGAATGCCTCGCCGCGCCTCGCGCCACGACCGCCGGCCAAGCGGCGAAAGCCACGCCCCCCGCCGCCCGAACTCCGCCCGACGGATCTCGCTCCACACCAGCCGCCGGCGGCCGAACGACGCCCGCATCGTAATGGCGTCGGCATCCGCCTCGTAATGCGTCGCGAAAAAGAACCGGCTCAGCGAAAGGCACAAGACCACGGCCGAAACGACCGCCCAAGCCGTTGTGCCGCTGAACGCATAAACGGATAGGGCCAGCGCGAAAACACAGACGCCGGCCACGATCGCGGTGAGCGGCCGCTCGCGGGCCGGATGCGCCCGCCAGATGAACGGTTGGGCGAGGTCGATCCTCTCGTGCGTCCGGGCCGCGAGTGCCGCTCCGGTCTCATCGGACCAGGCGGCGCAAGCCGAGGTTTGTTTTTCATCTGTCATAGGCGTGAATCGCCCGGCAACCCAGCCGACGCGCTGCAACCATCCGAACGCCGCCGCCCGGCGATTCCGTTTGACCGCTCGGGCGTCGCCGTGCTAGCCTAGCCGCATGAGCAGCGTACCGGCAACCGACACCGGGCCCATTCATGTCACGTGGCCGCACCGCGTGCGATTCGTCGCCGGAGTCGCGCTGCTCTGGGCCGGCTTGCACTTCGTAATCGACCAGACCGTTTTGGCACGCGGCGCCGAGCGTCCGGTGATCATCGCCGTCACCCAGACCGGCTGGCTCGCCGCCCCGGCAACCGCCCTATTGTTGTGGATCGGGGCGTTTCTGGCGACACGCCTGGCCGGCGGCCGCGACGGCTGTTCGGCGCTGCTGCTGGTCGGCTTCGCGCTGTCGATCTGGGCCACCGAAGGCGGCACGATGGACCGCTGGCTGGTCTTCAAGAACGAGGCCGTCACGCCCGCGGGCGGCACGTCCGCCGCCTATTGGCCGCTCATCATCGAATATGTTTTCCTGCTTGCGTGCGTAGCGGGGGCCGCGCTGGCCGGAGGATTGGCCGCCCTCGGCACGCGGGCTCGCGACGCCGACGCCCGCCGCCGCTGCCTGCACGAGACCTTCGCCGACCCGACTGAGGCCGGCTGGCTAAGGAAAGGTTTGACCGCGACCGTCGTGACGCTGGCGATCGCTGCCCCGATACTGATGATTCTCGCCGGACCGCGCGCGGCCTGGACCCGGCACCTTCAGGTCATCTTCGCGACCGGCGCGGCCTTTGCGGTCGGCACGGGTTTGTCGGTGCGCCTCGTCGGCCTGGCGCGGCCCATGTGGTATTGGATCGCACCGATCCTGCTCGGCGTCATCGGCGCGATCGCGGCGGCCGTCAGCCCCACGCTGCCCCCGCCCCACGAAGGATTGAGCAACATTCCCTCGTCGGCGCTGACGCGGCCGCTGCCCGTGCAGATGGTGGGCGTCGGGCTGGTGGCGACCATTTGGGCCTATCGCGCCGCGACGCAGCACCCGCGCCGAAACGAAAAGAGCTGAGCGGAGACGATCAATGAATATCCGCTTCACACCGAGCAGGATCGAGACCTGGGAAGAGTTACGCGCCCGCATCCTCGCGGAAACGTCGGCCTTTCTGACCGAAGGCCTCAGGCAGCCCGAATTCGCCGTGCGGATACCCACGATCCCCTCCGGCGGCGGGCGCTTCCCGCCGTCGCTCGCGGCGGCATTCTGGCAGCCGGTCCTTTCCGAGTAGCGACTGCGATGCCACGCCCTTCTCAGCTCGACCGAACTCGCGGCCCTCGCGGCCGCCCGGCCCCGGAGCGCTGCCAGCCGCGATGCGAATCCTGATCCTTCAGTTGCTCCCCGACGTCCGCAATCGCCGCGTCCCGCGCTTCGCGCCGCAGCTCGGCACATTGCTGACCCTGCTCAAGCAGCGCGGGCACGAGTTGGCCTTGTTGGGCCTGTCGAGCTTCGATGTGCTCAAGATCAAGGCCGCCTTGGCCAAACACCTGCCGCAACTCATCTACGCCGACATCTCCGCCGTCTGCGCCGACCTCGCACGCCGAACCCTGCAACACCTGCACGACCACGAGTTCCTGCCCATCGTCGCCGGCGGCGAATACGCCACCGTCGAACCCGCCGCCGCCCTGAGCCTGCCCAGCGTCCAGGCCGTAGCCATCGGCGAGCCCGATGCCTCGCTGGTCACCTACTTCGAACGCATCAAGGACCCGGCCGCGGGCCAAGTCGTGCTCGGCGTATGGCTGCGCGACGAAAAGGGCCTGGCCCGCCCCGATATGCCCGCGCTGGTCGAAGACCTCGATTCCCTGCCGTTTCCGGAGCGCGACCTGTTCGGGTACGCCGACTACGTCAAAGCCACCGGGCAAATCGAGATCGCGACCGGCCGCGGCTGCCCGCAGCAGTGCGCCTATTGCATCAACGACTGGATCGAGTCGATCTACGACGAGAAGGGCACCTGGACACGGCGGCGATCGCCGGACAATGTCCTGGACGAGATCGATCAACTGCGCCAAAACTACGCCGACGTCCGGATCGTGTACTTCACGAACCACGCCTTCGCCCTCGACCCGGCTTGGCTCGAACCGTTTCTCGAAGCATACGCCCGCCGTTGCACGCTGCCCTTTCGCTGCCACGTCCGCGCCAATGCCGCCGACGACACCGCCGTCACGCGACTCGCCAAGGCCGGCTGCAAGCTCGCCGACGTCGAGCTCATCAGCGGCAGCAATTTCGTCCGCAACGAGATATTCGACATGGACTTGTCCGGCGAGCAGATCGAGGGCGCCTTCGAGCGGCTGCACGAAGCCGGCATCGCGACGCGCGCGATCCTCTACCTGGGGGCTCCGTACGAAAGCGAGGTCTCGCTCGACGAGACCGCCGCCCTGCTCCGCCGGCTCAAGCCCTCCGTCGTCGACGTTCGCCCCTACTTTCCCTGGCCCGGCACGCGCGCCCGCGAGACCGCGCGCGATAACGGCTGGCTCCATCTGCGCGGGGCCGAGCAGTACCACCGCGACGCCACCGGCATCGACATGCCGGCCTGCCGCCCGCCCATCGTCGCCGCCTGGATCAAGAAGCTGCGCCGCGAGTTTCCGGCCGGGCTGGCCGAGCCTTGGTGGCGGCGCTGGTCGTCCGCGGGCCGCGCGCCGATCGACCCATTCTTCCCCAAGCGGCGTTGATCGCCACGGCGCATCGATCTTGAGCGGCGGGAAATGAGAAACAACGGTCATTCCGAGCGCCGCACCGTCATTCCGAGCGCAGCGAGGAATCTTGCCGAATCCCAACCAAGATGCTTCGCATCACGCTCGGCATTTCACGCTCGCGGTAACAACAGAAGTCGGAGCCGTGACACTTTCGGCGGCCCCGATCAGAACCCCAAGCGTAAGCGCGGGGTTCTTGGGGCGGCGACGCCCTCAAGTAGGACCCGCTCGCTCACGCTCGGGGTTCTGTTCGTCCGCTCGCGCGCCTGAGCCCGCTGTGGCACGGGGCGCCTGACCCCGCTGTGGCACAGGCGTCTCGCCTGTGTGTGAGCCCTGGCACCATCCGGCCTCCCAGGCGGACGTAGGCTTCAGGATTCAGGCTGCGGCGGGCATCCTGCCCGCCGTTCGTGAGCACCCGGACTGAAGGCGTACCGGCAGCCGAAGCCTCCGGCGGCCGTCGCCGAGCCCGGCGGGCTTTGCCGAACAAGCTCACGCGGGTAGGATCTTCAACATCAGGTCGCGACCAGCGGCGGGAGTTCACCCACATGCCTGATTCACCGAAACGCTTCCGTGTCGCGTTCTCGTTTGCCGGCGAGAAGCGGAACTTCGTCGCCCGCGTCGCCTCACTTCTCGCAAGTCGGTTCGGTGAGGAAGCGATTCTCTACGATAAGTACCACGAGGCCGAGTTCGCTCGAGGCGATCTCGACATCTACTTGCCCAAACTCTATCACGATAAATCCGATCTGATCGTCGTCGTTATTTGCCCGGACTATGACAAGAAGGAATGGCCGGGCCTCGAGTGGAGGGCGATTCGCGCACTGCTCAAGAAACGCAAGGACAAGGACGTCATGCTCTGCCGGTTCGAGCACGCCGAGCTCGAGGGGCTCTATGACGCTGGCTACGTGGACCTCGATGACAAGACGCCGGAACAAACCGCCGTCCGAATCCTCGAGCGTCTCGCATTGAACGAGGGCAAACCCAAAGACCACTACACCGCCGGGTCCGCTGACCAAAATGCCCGGACTACGACGAAGCAGACCGCCCCCGGCGACTTCCTCTCCGACTACCCCGAACCCCAACCCAAGTGGGTCGGCCGCAAGACGGAGATGAGCAAGCTGCGCCGCGCGTGGGGAGGACGCCGCAGGCGAATACAAGCCGTTGTCGGCTTCGGCGGCGAAGGCAAGACCGCCCTCACTCGCCGCTTCACCGAATCCCTCCGCCGCCGTAGGGTGGGCACTGCCCACCACCGCCCCCTCGTCGTCTGGTGGAGCTTCTACTTCAACAAGGCCGCCGACGCCTTCTTCGCCGCCGTCCTGACCCACTTCGGCATCCCGCTCACCGAAGAAGGCCACCCCCTGGCCGCCGAGCAGCGCGCCCGCAAGCTGGTCAATCTGCTGCGCACCGGCGTCAACGGCCGCCGCCTGCTGCTGGTCCTCGACGGCCTTGAGACCTTGCAGGAGAGCACGCGCGACCGCGTGGGCCGCGTCACCGACACCGGCCTGCGCGAGCTGCTCCGCGCCACCCTCAACGACGCCGAGCCCGACACCGACGCCCGCGGCATGCTCCTCATATCCACCCGCGAGCCGCTCGTCGACCTCCGCCGCGATGACGACCCGCGCTACGCCGAGATTACTCTCGAGGAGCTATCCGTGCCGGACGGCGTCGCGCTATTGACGCGCGAGTATGGGCTAACGATCGAGCAGGACGACGCGGAACGCTTCGTCAAGGACATCGGCGGCCACGCCTTGACCCTGACCCTCACCGGCGCCCTGCACGCCGAACTACCCGACAAGACCAGCCTCGCCGACCTGCAGCGATTCATTGAAGGAGAGGAAGCAAAGGTCACCGACCCGGCCCTGACGACGCGCCGCGAAAAGTACCACCGCCTGCCCGGCTACGTGCTCCGCCATTGCGCCGCCGCGCTGAGCGAACAGGAGTGCCAGTTCCTGCGCCTGCTGAGCTGCTGCGTCCGCCCCGCGACGCGCCAGGACGTCGAGCAGGTCTTCCTCCACCCGCTCAAGAGCGAGGCCGACGAGAAGCCGTTCAACGATGAACTCGTCGCCCTCGACTACGTCTCGCTTCGCACGCGCGTGATCTCCCGCTTGGTGAGGCTCCGGCTCGTCCACGGCCGAGAGGTGGACGAGCACGCCGAAGGCGAACAGGAAGAGACCGGCTACGACATGCACCCGCTGGTCCGCCGCCACTTCTACGAAGATGATCCCCATGCCGGCCCTGACCGAGCCGCGTCGCAAGACGGTCCACAGCCGGTTCTACGACGTCCTGCCGGCCCGCCAGGAGAAACACTACCCCGACACGATGGAGGAGATGCGCCCGCTGATCGACGCCGTCCAGCACGGCTGCCGGGCAGGCCGAGCCCAGGCGGCGCTGGATGAGTGCTATTACACGCGAATCGGCCGAAGGGATCAGCGGCTTCGCATAACCTTCTACTTGGCGAGCAAACTGGGCGCGGTCGAGACTAATCTGGAGCTGTTGCGGACCTTCTTTCCGGACGGGGACTTCGGCGGTGAGCCGATGGTGACGGACCAGGGGGACAAGGGCTACCTCATCGGCGCTGCCGCGCTTTCGCTGTTGAACACCGGCCGGCCAGACTTGGCGATCGCGTCATTCCAGCGCAGCCGGTCGGTTAGCTTGGCCCAGCCGGATTGGGCTGGCGCCAGTGCGGATTGCCAGAATCTCGGCGAAAGCCATATGCTGCGGGGCGCCCTGGCCCGCGCGGCGGAGGCGGCATCGAACGCCCTCGACTATATGAGCAAGATGCCCGATGAGCACCAAGTCAAGAACGTCTACACAGTGTTCAGCCACGGATCTGTGGCGACTATCGCGGCGTTGTGCGCCGACAATGAGGCTGCGTCAGACCACTTCGCCGTGGCGATCAAGTTCGTTCCGCTCGATTGGCTTCCCTCACTCTGGGGGTGTTGGCACTGCACGTGGCTCGCCCGGCGCGGCCAATTCGACCAGGCGCGGGCCGGCGCGCAGAAGAACGCCGCATTGTGCCAGGAAAAGGGCGGACTCCACGAACAGACCTTCTCACTAGCCACGCAGGGCCTCATGGAGCGATTGGCTTGCGCCGCGGCCGATCCGCACCCGGCCGGGCTTGAGGTGATGGCCGACTATGCCCGGCGGGCCGTCGACATCGGCCGACGGTCGGGGTACCACTTCTATCTGACCTATGCCCTGCTCGAGGCCGGGCGCTGTGCCGTCACCCGCGCCCGATATGACCCGCCGAACCGCCCGGCCCACGTCGCCGAGGCAACCCGCTACCTGAACGAAGCCCAGCAGCGCGCCGCCGACGCCGGCTACCGCCTCATCCTCGCCGACCTCCACGTCGCCCGCGCCGACCTGGCCAAGCTGGCCGGCGACGACGAGGCGCTGCGCGGCCACTGCCGCGAGGCCATCGCCATCTGCGACGCCCCCGACTGCGGCTACGCCTGGGCCAAGCAAGACGCTGAGGCCCTCCTCACGTAGGGCGGGTTCCACCCGCCGCTTCAGTCCCGTAGGGTGGGCTCTGCCCACCAAGCCGCGTACGGTGCGTCCCGGACGCACCTTCTTTCTTCATTCGCCGGCGCGCCCCTCTCCATCGCCGAAGCCCGCCGGGTGGCACGGTCTCGCGCAGCGAGGCCGTGCTTTGCCGACCTGTTGTCGCCCCGGCCTGAATTCGTCAGACCGTGCCACCCCCGTGCCTCCGCGCCTTCGTCCCTTCGTGGCTCCTTCTTCTCCATCCCTTGACCTCTCGATCCCTCATCCCTACAATCTCTAGATTACGGAGACCACGCCATGTTCCACGATCCCCAAACCCGGCCCCGCCGCCTGCCCCTGCCGCCCAAGCTCGCCCCGCAAACCAAGGTGCGCAAAAAGACTTCGCGCAATCTTGCGCACCTTGCGCACCTTCCCTTGCGGCCCCGCCCAACGCGATCTTATCCGACCTTGTCGGGGCTCTATCTACAGCCGTATAGCTCGGGGAATCGACCCGACGTTGGAGCCCCGCCGTCGGCCGCGCGGCACAGACTCGAATGCAACGGCTCGAACGTCCTTACGGGCAACTGCCCTGCCCCAGGGCGGCGAAGAACGGATCGATGTCGCCGCCGTTCACGCTTCCGTCACCATTGACGTCCGCGACGCACAAGATTTCGCAGCCCGGGTACTGGGCTGCCCACGCGGCCGGGTCGCCCAAAGCGAGGAAGAACGCGTCGATGTCGCCGCCGTTGAACAGCCCGTCGCAGTTGGCGTCGCATGGTTGGCAGACGCAGACGATGATGCGCTCGGGATCGGCGCTGTCTCCATTGATGTTATTATTAGCGCCCAGGAACCCATGGTTGGCATGCGGAGAGCTATCCAGCACGGCTTGCCCCGAGCCTTCGTTGAAGTTCCAGTGGCCGATGAGGCCGGGGGAATCGGGAGCTACACCCTGCTCGTGCACTCCGAAAATCTCTTGGGCCGTGAGCGCTCGGTTCCAAACGGCGGGTTCGTCGATCTGTCCGGGAAAGAACCAAGCGGGTATCGGCGGCGGAGGCGGAGGCCCGAAGATCCCGTGCGTGCAACCGATGGTCAGGAACTGGCTGTTCGCGGACGAGGGAACGATCGACGAGGAGAATGAGGCGCGCGGCGCGCCGTCGACGTACGTGGCGACAGCGCCGCTCTGCTGCCTCGTGGCGGCGACATGATGCCAGTCGTCATCAGCGACGAATGTCCCGGAAGAATACGTTGCATTGACATCGTTGGCGTCTTCCAGCATGAGAATGAATGTCCCGTCGGTCTGGAGGATGATCTTCCAGGGGTCGTTCCCGCTGACGTTGTCTTCCCCGCGAGCGACGATGGACGCCCGTCGTCTCGGAATCTCCGCCTTGATCCAAGCCGCGACGGTAAAGACTTCGGTCGGGAAGGATGCACTGTAGGGAACCATGACCCGGTCGTCGACACCATCGAAGTCGAGCGCGTCGCACGCTCCGTCGGCTTGAGCCGAGGCCTCGGGCGCTAGCCATGAACCGATGAGTGTGAGAAGAACGAGTCCGCTCATTTCGAATCGCATTCGATTGCCTTTCTCTTCTTGTTGACAATGGACATCGTGCCGCTCACATAGGAGGGTCGCTTATGGACATACCCCGCCGCCGAGGCAGGCGAAGAAGGGGTCGATGTCGCCGCCGTCGAGGCGGCCGTCGTTGTTCATGTCGCCGTTGAGCAGGTCGCAGTTGGGGAACGCGATGGCGTAGGCCGCCGGGTCGCCGAGCGCGAGGAAGAACGGGTCGATGTCGGCGCCGTCGAGGCGGCCGTCGCAGTTCAGATCGCCGGGTTCGCCCCGCTCACTGCGAAGCGTCGGCCGATCGAAAGGAAACTGTTCGGCCGCGACGCGCGGGTCCAAGAGTGCGTTCTCAAAGAAGTCGATCACGTTCGCCTGAAACCACACCGGCATGTTGATCTGATCGTACCGTCCGCCGCCGGGCGGAATCCGGCTCTGATTCGCCGTGAATTGGCTATGGCGCGTGCTTTGTGTTTCGGCATTGTAGAAATCGATCGCATCCTGGTGATCCGTGATCCACCCCACGTGCATCATGGCCTGCTTGAGCCCGCCGTTGCGCAGGCTCGGGGTCTTGAACGCACCCCTGTCCGAAGCATTACCGGTAATCGCCTCGCGGCCGAGGTCCTCCGCCGATGGTCGCAGACCGATGTTGTAGTAAAGATTATCCGTGAACAGTGGCGGTTGGTGGCAGTTGAAGCAAACCGTGTGTTTGGTGAGTAAATTGAATCCTTGCTGTTGATTGGCCGTCATGGCGCCCAGGTCGAACGGCGTCTGATCGGCGACGAGGGTTCGCTCGTATGTTGCGATTGAAAAGGCGATACCCGCGGCCGAAATGTCCGGAACCCCGAACGCCGCCTGAAACAAATCCGGATAGGTCGGATTCGAGGCCAAAGCGGTTACAACATCCGCCGGGAGATTGGTCGCCAGATGAAGGGGCGTCACCGAAGCCAGCTTCGCAGCCACATCTTCCCAGGTTCGACCTTCACGTGCCATTTCTACGTCACTGAGGATTGGCGCGACTGACTGGCTCTCCAGCGCACCGCCCGCTTCGATCAGCACGCCCCCGAACTGTGGATCCGTGAACCGGGACGTTGCTCGACCATCCCAGAATAGATCGGGTGCGAAAATGCTCTCAAAATAGGAAGGCGCGGCGCGGCCGGTGACCTGACGGTTAAAGCCGAAAATCGGATCCTCGATCGGGACGCTGTTGGAATCACGCCGCACGACTCCGAACGATCCAACGACGTCGTCTTCGGTATCGAAAATCCCGTCCGGGCCGGGGTGAATCGCGCGTCGCGGGTCTGCACCGGCGTTCGACGGGATATGGCAGGTTCCGCAAGCAACTGTGTTGTCGCTCGACAACTGCTCTTCCCAGAAGAGGATTTTGCCGAGGATGCGTTTTTCTTCGGTGATCGGATTTTCATTGGGTACGGGTACGTCGGGAAGCTGGGCCGCCGCCGATCCAATGCTCCAAAACTGTACGACGATCACTCCAAGCCCCAATCCCAGTCTACTCATTGCCATTTCCTTCGGCGTTTGACTCGCATGTTTCTCTCTCACATTCCATTGAAGTGGATGCGCCGCGGGCTGAGAAGGAATCGTCATAGGACACAAGGATCCGGCCGTTGGCACCGTCGAATCCGAGAACATTGCCCGCCCGCCTTTCTCGGACTAAGCAAGAGCGCAACGAGGAAAGGAGCGTTCGCCTTGATCCATTTGCGGCCTGAACGGGTCATGGCTTGCACAACGTTGAAATTCCGAAAATATTGCAAGGACTTCGAATCATCGACGGCGAGCGACTCGCTCACGCGGCGGCTTGTTGGTTGGCTCAAGCCCGCGCAGCCGAGGGCGCTAGACCGGTCATACCCGGCCGTTTCGGATCGTCAGGCCTTCCACGACGGCCCGGACAACAAAAACCTCGACTTTGGCGGCAAGGCCATCACGGTCCGCGGAGAGACTTCACGACCTTCCTCATTCCGAGCGCAGTGGCGAATCTTGCTGAATTTAAGGCATGATGCTTCGCCCGCTCAACATGACATAAGGCGTTTCATGCTCGCGGTAGCAAGAGAAGTCACGCTGGCCGCCCCCACGCAGACCCCCTGCCGCTCGCTTGGCGCTCTCAGGCCGATTGGGGCTCGGCCGCCAGGCGTAATTCGGGCCGGCGCGAGTCGGTCGCCGACAACTCCGCAGCCGGGCCGCCGCGGTCGTCCGGGCGGCACAGACTCGACTGCAATTGCTCGAACGTCGAGCCGATGTCGTTAATCAAAGCCTCTTTGTCTTGTAGGCGCTTCTCACGAATCTTGAGTTGCTGCGAACGCCGCGTCAATTCGTGCTCCTGCGATTCGACCGAATGTTCACGCCCATCGAAGGAGGCCCGTCGCCGGGTCATCTCCTCGAGTTCTTCGGCCAGCTCCACGGCCATCTGCTCCAGCTCCGTCTGCGAGCGGGCCACGGCCTCCTCGCGCTGCTCGACCTCGGCGAGGCTCTCCGCGGCGAGGTCCTCGCGCTGCTGAGCCTCTTCGAGCGCCTCGCGCAGCTTTGCCAAGCCGTCGCGAAGCTGGGCAGCTTGTTGCCGAGCCGACTCCCGCTCGTTCTTGAGCCTTTGCTCGACCGCTACAAGCATCTCGGCGTGCCGGTCGAGACCCGACCCGCGCTCGGCCAGCTCACGCTCCGTGGACGCGATGCGCTCCTCGCGTTCGCCGAGCTCGAGCCCCTGCCGCTCGAACTGATCGCGCGCCGCACCGATCGAGAGCGAATCCCGCTCCATCGCCGCGCGGTCTTCCGCCAGCGTCTCGGCTTTTCGTTCGAGTTGCCCGCGGTCGGCGGCGAAAGATTCCGTTTCGCCCTGCAGCGCCACCCATGCCTTGTCGATTCTGGAGCGTTCGCGGGCCAGCTCTTCGCGAACGGCCTTGACGGCGCGGGAGTGCCGCTCGAAATCACGCCGTGCGTCGGCCATGCCGTGCGCCTCGCGCTCGAGCTCTGCCCGCCGCTCCGCCAGCGAAGCGTGCTCGCGCCGCATCTCCTCGCGCGCTGAGCCGAGCGACGCGAACTCGTTCTGCTGCGCGTCGCGCGCCGCCGCCACCGTCTTGAGCGTGCGCTGCAAATCGGCCTTCGCCGCAGCGAGGCCGGCTGTCTGTTTGCGGGCTTCGTCGAGCGCGGCGTCGGCCGCTTTCTGAGCGTTGCACGTCTCTTGCTCGCGAGCCTCGAACGCCGTTGACTCGGTTTGCACCTTTTTGCGCCGCGTTGCGACCGCCGCCTCTTCCCGTCGCAGCTCCTCGCGCCGTGCCGCGATTTCGTTCGCCAAGCGGCGGGACTCGGCGTCGCGCGCGGCGGCGGCGTGCTCGAGCTTTTCCGAGGCCTTCTCACCCGCCCGATTTCCGGCCTCTCTTCGGTCAAGAGACGCGGCGCGCTCCTCGAGTTCGCCCGCGACTGCGGCGTTTTTCTTGCGATCTTCTTTCAGAAGTGTCTGCTGACTCTGAAGCTCCCGATCGCGGCCGTCCAGTTCGGCCGCCCGCCAGTGCAACGCCTCGCCCCGCGTAGCGAGTTCCTCCTCGATGCGTTTCGCGTCCGCGACGCGTGCTTCGCATGCTGCGACGAAGCGGGCCGCCTCCGCCGACCGCTCGGCCTGGTCCGTTTCTGCCAGGTCGATTGCCACCAGCCGCGCGACCGCGTCCGCCTGAATGTCGGCCAAGCACGCTAAGCGTTCTGCAAAACGCCGGTCCGTCTCCTCAATCCGGTATTCGCGGTCCCCGACCGCATCCTCGGTGCGCTCGATCGCTTCGCGTTTTCGACCAAGCTTCGACTCAGTCTCGGCCAGCCGCGCCTCCCGCTC
>JACZRH010000061.1:0-1929 GCA_022574815.1 Planctomycetota bacterium | reverse complement strand
CAAGCCTTCCCGCTCGACCCTGCAAAGGTATACGTTTGCTGTGACGTCATCTTGCTGTGACGTGAGTGACGTCATCTTCCAACTGCCGTCGCGTTTCTCGTACGTGGCCGAGTAAGCGCTGATGAAGCTCGTTTGTTGTTCCTGCCCGTCGGCGCGGACCGACGACCGGCGCACCAAGGTCCACCAGTAGATTGCGCGCCAGCGCGCTCGCGTTCGCCGCGAGCGCGTCCTGCGCAGCCATCACCGCCGCCAAACGTTCGTCGAAACCGCGGACCTCTTTCTCGAGCTTTGTTCGCTCGCGTTCGAGCTCTTTCTCCCGCTCATCCACGGATCGCGCCGTCTCTTTCAGACTTTCCGAGCGGGCTTCCTGCCGGCGGCGCTGTGCCGCGGCGTTTCGACGTTCGCGCTTGAGCTGCTCGACCCCGTCCTCGAATGCCGACCGCCCTGCTTCGACCGCTTGTGCTTGCTCGGCGAGCGCGAGCGCGCGCCGCTCGACCTCTTCGATCCGCCGCCGCAAACTCTCCTCCAATTCGCTCGCCGTAGCCGACCGATGGCGGAGGTCTGCCTCTCGCTCCGCAAACTCGGCCGCGGCTGGGGATTGCTTGCGAATCGCCGCCTCTTCGGCGACTTCTTGCTTCGTTTCGGGTAGCAGCCGCACTGCGAGCTCGGTCTCGCCGATTTTGATTCGGCTCTCGCGGGCCAAGCCCTGGACCCGCTGGATCTTCCGCTGCGCGACATAGGTGCCGTTGGCACTCATCAGGTCGGCGATCGACCAGCCGGTATCGGTCGGGAAGATCAGCGCATGCGCGCGAGACGCGCGGCCGTCCTGAAGCGTGACGTCGCAGCGCCCGTTCCGGCCGATCAGGAGCACGCCGTTCGCGGTTTCAAACAGCCGCTTCTCGGCGGCGTCTGCGACCGTTACGCGCGTAGCTGGCCGCACCGGCCCGGCCGTATTGCCGCCGGCACGTTCCGCCGCCTGCCCCTCCGTGGTTACGTCGAACTCCCAGCGATGGATTCGAATCGTGTCACCGACGCTGAGCTCGATGCTCGTCGCTTCGGAACCGTTGACGATCGTGCCCGAAGTGCTGGCCAGGTCGCGCAGGAAGAGTTGCTCGCCGACCCGCACGATCGCGCAGTGCTGCGCCGCGACGTTGGCCGAGCGCAGCCGAATGCGGCACCCGGCCCGCGAGCCGATCAGCGTCAGGCCCTGACGGACCGCAACCGACCCGGGCCGGTCGTCGCCACGGCCGCGACAAACAAGCAGGATTTGCGCGTGATTGGAGCGCGGCTGCGGTTCCACCGTCACCTGGCTCACGTACTCGAGGCCTTCCTTGACATCCGCGCACGGATTCCACCGCACCCGGACTCCTACCATCGCCTCTCCTATCGGCGAAAGCGGGAGCGCCGCTGGTGCGAGAATCCCTGCTCGAGACCGCGAAGTACTACTCAGAGCAAGAAATGTTAAACACCGTCATTCCGAGCGCAGCGAGGAATCTTGCCGAGTGCCGGGCCAGATGCTTCGCTTCGCTCAGCATGACGTACAACATTTCGTGTTCCCGGTAGTAACTAGGATGATTGTAATGACCTGGAGAGCTTTCCGGACGGTCCCTTGATACCTCCGGACGGTTCGCTGCCATCAGCGGATCATCTGCCGCCATCAGCCGCCGCTTCGCCGCCCTCTGACGGCGGCAGGCCGTCGAGCGCGCTTTGCATTTGGGCGACCATCCGCGGCATGCCGATGCGAGCGTAGAGGTCGCGGGCCTTGGTCCCCAGCTTGCGCGCCCCGGCGAGGTCGCCGCGCTGCTCTTGCACGCCGCCCAGGTTGGCGTACTGGATGGCCATGCCCTCCAGGCGGCCGAGCTTCTCGTTGATCTCCAGCGCCTTGCGGTGCATCCGTTCGGCTTCGTCCAGCTCGCCGCGCGCCTTGTG
>JACZRH010000354.1 GCA_022574815.1 Planctomycetota bacterium | reverse complement strand
ACAGCGGCGGGACGGCCTTATTGGCCGTGATCATGTCTCCGGGGCGGAGCGAGATTCTTTCCAGCGCCGCGGCGAGGCCTTCGGGGTAGCGCGTGTAGCGCGCCGCCGACGCGTCGGCGAGGTATTCCCGGCGGCGTGAGCACGCGAAGTACAACAGCCGGGCGCAGATCGGCGCGAGAATCGCGAAGACGATCGCGATCACCAGGAGAATGATCTGGAGCTGCCCGCCGCCCCTCGACGACGAGCGCCGCCGACTCCCGCCGCCGTACCAGAGCCCGTGCAGGAACATCTGGGCGACGAGCGCGATGGTGCCGACCATCACGGAGGCGAGCGTCATGAAGCGGATGTCGAGATTGCAGATGTGGCCGATCTCGTGGGCGATCACTCCCTGCAATTCGTCGCGGCTCAGGCGCTTCAGCAGCCCCGACGTCACCGCCACCGCGGCCCGCTCCGGTTTGCAGCCGACCGCGAAGGCATTGGGCGAGCTTTCATCGATGATGTAGATGGCCGGGACCCGCCCCAGCCCCGACGCGATCGACATCTCCTCGACCACGTTCCAGAGTTGGGGCGCGTCTTCCTTCTTGATGCGGTGGGCCTTGGCACTCATCAGCAGGATGCCGTCCCCCTGCGTGGCCGCCACCAGCCAGAGCACCAGCCAGATCACGCCCGCGATCGCGGCCCCGTAGAGCGCACCGAGCGCGAGGGTCTCGCTGTCACCCGAGAGCAGCCCGCCGCCGGAGCGGACCGGGTCGCGCCCGTAGTCGGCGACATAGCTGCTCACGAGCGCCCCGATGACCGCGCCGAGCGCGACGAGGATGACGCCCATCAGGCCGATCAGCAGCCAGGAACGGCGACGATTGCTGGCGATGGCTTCCCACATGGTGTGTCCGTCTGCCCTTGAGTGGGGCTATGCGGGTGCAGTAATCCGTGAGTCGCGCAGCGGCGGCGCCCTTCACATGATTCGGGGCCGATCGTCAGAACTGCACCTTGGGCGCTTCGCGTTGGGCCTGGTCCTCGAGCTCGAAAAACGCCTCTTCCTTGAATTGAAACAGACCGGCAATGACGTTCGTCGGCACGGACTGCGTCTTCGTGTTGTACTGCATGACGTTGTCGTTGTAGTGCTGGCGGGAAAAGCCGATGCGGTTCTCCGTGGAGGTCAGCTCTTCCTGCAATGCAACGAAGTTCGTGTTGGCCTTGAGATCCGGGTACTGCTCGACCACCATCATCAGTTTGCTAAGCGCCCCGCTCAGCCCCATCTCGGCCTGCGACTGGGCCGCGACCCCGCTCGCGTTCACCGCCGCCGCCCGGGCCTTGATCACGTTTTCGAGCGTCTCTTTCTCGTGGCCGGCGTAGCCCTTGACGGTCTCGACCAGGTTGGGGATCAGGTCGTGGCGACGCTTGAGCTGCACGTCGATCTGCGACCAGGCGTTGCGCACCTGGTTGCGCAAACGCACGAGCCCGTTGTACATCACGATTCCGATCAGCAGGAGAATGAGTGCGAACCCGCCGCACGCCACTACCGCTATGATCAACTGCGTCATGATCGATCTCCCTCAACGTCCATTTCGATTTCGTGCCGGAACAGGTCCAGCAGGAACCGGCTGATCTCACTCTCTTCGTCGTGCCGCTCGTCGGAAAACGCCTTGACCAGCGCTCGCATCTCGCCGGCGTCCAGCCAGAGCCCGTGCCCGCGCGGGCAATGGTCGAGCTCGACGCGGCCGCGCGCCTCGTCGCCGACGCCGATCACGCTCAGCCGCTTTCGGCAGCGCGGGCAGCGGCGCCGGCCGCGCACGCCCCGGCCGGCGGCCTGCAAGGCATCCTCAATGCGCCGCGCATCCAGCCCGGCCCGCTCGACGATCTGCTCGAGTTCGCCGGCGTCGAGCCACGTACCGTGGCAGGCGACGCAACGGTCGATCTCGATCCCGTCGCGCTCGAACGCGACTAGCGGCTCATGACAATCCGGACACAAATAACCACTCCGATCCCGACGATCTCGTGTAGCACCGCGGCCCGCCGCCGTTCTCACGTAGCACGGCGGCCTTCCGCCGTTCTTCGGCGGGAGAAGTCAACCGCAATTCCCCGCCGGCATGGACCGCTCCGAACCACCGGCGTCGAACCAGCGTAATGCTTCCCGTCGCCGCTGTCTGGTATAAAAGGGCCTGTAATTTGGAAACGCCGCGGCGGGATCGCCGCCAACCGGGAATTGGAATGGAATCCACACGATTGGACGACGACGAAGCGACGGGGGTCGCGGAGCCCGAGCATACACCTCGAGCCAGCGAGCGTACGTCCTGGCCCAAAGTGCTCGCGGCCCCGTGGTATGGCATCATCCGTCCGCGCGCGGCGGTCGCCTGGATGGTCGCGGCGTCGCAGACGGCCTTTTGGATCGGTTTCAGTCTGGCCGCGCTGTGCATCGGCGTGTGTGTTGCACTTCTGGTGCTCTGGGCGGCGGGCTTCGCCGTGATTGCGAGCGAGCCGATCGGCCCCGAACAGACCGACGCACTCGCGGTCGGGCAGGAAGTGGAGCAAGTCCACAACGTGACGATCTGGACCGCGTGGTACGCCGACGCCTGGTTCCAGACGTTCAAATTCACCACGCTCGGCGTCGCGCTTGGCATCATGGCCCTCGCTGCGTTCGGGGCCTGGTTATTTCTTCCCGAGCTACACGTGCGAGGGTCCGGCAGCGAGTCCTACGCGCGGACGTTTCGGGCCGTGGCCGCCGAAACCGGCATGCTCGCCATTCTGACCGCCCTGCTCGGTTTAGTAATCGCCGCGGCGGTCCGCGCCGCGAACGCCGGGAACTTCGGCGGTCTGGTCAGCGGTATG
Organism: Planctomycetota bacterium; assembly: GCA_022574815.1. Lineage (GTDB taxonomy): Bacteria > Planctomycetota > Phycisphaerae > UBA1845 > Fen-1342 > JACZRH01. The sequence goes on along the minus strand of JACZRH010000354.1, from coordinate 1,096 downwards.
CAACCGGCTTTGGCGGTGACGATACTTGTCGCCGGCGGCGGGGCATGTCTGATCATTCTGATCGCCCGCGTCGGCCACGCAGTGCGCTACGCTCGGGGGGCCGACCACCAACCGACGCTCCCGCCGATCTGCGAAGGCTGCGGCTACAATCTCACACACCGGTCCTCGGACGGCGTCTGCTCCGAGTGCGGGCTCTCGCTCGAACAGTCCTTGACGGCCGGTCGGAGGCGCAACACCAGCGACTGGGAGTGCAGCGGCTCTCGCAAGGATTGGTTCGGCACTTCGCTCCAAGCCATCTTTTCGCCCCGACGGTTCTATGGCGGAATCAAGGTCGGTTCATTCGAGAAGAGCCCGGTCGTGTTCGCCGGTGAGCATTACGCGTTGATGGGCATCACAGCCGCACTGTGGGCCCTGCTGGTGGCCCCCCCGAACTTGTCGGGCCGTACGGGCCCGACGGTTGCGATACCCGTGTTTCTGCTGTTCTGGATACCGCTGGCCGGCTGGGGCGTACACCGGCTGGTCGCCGCCTTCGCCGCCTCCGGCTGCATCGCGCGGCATGAGCTCCTGGACTTCACGCGTTTCCGAAAGGTGCTCGTCTATGAAACGCCGTTCGCTTGGGTGTTCTGTCTCTTCAACGGCGGACTGATCAGCAGCTTTATGTGGTTTGGCGGTTGGATGTCACGCATCTTCGGCGAGCGCATCTTCATTCCGGTCCTCGGCGCGCCGCTCGAATTCGGCGTCCTCTTCTGCGGCAACGCGGCGCTCATGCTGATCTGGCTCAGACGCTTTCGCATCGCGTTGCGCGGCGTCCGCTGGGCCAATTTCTAACGACCGTTTCAACACGGCGCATCACGGGATCGTCCAAAGTCCTGCGGAGCTAATGACACCTGTCGCGATTCGTCGGGTTACAATGGTTCCACGGGCGACGCACGCGAGTCGGTGGCCCGGCGGAGACGGCGGATGGCCGAGCACAAGAAAACGGTCGTAGAGCTCCGCTGCGTCTGCGGCCAACACTACCGCGTCCGAAACGCCAAGCCCGGCTTTCGCACCGAGTGCCCGGAGTGCGGCAGCCTGCTCCTGCAGATGCTGGACAAGC
>JACZRH010000060.1 GCA_022574815.1 Planctomycetota bacterium | reverse complement strand
TGTTGGCGCTGATCATCATTGTGGCCCTGGCGGCGATTACACTGCTCGGCCAGAAGGTCAACACGGTCTTTACCAACGTCGAATCCGCGCTGCCGACCGGTAGCCCGTAGTAAAAGCGGACGGCGCAGCCGTCTCGACGCAAGGACAACTCGACGGCGCCGGGCGCGACACGTGTCCGGCGCCGCGCCTTTTTTCAGTTTGGCCCTCGCGTCCGCCATTGCGGTCGATCAACTCCGCGCGACCGAGCGTTCGCCGGGATGGTGTGCCGGCCGCGCGCGGCGTGGCAGTTGTGCTGTTATCGGATGGACGATGCCCTAGTGAGAGGAAGGGTCCCGATCGTGCATCGGGTGGTGCGGCCTCGCCAATGTCGGGTCCAGCCACCGTGCGCCACCAGTTCCATTCGAAGCTTTCTGCAATCCCGCTCGCAAAGCACACGTTTATCGCGCGGCGCCGGCCGGCCCGGTTGCCGCGTTGGTCCGGCCGGCCCAAGGTCCATCGGGCGGCGTGGCGTCCGATTCGAGCTGTCGGGCGGCGCAGGCGGGCCATTGGCGGCGATGCGTGTGGCAGTGCTTGCGGCCACGAGCCTGTAGGGGCCGCGAGGGAATTTTCGCACGAGGCCTTGCCTCCCCCGCGCATGTTTTGAACAGTTCCATCAACACGCGAAACGGCCCCGCCGCTGGAGGGATCCCGGACAACCCGTCCGGGGCGCGACGAGGTCTCAAGCCGCACGAGGCCAGTACGAGGAACCGGCGAAGGCAGGATGGTCCTGTCCGTGCTTTCCGGAGTACGAATCGCCAAAGAACCGCTTTGGTGGTTGGGAAGAATTTCAGGGTTCTGGCAGCATGCGACTGCCGCAACGCACCGCAAGGTAAGGAAAGGAACACACATGAAGGCGTTGATGCACCGAGCAAAAGAATTCCTCGTAAACGAGGACGGCCCGACGGCGACTGAGTACGCGGTCATGTTGGCGCTGATTATCATTGTGGCTTTGGCGGCGATTACGCTGCTCGGCCAGAAGGTCAACACGATCTTTACGAACGTCGAATCCTCACTGCCGACCGGTAGTCCGTAGTCCGAAGCGACGGCGTAGCCGTCTCGACTCGAGGGCAACCCGACGGCGGCGGGCGCGGCAAGCGGCCGCCGCCGTCTCTTTCAAACCGCAACCCTCGGGACATCCGATGAGAACGGTCAGCCGAGGCCTGCGGGCCAGTGCTGACCGATCGTGGGACGCGATGCGAAGGGCTTGCGAAGATGGAACTCGGCTATTGGGAAATTACGCTGGCGATACTCGTTCCCGGAATCCTCTACGCTTCCTGGATTGATTACTCGCAGAAGCGCGTGCCGAATTGGCTGAACGTCGCGCTCGCCGCCGCCGGACTCGCCGCGCAAGGCATCTACTTTGGCGCCGCCGGCGTCGGACAGGGTGCACTCGGGCTGCTGGTTGGTTTCAGCGTTCTGATTCTGCCCTGGCTCATGCACGGGATGGGGGCCGGCGACGTGAAACTGATGATGGCGATCGGCTGCTGGCTGGGCCCCTGGCTGACGTTGGTCAGCTTCGCTTTGGGCGCGATTATCGGCGGCGTCGTGGCCGTCATCATGATCTTCAGCAGCGGCCGCACCGTACACGCGCTCGCGAACTTTCAGACGATCATGACCAAGGTCCGCCGCTTCGACACCGCCTTTAGCGATTTCGGCGGCGCCCGCACGTTCGGGCACTCGAGCCAACTCCTGCCGTACGGCGTACCGCTGACGGCGGGCACGCTGTGTGTGTTGTTCGCGTTTTATTTTGGAGGGTGGTGGTCGTGAGAAGCACGGTGGAAAAGACGCGCAAAAATCGTCTCGCGGCGGGGTGCGGACGCGGTCACACCTTGCGGCGTGCGTCGGCCGTCGTCGAGATGGCAATCGTCACGCCGATCCTGATCACACTGCTGCTCGGCATCATCGAGTACGGCTGGGTGTTCACGATTCGCCAGGCGTTGGCCAACGCCGCCCGAGAGGGCGCCCGGGTGGCGGTCCTGCCGGGATCGACCGACGCGCAAATCACGCAGCGTGTACAAGATTATTTGACGCCGCTGGGTATGACCACGCAGACCCTGACTTTGACGCGTGCGAGCGCGGGAAACCCGATTGAGACCGTCGCGCTGGAGATTCCGTACGCCGACGTGACGCTGATCGGGGCCTATTTCGGTCCACAAAACTACAATTTGGGCCACATCGTCTCGATGAGAAAGGAAGGGATCGAATGACGCACCGCCCCAGCGGCGCGGCACGCGACCCCTCTCCGGGAGTCCGTTTCGGACCTACCCTGTGAACCCCGGCTCCACGTCGGGAGTGAAGTTTTCTGGGGCAAGAAGCACGGCAATGCGACCGGCCTCGGGCGGTCGCCTGAACTGACAAGCCGGTCGCTCCGGCGGTTCGGAGCGGCTTGAACGCGCGCCCCGCGCGGCGCAATTATGGAGCGAGCGTCATGAACGCCAAAGCAATTATTCCGCTGGTCGCCGGACTGGGCATCGGCGGTCTTGCCCTGAAAATCGGGATTGACAAGATCAACAGCGCCCAAGGCGCGGTCGAGCCCACGGTTAGGGTCTGGGTGCCGCGCGAGACCGCCGCCATCGGCGTCGAAGTCATCGAAGACAACTTGGTGGCGCTCGATTTTCCCAAGAAGCTCGTTCCGGAGGCGGCGATTCTGGAAAAGGAGAACATCGTCGGGCGCGTTCCCAAAACCGACATACCAGCCGGTTTGCCGTTCCTCGAGACCACGCTATTGGCGCCCGGCGAAAGGGCCGGCCTGCACGTGCCGAAAGGGTATCGCGCCGTCGCCGTCAAGGTCGATGCCGGTTCGGGCGTCAACAACCACCTGCGGCCCGGCGCCTGGGTGGACGTGATCGGATTCTTCCAGATTCAGCGCAAAAACAAGCGCGAAACGGTCGCGCGCCCGATTATCGAAAACGTCGAAGTCGGGGCCGTGGGACCGTGGATCAGCCCCAGTCGCGCGAACGGCGGCGAAAACGGCCCCAAACGACCCGCGCGTGCGGTCGTGCTCTTCGTTCGACCCGAAAAAGTAGCCTATCTGCACCTCGCCGAGCAGCGCGGCAAGATCAAGCTCAGCATGCGCAACTCGAAGGACGGCGGTCGCATCGACAGCGAATCCCTGGATGTCTTTGAGAGTGATGTGCTGGGGCAGAAAGAAGAGCCCGAACCGATGCCCCTGGTCGTACAGGCTGCGCCTCAACCCAAGGCCGAACCTGTGCCGATCGTAGAGCCAGAGCCAGAGCCGGTCACCTACAAGGTCCTGGTCTGGAACGGCAATGTGCGAGAGGTGACGGAATTCGAGAACGACGGCTCGATGCGGCCCGCGACCAGACGCCCGGCCTCGGAAAACGACAAGAAATGGGACCCCGAGCCGCAAGCGCTCCCGAAGAATGAGGGCGGCGAGCCGAAATCGCCTGCGAAGATCGACGCCGGCGAGCCCGAAATCAATACGAGTTCGCAAGCGAGCCAAGCCGAAGACGAATAACGAAAACGACTGAGCCCAAGGAGCTCGACACGATGGTCAAGCACATTATCGCCGATCGACGCTGTTCGTACGCCCCGGCCGAAACCCCGGCACGATCGCCAGTTTGCACAGCGACGGCGGCGCAGCAAACGGTCACGCGAATCCTCGTCGCGTCGGTCTGGTTTCTGGCGGCAGGCCCGGCGGGTTTCGCGCAGGAGACCCAGCAACCGGCCCCCGACGTGCAAATCACGGTTTCGGCCGTCGGAGCGGACGGGCAGCTCATCCAGGTCGCGGTCAACAAATCCGTCCTGATCGACTTTAGCGTGCCGATGCGCGAGGTGCAGATGGCCAACTCGGACATCGCCGAGGTCCGCGCCGTTTCGCCGCGGCAGATCATCGTGAAAGGCAAGACCTTCGGCGTGACGCAACTGGTCGTCTGGCTCGACGAGAACACGCAGCGCGTGTTCGACGTCTCGGTCGACGTGGACGTCGAACGGCTCGAGGCCAGCATTCGCGCAGTCGAGCCGCGGGCCAAGGTCAGCGCCCTCGCCATCCAAGACAAGATCCTGCTGACCGGGACCGTGCCTAGTGCCGACGCGGCCAAGCGGGTCATGGAAATCGCCGAGATCTTCTCGGGTGGCGTGATCAATCAGCTTCGCGTCGCCGGCGTGCAGCAAGTGCTGCTGCGCGTCACGGTCGCCGAGGTCAACCGCAGTGCCACGCGCCAGCTCGGCATCAACGGCTGGATCGGCGGCGACAACCTGCACGATTTCTTCGGTATTAACCAACTCGACGCCATCAATCCCGTAAACATCGGGGCCGTGGGCGACGCGCTCGTCGGCGGCGCGGCGGCTGGGGCAATTCCGTTCGCCACGGGCGCCGGCGGCCTGAACGTCAATCCGCAGGTGCCGCTCAGCTTCGGCTTCCCACGCGTGCAGATGCAGGTGTTCATCAAGGCCTTGCACGAAAACGGCCTGCTGCGCGTCCTGGCCGAACCCAATCTCGTCGCGCTCAGCGGCCAGACAGCCACCTTCCTGGCCGGCGGCGAAGTCCCGATTCCACTCGTGACCGAACAACGTATTCGAATCACTTTCAAGCAATTCGGCATCCAGCTCGCCTTTACGCCCACTGTGATCAGCGAGGACATCATTCGGCTGCACATCGTGCCGGAAATCAGCGAGCCCGACTTCTCGCAGTCGATCACGGTCGGCGGCTTCGTGGTGCCATCCTTCACCTCACGACGGGTCGAAACGACCATCGAACTGGGATCCGGGCAGACCTTTGCAATCAGCGGGTTGCTCAGCGATCGAATGCGCGGCGTGAGCCGCAAGATCCCCGGTCTCGGGGACCTGCCGGTGCTGGGCCCGCTTTTCACGTCGGTCGAGTACCAACGCGACCGCACCGAGTTCGTCGTGCTCGTGACTCCGGAATTGGTCGAACCGCTGTCGCCCGATCAGATCACTTCGGTCCCCGGGGCGCGGCTGCTGCCGCCCAACGACTTCGAGCTGTACCTGCTCGGCAAGATCGAAGGCGAAGACCCCTCCGGCGACGGTGCCGAATTGCAGCCGCGCGTGAACCGCGGCACTTGGCCGGTGCGGCCCTCGGAGTTGTACGGCCCGTCGGCGGCGCTGAAAGTCCGCGGCCCGCTGGGCCCTGCGGGGATGGAAGAAGGATCCTAAGGAACCGAGCGCAACTACGTGCCCGCGCCGGTCGGCGGGAGGTTCTTCTCGAAATACTCCAGTACCCGAAGCCCCAGAACGCGACCGGACTTCTGAAGCGCCTTCTTGCCGGCGATGTTCTCGGACAGATCGACCGCGCGATCCGTTGAGCGGTCGGCCATGACGATCTTGCCACTCGAACGGCTGATCACGTTGATCTCGGCCCGCGCGGTGCAGCTTATCAGGTTGCCGATCCGCGCAGCGAACTCGCTGTAAGCCTTGCCGACGATGACCACGTCGACGCCGCCCAAACCGCGTGGCCAAGTGAATCCATCCTTCTTACCCGCCCCGACGAAGCCGACCAGTTCGTTTTGCGGCACGTCCCTGATCTCGAAACCGCACTCCCGCAGCAGCAGCTTGAACTCCGTCTCCACCGCCGGATCGGGTACGGCGGCCCGCCGGCGAGTGATGTGCTCTTCCATGATGACGACGGCGATAACGGGTTTCTTGCGGCCGGCGAGTGCCTTTTTCAGTGCGGGCAGCGGATCCAGGGTTGCGTCGTCTTGGGCCACAAGCCTGAGGCCCGCAGTGCGGAGCCGCTCGGCCACCTTCTGGGACAGTTCCATCAACAGCTCGCCGACGTCCGCGTCGAGCGGGCCCTTGGCGATCACGCCGTCGACCAGACTCGTCTCGGTGCCGATCAGCTTGGCGGTGATCATCAGTTGCTTTCCAAGCGCGAAGGCCTTTCCGACGACGAGGATTCGAGCGCCGACGAGCTTGCCGATCTTGATCGCCTGAGAGGTCTCCACCACTCCGCTCAGATTCAGCTCCTGCTCTTGAAGGGTCCGCGACAGGACGGCCCGATCCACCAGCCGAAAGCCCGCTTGGCTGCTGAGCATGACAGTCAGCACGTCGCCGATCTGCTTGCCAAGTTCCGGCTGCCCGGGAGTGTTCGCAGCGAAATCCAGGATCGCCACGGTCAGCTCCTCTGACTTCGGCGTCGGGGCGGCGGCGGGGGAGTCCTGTGCGATCTCTGCACGGCAGGCCGCCGCGAGAGAAATCGTCAACAGCAGCAAGCGCATTGCGGTCATCATGGGGCGTCTCCGGAGAGGATCCCGTTCCTCGACGTCCGCGCGCCGGAAGCATCGCCGGCCTTTCGTTCACTCGGCCGAGGCGTCGGTTCGGCGCGCGATAGAGCGTAGTTTAATGTATTGCGAAGGAAGATTCGGCTGCGTGGATCGTCTTGCCACCGGTCCAGCGGCGCTTGGCACAGCACCAAGCGTCCGGCGCCGATGGCTTTCGTCACTAGGAGCGCGTCGATTGGCGCCGGCTCTCGGCCGGCTGAGTCGCGTCGCCAGTAACCGATTTCAAGCGCAGCCTCGTCCTTCGGCAGCCGCACCGCCCGCGTATCCGCGCCCGCGCGTCTCGAGCAGGAATCGAGGGCGGCGCGCGACAGGTCGACAAGTAGCGGGTGATCCATGCGCCATTCCATCTGTCGCGTCGGTACCCGCCTTTGCAGTTGATAGCCGGCCAGCCGCGACAGCCGCGTCTGGGCGAAGATTATGAGGTTCGAGCCGGCTCGGGCGTGGTTGATCAACGGCGCCTGCTCGAAGAGCGCGCCGGACAGTGTATCAGGCCCGACCAGGATGACGTCCGGCGAGACCAACGCCAGGCCTGACGCGTGATCGATGGCGTCATGTTGGATGCCCGCTTGGACGAGCACAGCCGAAAGGCGGCCTGACCGATCCCAGACAATCACTTTCTTGCCGCTCAGCCGCTCGGCGACGCCGTCCAGTTGATTTCGAGGGTACACGAGAATGGCCGCCTCTCCGGTCGTCAGCGTGCGTTTGTCGTCCTTGCGCACGACGCGGTACAACCAGCGAAACTCGGTGGGAACGCGGACTTCCGGCGGTTCTATCGAGATGCTGGCGCCGTCTCGGCCGATCTCCACCTTTCCGTCCGCCAGCCGCAGGGCGGTGAATCCGAACTCCCACACCAACGCCGCGCCCGGTGACGCCTGCGGGCTGGCCCACTGGATGTCAATCGTTGCGGGTCGCTCCGCGAGCCAATAGCCGTCGTTCGAGAGGGTGATGAGCAGAATGGCCATGATCGCAATCATGATCGAGTTCTCGTCATCGGCTGATACCTCACAATCCTATTCTACATCATTACGACGCGCGATCGGGCGTTCTGTTCGGGTTCGACCAAGATTCCGACGCGCTCTAACGCGGATGAATAAGCCAATTGTATTTGTCCGCAGCACGTTTTGTATTGCGATACTCGAACTCGGAGTCGCGCTGCCGAATGGCCGAGCGAAGTTCCTCAATCCCATCGGCCCAGACCAGGCCGTTTTCCAATGGCGTTCGTAATCGCTTGAGATCGGCCTCGGCTCGGTCGAACTCGCCCAGCTTGAGATGGCACGCGGCACGAATGGCGAAATAGCTGGCGTCGCACGGCTCGAAACGTGTTTCGGCCGCCGCCTGCCATGCGTCGCAGACCTGAATCGCGGCCCGGTATCGGCTGACCGCATAGGAATGAGCGGCGCCCTCGTAGGCCGCCATTTCGGCGATCAGCCACTCCGCTTCGTCGCGGGCAAAGGGCAGCCGCGCGGCGGACGGCAGCCGTTGGACCGCCAACGAACTGTGGGTCGCACGGTTGAACAGCCGCCAACGTGCGAACGAAGCGTGTTCCTTACGCTCCCACTCGACGCTGCTCTCGAAGCGCTCGAGCCCCGCGAGCAATTTACGATCTATATCGATCAGTGCGTAGCGCGGCGCGAATGCGCGCGGAAAGGCGCGGATCCAGACCAGGGCGGCGGCACGGGCGGGCTTGAAACGCCCGGCATTGTAGAGCAGCGATACGCGGCATTGATGATGAATCGGGTCTTTGGGGGCGGCCTCAATGCGTCGAGCCGTCTCCGACAGGGCGCGATCAATGTCCGCGTCCGACGGCATGGGCAGCGGCGCGCGTAGCGGGTCGATCTTATACCGCGGCCGCAACCGGCCTTCGTAGCCCGCGTGCCATCCTCGATCCAAACCGGCGAAGACATGAACGACGTGCATGGCCCGGCCGGCGCCGGACTTTGAGGCGACATCCAGCCAGAGGGTCGATTTTCCCTCCGGATCCCAGCGGTATGCGATTCCACTCGAAGGCAGGTTTGACAAGAATTCGGGAACCAGGTCCGCCAATTTCGCCGGCCACAGCCCGCGACGCGCCCTGTATTCGCGGGCCGCGTCGACTAAGGGAGTCGATTGCCGAATGACCTTCTCACAGGCCGCGTGGATCTCGTTGGGAACGCCGGCGGCGGGCTGCCCGAGCGCGACGGGCAATCCGGTCAGCACGGTCAACCACCCAATCGGCGCGACCAGCGCTGCCGATCCGACCGTTCGAATTGATCGGTGATCGGAATGACGATGTTCGATGCTTCTCGCTCCGCGTAGTAATCGGCTGTCCAAGAGCGACATGCTGTGATTGCTCCTCAGCGGCGTCCGGCGGCGACGCGCGACTTGCGCCACCAGCCAAAAGCGATCAGTAGAAAAACCAACCCGAGCAGGCCGGCGATTCGGCCCGTGTAGGGCGGGTTTGTTTCGGCCGGCAGAATTCCGGACCTCGCGCGGCGCGACGTCCGCGGCACCCAGGACTGCGCCTCAAGGAACCCGGGCTTTGGTGCCCCGAGTGTCAATTCGCCGATGTCCAGTGCGGCTCGATCGTCCGAGGCGGCCAGCGGTGGGACGACGACGACCGCGCCGGTGGTGTGACGCTTGCCGCCCGCCCGGCGGCCGGCGAGCGCGTCGACGGTCAGCAGATACCGGCCCGGCTCGACGTCGTCGAGCACGAAGTCTCCGTTGTCCGCCACACCGAACGCATACGTCGGAGGCTGGCTCGCGGCGCGGCGGGGCGACGGCGACACGGACGAGCTCGCAGCATCCAACGCTTGTCTCTGAGCCGGGCTCAAGCGGTCCAGATTGTCCGGCCGCACATCCTTGGCCCGCAGAAGCTTCAGCGAGCCGCGCGCGCCAAAGCTGCTTATCGCGGCGTGCGACCCTTCCGGCGGCCGAATGGCGCCTTTTACCGGGTAGCCGACGGGCAGAATGTCCATGATGGTTGCGTCGCCGGCTTGGACTGTAATCGGTTTGCTGTGCGTGCGACCCAAGTAGACCTGGCCACTTCCGCCGGGCGGCTTGATTGTGATGACCCGATTGAGACGCCCGCGAATGGGCGGAACTCGATCGAGCACGAAACGGCCGTCGTCGTCGAGCTTCGTCGTGTATTCGAAGGTGACGTGCGGCGTGTCGTTCTTGAATCGCCCCCAAACTCTGAACCTGATCTCCTCGGTGGCGTCCGAGCGCGCGGCATTGAGCCCCTCGAAAGCGCGGCGGCCTTCGATGCGTCCCCACGATTCGAGCGTGAAACGATCCGACGACGAGAAAGCCTCCGCGGGCAGCCAGGCGAAACCCTCCTCGCCAAATGCGATCACGACGAAGTTGACGAGTTGAGGGGGCAACTCGAAGCCGCCCTGGTCGTCGCTCGTGACGCGCACGGGCGGACCGGAGCGCGCGCGCTTGTTGCTGAACCGGGCGTTTTCCCCGGTTCGCACCATAAACAGCGTCGCGCCGACCGCCGGCGAGCCGTTCGGCTTCAGCAGTACACCGTGCGGCCCGCGCCCGCGCTCGAGTTCAATGTTGAGCTCGATGTCGGCGCCGACGTCTCCAGCTTCGGGCGGAATTGCGACCAGTCGCGGCAAGTACCCGTCGGCATCGACTCGCAGCGCCTCCGCGAGCCGGTCCCTGAAGAGAACGCGGTACTCGCCGTCGGTGTATTCCTCGGCGCGTTGACCGAATCCGCGGCCCGGCGTCATCAACCTGCTTTCGAGGCCGGTCAGCACTGTGAATGTCTCGATCGCCCGTTTGGTGTCCTTGCCGATCACCCGGCCGCGAACCGAAAAGGTTCGAGCGCGCTTTAGCGTGATCGTGTGCTCGGTATCACCGGGCCGGAGGGACTTGCCGTCGATCGGTTTAAATCCGGGCTTCTCGAGCCGAAGAGACGTGCCGCCGGCGGGCGCGTTCTTCCATGTGAAACGGCCCTGCGCGTCGGTGAGGGCCTCCCACAGCACCGCTGCAGCGGAGCCGCGCCGAGCGCCCTGCTCCAGCACGCGAAGGCGCACATTTTCAAGCGGGCCGCCTTGTTCGTCCACGACCCGTCCGCGCAGCGGCACCGCCCGCTCCAGGATCAACACGAGCTCGCCGGTCGCTGTACTCAGTTGGATCGTCTCCGCGTGCGGCGCGAATCCGGCGGCGGTGGCACGAATAGTGACGCGGCGAAGTCCGGCCCGGTCGTACTCGAAACGGCCTTGCGCGTCGGTCCGTGTGCGGCCGGCCGTCGAAACACGGCGGCGGCCGTCCGGTCTGCTGCCGAACACCTCGAACGCGATGGTCGCGTCGGCGATGGGGTTCCGCTTTTCGTCGACGACCCGACCGGCAAGCACGGCGCGCGGGCCGGTCCGCGAAGAATACTCACCCGCTCGGAGCGACTCGATCGCCGACGCATTCAGCGTAACGCGCGGGAAGTTAGCGCGCTCTTGTTTCGCGTGCGTGACCTCGATCTCGACCGTCTCCAGCGGAGCGGGAAATATCGTGGTTTTCCAGCGGCCGTCCTTGCCGGTCCAGGCCTCATAGTCGTAGATCCAGTTCCGTCGCCTGGTCGGTGGTCGCTTGTAGACGCTCAGGCGCACGCGGGCGTTTTCGAGCGGCTGACCGGAGGCCGTCTGAACCGAGCCGCCGAGCGTCTGGGTCGGCTGCAGCCGAACGACGTGTACGCCGTCGACATCGCCGTCGCGCGTCGGACCGCGCAGAATGATCTCGCGGGAAACGTATCCCGGCTTGGCGAGGAGAATGGAGGCATATTTGCCGCGCCCCTCGGGGAAATCGACTTCACAGCTCCCCTCGTCATCGCTCGTCCTGTGGTAGGTTCGCTCGTGCGTTTCGATACCGAGCCGGACGCCCGCTAGCGGCTTGTCAGTGCCGGCCTCGACCACCTGAAAGCGATGCGTGCCGACGAGCGGCTCCTGCTTCGGCTCGTCGACGACGACACGGAAGAACTTGCCGTGCTTGTTCCAAACCAGAATTCCAAAATGAGCCGACATCGCGATGTATCGCCCGGTTCTTGGCCACACTGAGGAAAACGGCCCGGCGCCCAACGGCTCGATCTCGAGCGTCTCTGGATCGAAGCGCCTCCAGGTTCGGCCGGAAATGTAGACATAACCGTCGGCTCGAACTACAAGCCGCGCGACCGGCCCCTCGTCGTCGATCAGAACTTTGCTTCGGCTCCCGTCGCTCAGCAGCCGCCCACGCTGGGCCCGGTAAATGAGCTTTCCCCCCGGTCGCAGATGGCTGCTCGGCGCGTCGAACGCCATGCGATCGCCGTTTCTAAGGTACACCGTGCGCTCAAGCGGAATCTTCACTACGCCGACTGCGCCGTTGGTCGGATCGACCACCAGCGGCTTGTTCTCGAGCTCGACGCGATGAATCAAGATGAATCGCCGCCCGCCGCCCAGCCCCGGACGGTATTCCCGCATGCAGCAGGCCACGAAGCCCGCCTGGGGGTCATATTCCATCTTCCTGCGAGCATCCCGATCGATCGCGGAGATCTCTTCGAACATTTTGGCGGCCTCGTGAAAGACCTGCACCGCAACCGATCCGTCCGTCCAGTCCACGAAGGCGCACCAAGCGCGCGGCGGCGTGCCGAACGATCCGGCCGCCATGGTTCGGCCGGGCTCGAGCGCATGCAACGCCAAGCCCAACTCGGACGGCGGAAGCCCCTCGGCTTCAGTGATTCGGCCGATTCTGCGACCCTGCCTGGAAAAGAGCAGGATGCCGTCGCGACGGGTCGAGACCCAAATCTGCTGACCGTCCCAAACGACGTTTTGGACTCTGATTTCGGTGTCGTGCAGCAAACGGTCGAGCACGCCGGGCTCGCGGTGAAGCCACACGGTCCAGTTGTTCCAGAACAGATCGAACTGGTCGTCGACGCGCAGCGAGTGAATCGGCCAATCCTGCCGGCTGACATAGCCGGGCTGGTCGGCCCACTCGAAATCCTCGAGCGGCATGGTGCGCCCATCGGGAAAGCGCACCGTGAAGTGCAGCCGCCCGAAGCGAAGGCGCGACTGCGGCTCGTTCGCCACAGGTGCGGAGTCGTTCGCGGCCGCGACGCGGTTGTCGGCCTGCCGCTCGATGCTAATCGGACGGCGGCCACTGGCCCCGTGTGTCGGATTGAGCCCGTCGATGATCTCCGCGATACGCTTCCGCACGAAGGCCTCGCTGAAGTGGACGGACATTTCGCGCCGCAGCGCACTCAGTCTGCGGGTCGTGACGGCGACTGGCGTGCGTTCCTGCTCGGGGCTGAGGTAGTGCTCGAAGACGATCAATCCCAGCCGCCCGTAGAACTGGTTCATCGGCCCCTTTGAATCGCGCAGTCGGACGAAGAATGCGTGCAACTCGTCGTGGCTGAACGCCCAGAATCGGTCCGAGTCAGACGTCCCCTCCACGATGAGTCTGATCACTGTTTGGACCGGAATCTCGGTATCGAGATCAATGCTGTTTTCCAGAATGCCCGCGATGCGGTCGAGATCGCGCCCATCCAGCTTCCACGCGTCCGTGCGCACGCGCTCGTAGAGCGGCCTGCTGAACAACGGCGCTCCCCGTGGCGTGAACGCGCGCCGCGGCACATCGAACCCGGCGAGGTTGCCTTCATTGAGCTTCGAGACCAGCGGCATCGCTTCGACTATGAAAGCGCGATGAACGTCGGTGCATCGGCGCAGCTCCCGATCGATTTCGGCCAATAGACGCGGTTCCGTCGGACGGCGCCAGCCCGAATTGTTGTTCGGAAACCAGAAGGCAAGAGTACGCAGCACTTTCGATAGGTCCTCGTTCAAATCGAGCACCTGCGTGCGAGTGATGCGTCTGGCGTGAATGAGCTGCTCCAGGATTCCGAGCGCCCGCCGCCAGCCCGACAGCCTTTCCCGCCAAAGGCGGAGGCCTTCGCGTGGGTCAACCGTGTGCGACCCCGGCACGGCTCGCGGCTTCACAAAATCGATGTACGCGCGAATCGCACGCACGCCCTGGTCGGTGTCCTGCGGATTGAGCAGCAGGCTCGCTTCGAAGAGGCTCACCGCATGCACGAATTCGCCGAGCCGCCGAAACGTCTTCGCCCGCCGGTTCAACATTTCAGCTTGCCGTTCGATCGAGAGCAGGTGGCGCGATTCCTCTTGCGACAGTTTCAGGATCGCGGGCGCCGCCTCGTCTCGCAGGAAAACCACCATCCCCGCTAGATCGGTCGAATCGTGTTCGAGCGATTGAAGAACACCGGAACCGTCGGTGACCTTGAGTGACAGCTTGTAGGCCAGGTTGCTTTGAGCCGCGGCGCCTTCCACTCGGATGGTCCCTTCCACGAATGCCGGCGAGATAGCGCCCGCGGCCCGCTCCCCGCGCAGATCCAGCTCGCGCCCAATCGCCCGTGCTTCCTCGAGCTCCAGCACCGCCGTGCCCGTCGCGGCGGCCAGGCCGCTTTGCAACACGTTGGCCAATTGTGATTGGAGGTGGTCGTGGTCGTGCGTAAGCGTCTTCGACACGAAGTCCGGCACGGCGATGACCCGTTTCACGCCGCCGGCGAACTGCGCCCGTGCGCGCAGCAGGTTCACCGTAATTTCGCGAACCACTTCCTCCGTTTTCGCTTCGCTATACGGGAGAAACTCCACCCAAAGCCGCGCTCCCGTCGCGGTGTCGCTGAAGACCGCACGGATGAACGCATCGTTGCCCAGTTGTTCCTGGACGAGAAACAACATCCTGTCGGCGCTAAGTCGGCGTCCCCACTCGAGCCGCTGCCCGGCCGCCTCTGAGCCCAGGGCAGTGCTCAACGTCAATTCGCCGGTGACGACGGCGATCTGATCGCGCTCCACCAGGTCAAGCTCAGGCAACTCCAGCAATGCGAGGGTCAGCAGCGCAGAGAGCGGCGCGTCGACCAGATCCTGCGATGTAACGATCGCCCATTTCTCCGTCGCTTGAGCCGAACTGAGCAGGGCTGCCAACAACGGCGAAATGGCGAGGATCTTTCTCATGGCGTGCTTCCGCCCGAACTGCCCGGTAGACGAGCCAACGACACGTTGAGCCCGTATTCGCCGATCGACGCGACCACGCGCCCGACGCTGCGCACCTCGCCGGGGCGAATGCGTAACGCCGCGGCCAACGCGGCCTCCATCGGCCGGGTCTCCTGTGGCCGTAGCACTTTGCACCCGACGGTCAGCCGGCGCTCATCGTCCGCGTCCATGGATACATGGTATCGCAATCGCGGCTCGCCCTAAAAAGGGACGGACACGGTTGCGTTCTTGCCGGCGATGTTCTCGGACGGATCGACCGCGCGATCCGTTGCGCGGTCGGCCATGACGATCTTGCCACTCGAACGGCTGATCACGTTGATCTCGGCCCGCGCGGCGAAGCTTATGCGGTTGCCGATCCGCGCAGCGAATTCGCTATTCATAATTCGCTATTCGCCACTCACGGACATTTGCCGCCGAGGCAGAAGAAGAACGGGTCGATGTCGGCGCCGTCGAGGCGGCCGTCGCGGTTCATGTCGCCGAGCAGCGGGTCGCAGTTCGGGAACTGGGCCGCATACACAGCCGGGTCGCCGAGGGCGAGGAAAAACGGGTCGATGTCGGCGCCATTGAAGACGCCGTCGCAGTTCAGGTCGCCGCGGTCGAAAAAGCTGAAGCGCGCCAGGAAGGCGTCGTTCCTGCCCGCGTTCGGCCCGCCCAGGCTGCCGCCTGTGTATCCGGCGACCATCACGCCGCCCGCGCCGTCGGGCGCCAGGGCGTAAGCAACGTCGTCACTGCTCGTGCCGAACTGGCGGATCCAGAGCGGGTAGCGGGCCAGGAAGACGTCCCGGCCGCCCGCGTTCGGCCCGCCCAGGCTGCCGTGTGTGTATCCCGCGACCATTACGCCGCCCGCGCCGGCGGGGGCCAGGGCAAGGGCATAGTCGTTCTCGCTCGAGCCGAACTGGCTGATCCAGACCCGGTTGCCCGCGCTGTCGTAGCGGCCCAGGAAGACGTCTTGGCCGACGAGGAGGCCGAGCCGCTCTTTCGGCAGGTGCTTGAATCCGATCGGCGCAAACTCGGTGAGGAGCATTCCTACACGATGGAGTCAGGTCGGAATCGTCCAGCGCCTCCGCCTGCCGCCATGCTTCGGCGATCAGCGCGGCGTCCTCCGGCTGCGAAGGGCCATTTCCTTTTGCGCCAGGCAATAGGAGAATCACCGGCCCGTTTGCTCACGCGCCGCGGGAGAAAAACTTGGATTCCGTTCCCAGAATCGCCCGCAGCCGGTCGTGCGCGCGGGCTCGAAGCATGTATACGGCCCCCACGCTGCGATCGAGCTTCTCGGCCACTTCGACCGCCGGGCAGCCCTCCAGGTCGTAGAGCTGCACGACGGCGCGATAGTTCTCAGGCAATTTTTCCAACGCTCGAGACAGGAGTTCGCGAGCCTCTTTGGCCGCGGCGGCGCGGCTGGGCGTGCCGGAGGCACCGGTGAGCGTCCCGATCAGCACGGCGCAGGATTGGCCGAAATCCAATGTGACGCGTTTGTCGGGCGGCGGCCGCTTGGCGGCGGCCAATTCCCGCTGCATGTCTCGCAGGTTGTTGCGGGCGATCTTCAACAACCAGGATTCAAAGGAATCGGAGCGCTGTGGATCGAAGCGACGGATATGCAGGAAGGCCTCGAGGTACGTGACCTGAATCACGTCGGCTAGCTCGAGGTGCGAGAGCCAGGTGTTGTCCGCGCTCAGGGCCTGTCGCAATGCCTGTGCGTGCCGCTCGAGCAGCTTGCTCAGGGCATCGGCGTTACCCCCAACCGCCTCTGTGATCAGTTGTCGCTGTGTCTCGTTATCGAATTGCAACGCCCGATCGTCCAGGTGCGTTTCGGATACATCGTCAGTGTACCCGATTGCAGACGCCGAATGGTGCGCTGCCACAGAAACAGGCCGTTGCGAGGTCCTTCGTCAGCACTCCCACGAGCGGTGCGCTTTCTTTCTCGATCACGAACGCCGCGGCAGCGACATGGTTCGCATCGTTGCCCGCATCGTGCAAATGGGAACGCGCCGTTCGGTCTCGGCCCGGAATTGCGGCGCGAGTTGCGTTCCACGCCGCCGTTAACGCGAGCGGTATCCCAGGAACGCCAAACCCGCGGTAACCAGCAGAAAGAGCGTGCCGGGTTCGGGCACGCTATAACCGACAACGTCCATCGCATCGGTCGGTTGCACGAGGGTGCCGACGGCCGCCGTGAAGTCGACGATTCCGTCGTCGTTTCGAATCCACTCAAATGGGAGCGACCCCGCCAAACTCATCGGCCCGAAAATCGCTTTGACTTCGCCGACCGTTCCACGATTCAGGTCGATGACTTCGAGCAACGCCTGCCGTTCATCGGCGAGTATGACAATCACGTCCACGCCAGTCCGCAAAGAAGCGAACGGCGGCGAAAACTGGTTCTGAATCGGTGCCTGCCCCGTCGCCGAATTCTGGTCGATGTCGAATTCGAGAATACCGATGAGACTTTCCGGGCGTCCTGCGGAAAAAGGTGCAATCGGCGTATGAAATGTCATCGAAAAGAACAGGTTTCGTCCGAGCGGATCGTACGTTACGTCAATGGTGTCGATGTCCAGAAACGGCGGCGGGCCCCCGAGCACACCCGTCGCGTCACCCAGCGGGTCGACGATGGGTGACGGCAGGCTTTCGCCGTCCGGCGAACCGGAAGTAACGATTGCCCGGGACGACCACCATTCATCCGCGACGGCGGATACCGCGAACATCGTTGCGACAAGCAACGCCAGAATTGTGCGAGCTGGTTTCATTCTGCGACCTCCTCGGATAGACAGACAGCGAGCCGGGCACGTAGCATGGTGTATTCGCGAGACCGAACGCAATATTCTCCTACAGGAATCGACAAGGCCCCGGAGTTGTCGGATCGTGTCATTCGGCCGCCCGCATGAGGTGCAATAGAGCCGCAGATCGCTGGGGTAAGTTAAGGCTCAGAAGCGCTGCCGGCGGGGGGCCTCTGGCGCACGTAAGGTGTTGGCGGCGGTGTATGCACGCCTCGGCGACGGTCTGAAGATTGGGGCCGGTGTGGTCAGTTTTGGTGTGCGCGATGCGTCTGACGCTGCAATTCCCGGGCGACGTGCTCGCAGGCTCCTGCTGAAAGTGTCCTATGTTTGTTTGCGCCCGTCTTGTAAACCGCAGTTTGAGAGTTCGAGTTTCGCCGACGGATCTTGCCCTTCCTGCCGAATGCACGTCTCGCACCGCTGGTCGGCAGCTTTCGCGTTCCGCTTCAACCCAGGTTCTCGCGGTACCAGTCGATCGACTGCCGCAATCCGTCCGCAAACATCACGGAAGGATTGTAGCCAATGACACGCCGGGCGGCGGCCAGATCGGCGAGACTGTGCAGCACGTCTCCGGCCCGCGGGTCCTGATAGTCCGGCTCGATGCTCGTGTTCAATAGCTCGTTGATCATCGCGATGATCGCGTTGATCGTGACGCGCTCGCCGCACGCGATGTTGACGATCTCGCCCGAGACTCGCTCGGCCTCGGCGGCCAGCAGGTTCGCGTTCACGACGTTGTCGATGTAGCAGAAATCACGCGACTGCTCGCCGTCGCCGAAGATGATCGGCTGCTCGCCGCGCACCATGTGTGCCACGAATGCGGGAATGGCGGCGGCGTAATCGCTGTTGGGGTCCTGGCGCGGGCCGAAGACGTTGAAATAACGCAACGAGATGGTTTGCAAGCCGTAGACGTGCGCGAAACACGTGCAGTAGTGCTCGGCGGCCAGCTTGCTCGCCGCGTAGGGGCTGAGCGGCGCCGGCGGCATCTGCTCGTGCTTGGGCAGCGTGGGCGTGTCGCCGTAGGCGCTGCTGCTGGCCGAGAACACGAATCGCCGCGCGCCGCCCTCCCGGGCCGCGAG
>JACZRH010000353.1 GCA_022574815.1 Planctomycetota bacterium | reverse complement strand
CGCGGGATTCATCCCGCGCGCTGCTCCGGATGGGCGCCAATCGCGAGCCCGCGAACGGTCAAATCGTTTACTTGAAAACAACAAGGTTGCGGGGGGGAGCCTTTGGGGTGATCGCTCACCCGGCGATTGCCCTATTCAATGTATCCAAGCGATCGCAGCCGACTCAGGGCATCGTCCCCGATTTCCGCGTCACCACCAGCGGGGGCGCCGAGCCGGGCGTGCAGCTCGCGCGACGCCCTCTCATGCTCGGCCATCCGCCGGCGCGCCAGGTCGAGCACGTGCGGCAACTCATACACGCGCGAGCGCTGTTCGCCGGGATCGCTGCGCAAGTCGAAGAGCTCTTCGCGACCGGTCAGCAGGCGCGTAATCAGCTTCGATCCTTCGAAGCGGATCGCGACCTGACGCTCATACCAGATGGGCCCCGCACTGACGATCGGTCGCTCGGCCAAACGCGGCACGCTCGAGTTCCAGAGCCCGACCAACGAGTCTGACGAAAACAGGGCTGCATCGTAGTCGATCGCACACAAATCCAGCACGGTCGGCGCAATGCTCTCGGTCGTGACTTCGCGCTCGACACGCCGCCTGACCGAAGAACGTGGCAACTTCACAAACAGCGGAACCCGAAGTAACTCGTCGTACAAGGTATGGCCGTGTTCAAACCCACCGTGTTCCCAGAACTCCTCCCCGTGGTCGCTCGTGAACACAATCAGCGTTTCGTCGTAGATTCCCAGTCGTTTCAAGGTCTCGATCAGCCGGCCGATGTTATCGTCGACATAGCGCACCTCGGCCTGGTACAAGGTCCGAATCCACTCGATTTCCTCACGCGTTGGAACGAAGTATCCTTCGCGCACGCTCAGAAAACGGTCGAAGCTCTCACCGATCCGCGGCGGCGCCGCCACCCGCGGCAAGAACTCACGCGGAGGCTCGTACGGCATGTGCGGATCGAAATAGTGCAGCCAGAAGAAGAACTGTCGGTCGCGGTTCTTTTCCAGCCATGCAACCGCCTTGCGTGTCAGTCCCGTGGTGGATACGTCGGGCGCGAACCTATCCGGGTCCGCGAGGCCCAACAGAAACGCTCCGACCGAACGGGCGTGCTTCTTGGGATACATCTCGTACTGCGCGAAGCCGCGCGCGATGTTGAAGGGCGGCAGCAGAAACGGATTGTGCCCCAGCGCGGCCGTCTGATAGCCGGCATCATGCATCCGGTCGGCCAATGTCGGAAAATCGGGCAGCCGCGATGTGCTCGTCGTCGTACCGTGTACCGCGGGCGCCAGGCCGGTCAGAATGGATGCAAAGGCGGCCAGCGTCCAGGGCGCCGGCGAGACGGCATTCTCGAACACGATGCTGTCCCCGGCCAGCGCGTCCAAATGAGGCGTCTGACGCGGTTCTTCGGAATAGACGCCCAGCGCGTCGGCCCGCAGGGTGTCGACCGTCAATAGAATGACGCGCTGCAGCGGGCCATGACTCGGCGGTGGTCCGAACGATTCCGCGGCCGCCCGCGCCGGAATCGCGTCCCAGGAACCCGCCAGGCAGACGATGGCGCACACGCCCGTGCATCCGACGGCCGCCACCCGGACGCGTGGCGCTTTTTGGAGCCGCCAGGCGGCGCTGATCGTGATGCCTCCGAGACCTCCCCACAGGAACAGCGCATTCAGCGGAGACGAGGAAAGCGACACGTGTGCCGACAGCACGATCGCCGCGAGGGCGACATGCGACAGGACCGGAATGGCGAGAATCAGCCCCATCCGGCGATTCGACTCGTCGGTCGTAGCGAGCAGTTTCCGAACCGATCCGCTGACCAGCACCGGCGTCAGAAGGACCAACGGAATCAGAATCATGTCGATGTTGACTTCTCGCGACCTGAGCAGCGGCAGAACGAGTTGGGTAAAGGGCCCCAGAATCACGACGACGCTGAGCCCCAGCGCGATTCGCCTCAGCCCGGGACGCGGATCGCGCCTACGGGGTCTTGCCACGCAGAAAGTGTGCAGGAACGCCGCGATGCCGTAAAGCACGCTGAACGCGATGAAGCCTGCCAGGAGCTCCGCAAGCACGATCGTGATGGGCAGGCTGCCGCGCGTCGGGAGCGCGCTGCCGAACAGGACGTCGAGTGCCGCCAGCGTCAAGCCGAGAAACAGACCCAGGCGAACTATGACTTCGCGGAGCGGCGCGGCGTTGGAAAGGTGGTCCGCCGAAGCGCTCATTTGCCATTCCTCGTCGCGTACGGAATACCGATGGCCGTGTTCCCGAATCGCCGCAATTCACCCGGGCGTCGCCGGAGCGATTCGCGCGCGGATTCGGCTGCGTTTGATTAGTTGTCGGCCATCGGTTCGCCGCTCGACAGGTGTAGTCCTTGCGCGGCGCTGGTTCCGGTTTTCCCCTCTCCGATGGACTTGATAATGACTCAACAATTACCGGTCCCCGCTCGTGGCGGGCAGGCCTTTGGCGCGTACAATCTGCGACGGGCCGGCCGGCATTCAACCGTTCCGGTGGTTTTTGGCAATCCGGGGCGGGCCGCCGGATTGCGCGGACTGATGCGGACGCCCATTGTTCATGGATCGCGAAATCGTGGCGGTGTTTGTGATTGTGCTCCTGTGCGCCGCCGGGCTGGCGCTGCTGGTCTATCGCTACGACATGTACGAGCGCGAGCCGTGGTACATGCTCGTTCTCGCGGTCGTGCTCGGAATGGGCGCCGGCTGGTGCGTGGGGCATCTCGAAGATGCCACCATTGCCGCTTTCACCGATGGCAATCCCTCGTCTGCCACCCGCGCCGCGATCGCCGCCACGCACGAAGAGGCCGCCAAGCTCCTCGCGGTCGTGCTGATCGCTCTGGTGTTCGCGCGACAGTTCAACGATCCCATGGACGGCGTCATCTACGGTTCGTTCGTCGGGCTCGGCATGGCGATCGACGAATCAATCTACTATCAACAATTGATACGGGCCACGCTCTCCGACGTGGGCACCGAGGCCGTTCGTCTGGTCATGCACCTGCTGTTCGGCGGCATCATCGGTTTCGCGCTCGGCATGGCCCGCTTTCGCATGCGCCGCTGGCCGCTCGCGCTGGCCCTGTGCGCAGCGGCCGCCGTGGGTATTCACTTCTCATGGGATATGGTAGTCGAACTTGATCCAAGAGACGGCGTCCTCGGCGGTCTTCAGCAAGTGGCGTCGATCGTGCTGACGCTAACGGCCATGCTGCTCTACGGCGTCCTGGTCGCTCTCGCGGCGCGTTGGTCACGGGCCACGTTCGATGTAAACAGCCACCGCCGCCTATGGCACTTGCCGTTCGGAAAACCAAAACGCTAGGTACCGCGCCGTTCACGCGAAGTGCGCGTGACCCTGTCGAGAGCGAGAATCCCCGCCTCCCGTCATTCCGAGCGCAGCGCGGAATCTTGCTCAATCGCCGGCAAACTGCATCGCTCCGCGCGGTGTGGTTCTCAACGATTCATGCTCCCCGTAGTCCTCTCACGCCGCAGCGTTGAAATGCTGAGAAAAAACAAGAAAGAGCTTGCACTCGCGCTCTTTTGTCCCATAATTCGTGTATCGAGTTGCGTCACAGGGACGGTCGCCACCGACACGATCCTGGTGGACGTGACCGGGTCGGGCGGCGAGAGCGAGGCGAACTAGCGCGGGCCTGTGAACGCCGCGTTGGGCCGGCGTGCTTCACGCACTGCTCGCCGCGGTTCACGACGGGCGGGTCTCGCCCGCCTCGGGTTGAGAGGATCACGTCATGGACAAGCGCATCGCGTTGCCGCTGATCGTTGGCGCGTGCTTGGTGGCCCAAGCGCCCGGCCAAATCCCCAGGGGCTACGAAATCATCGAAGTGACGAACTCGCGCGAGCGGGAGTTTCATGCCGACATGAACAACCTGGGGCAGATCGTGTTCGGCAAGCTGTTCTCGACGGGTACCAGCCGCGAGATCTTCCTCAACGACAGCCGCAC
>JACZRH010000352.1 GCA_022574815.1 Planctomycetota bacterium | reverse complement strand
TGGACGGTGGGCGAAACCTGCGCTGATCTGGATCCGCCGGCGAGGGAATGAATATTTACGGGGATTGTTCTAGAATGTGGGCACCGATGGACAGGACGGAGTGTGAAATGAAACTTCCCATGTTGCATCAACGACCGCCACGGAATCACCGTTGGGCCGCGCTCTCGGTCGCCGTAGTGCTGCTCACCAGCGCCGCGCCGGCCGCGCTCGCCCAGTACCAAGTTGTCCAGGACGGTCGGCTCTTTGACGCCAACCCATCGCTGGACGGCGGCCGCTACAACTTCGCGCGACCGATTTCGCCGTTGATCGGCGGCAATGACTTCGCTACGGGCAACATCGGGCGCGGCCTGTCCTTGCGGAGCTTCTCGCCGATCCAAAACATCACGTCTTTTCGCGGACCGCTCGGCAGCTCTTCGCTCTCGGCTTTCCGACGCGACTCGGTCAGCGTTGCCGAACACGCTTATCCTTCCGGCGGCCTCGTTCCGCGGCAGTATTTTGATCCGACCCGCACCGCCCCGACGGCGGGTTTCCTTTCCGGGCAATTTGGTGCGGCGTCGGCGACGCCGTTCTACGTACCGCAGAGGGTTCGCAACACCGCTTCGCCGTGGCTTCCGACTCAGTTGGGCGCCGGATCGTCCCCGCTCGATCTGCGTTATGACACACGGATCAGTAGTACGGGATCGTTGCCGGCGCAAATCCTGGGCCTGAGGCCGGGCACCCGCACGGAATTGTCGAGCAGCATTTTCGGGCTCGTCGCTCCGCCAATCCGGTCGCCGGCCGAGCGGCTGGAAGATCGAATGCGCTCAGCCACGGCAGACATGCGCCGAGGATTCTTCCGTAGGACGTCGTCCGCGCAATTCGAGCGGGACGCTCTGTCGCGGTTTCCGGGTGCGGTGGACCCCTTCGGAAACCCGCGCGATCTCGTCGAGCGCGGCGATCTGTCGGCGCTGGTTCAATCCAGCCAGCTCCCTTCGACGCTCTACCAGCCTTCGATCCGCGCCTGGGACACCTCGGCCGCCGCGCCGCTTCCGCAGGATTCGTCTCTCGCGAACCTCGCTGCGCCGCTGGCCGAACCGAAGATGACGATCACCGATCCGAGCATGCTGCCGGGTTACGACGTCTTTACCGATATGCAGCTTGCCCTGACGCTCGCCCGAAACCCGGGGGCGCAGTGGTTCGAGGAAATGCAGTCGGCGATCCGCGACAATCCCGCCTTGGTCCCGGAACTGCGGGAATTCAAGGACATTCAGCCGGACGACTTCACCCGTCTCGTGATCGAGACGCCGCTCGACACATTCGTCGGGCGCGGCCCGTCGGCGTTCAACGATGCTCTGCTCAGGGCCGAGTCGCTGCTCGACATCGGCCGCTACTACGAGGCGGTGGCCCGTTACGATCAGGCGCTCGTCATCGATCCGAAAAACCCACTCCCGATGATCGGCAAGGGCCACGCCCTGCTTGGCGCGGGGGACTACGCGTCGGCCGCGGTCGCGCTGCTCCAGGGCCTGGAGCAGTTCCCGGACCTGGCGGCGTTCAAGGTCGATTTGCAAGCCCTGATGGGCGGCGGCGAAATCGTGGACATCCGCCGCGCGGACATCATGCGCCTGCTCAAGAACACGAATCAGCCCCGCCTGCGTTTCCTGCTGGGGTATCTCGAGTACCATTCCGGCGACAAGCAACGCGGGCTGCGCAACCTGCGCAAGGCGGCGGCCGAGACGCGCGAGATCGATTCGATCATCAGTCGCTACCCCAACATGCTTCAACCGGGGGTACACCTGCCGGCACCGCGCTTGCCCAGCTCGATCCAGGGCGGCGACAAGCGGCGCTCCCAAGACCCGTCACAGGACTCCCCAGGCGCCCCCGAGGGGCGCGGGGCGCGGAGTTCCGAGACCGGCGGGGGAAGGAAGCCCAAATGACCCCGCGCACTTCGACCGTCGCTTGCCTGTGGCTGACGACTTGGCTGGCCGGCTGCACCCAGGGGCTCAGTGGCAACGCCTCGCAGACGCGCGTCTTCCAGGCCGCCCTGCCCGACGACGTGTTCAACGCAGCGATCGTGATCCTGCAACGCGAATTCGGTCGGCTCACGATCAACCGGGAAGGTCGAACGATCCTGTCGGAGCCGATGGAGTTTCGCACCGCCGCCAATACGGGCAGCGCCCGCGGCCTGGTGGGGGCGCGCACGAGCATGAGGCAACAGGCCCGCTTCAGCGTCGGCCGGCGGGGGGCGGGCGCGATCGCACGCCTGCGAATCGACGTCGAGCGCAAAGACACCCAGCAGCAGCGCATCAGGCAATACCAGGGCTCGCGCCTGAGCGACGCCCCGGGGGGCAACACGCCGATCGAACGCGACGCGGCGACGACGCGCCGCCAGAATACGGTTTGGACGCGCGTCCGCCGCGACCGCACGATGGAGCGCGCCTTGCTGAATGAGCTTCATGAAGCGCTGGCGCCGCGCGCGGCCCCGGCCGAGCAGACCTCCGGGACAACGCCGGCCAAGCCCTAGCCGGCGTCGCGCGTCAGGGGCTATTTCGCCCCGTGCGAATCCGCGCCCGACGTAAGAGACGCTGTTTTTCAAGGGACCCCGCTATGCCGAACAGCCTCGCCCCCACTTTGGCCGAAACCGACCCCGAGATCGCCGATGCGATCCGCCGCGAAGAAGAGCGCCAGCAGAACACGCTCGAGCTGATCGCGTCGGAAAACCATGTTTCGGAGGCGGTCCGGTTCGCAACGGGCTCGGTCTTCACCAACAAGTACGCCGAGGGCTATCCCGGCCGGCGCTACTACGGCGGCTGCGTCAACATGGACACCGTCGAAAACCTGGCCCGCGACCGCGCTAAGAAACTGTTCGGCGCCGAGCACGCAAACGTCCAGCCGCACTCGGGCGCCCAGGCCAACGTCGTCGTCTTCATGGCGACTCTGCGGCCCGGCGACACGATCCTCTCGCTCGACCTGGCCCACGGCGGGCACCTCTCGCACGGGCTGAAGGTCAACTTCAGCGGCGCCTTGTACAACATCGTGCCCTACGGCGTCGAGCGAAAGTCCGAACGCATCGACATGGGCGAAGTCCGCCGACTGGCGCTCGAGCACAAGCCCAAGCTGATCATCGCCGGCTTCTCGGCCTACTCGCGCACCATGGACTTCGCGGCCTTCGCCGAGATCGCCGCCGAGTGCGGGGCCAAGCTGATGGCCGACATCGCCCACATCGCCGGCCTGGTCGCCACCGGCCTGCACCCAACCTCGATCCCCCACGCCGATTTCACGACCACCACCACACACAAGACGCTGCGCGGTCCGCGCGGCGGGCTGATCTTCTGCCGCGAGCAGGACGCCAAACTCATCGATAAGTGGGTCTTCCCCGGCACGCAAGGCGGCCCGCTGATGCACGTCATCACCGCCAAGGCCGTCGCGTTCGGCGAGGCCTTGCGGCCGGAGTTCAAGACCTACCAGCAGCGGATTCTCGACAACGCCAAGGCCTTGGCCGAGTCGCTCCAGTCGCGCGG
This sequence comes from Planctomycetota bacterium, assembly GCA_022574815.1. Classification (GTDB taxonomy): domain Bacteria; phylum Planctomycetota; class Phycisphaerae; order UBA1845; family Fen-1342; genus JACZRH01. The sequence goes on along the minus strand of JACZRH010000352.1, from coordinate 477 downwards.
CTACCGGCTGGTGTCGGGCGGCACCGACAACCACCTCATGCTCGTCGACCTGCGCGACGTGCATCCGGACCTGACCGGCAAGCAGGCCGAGGCGTGGCTTGAGGCCGCCGGCATCATCGTGAACAAGAACATGATCCCGTTCGACCAGCGCAAACCCACGCAGACCAGCGGGCTGCGGATCGGCACCCCGGCGCTGACTACGCGCGGCATGAAGGGTGCGGAGATGGTGACCGTCGCCGAGCTGATGCACCGGGCCCTATCGGCCGGGGACGACGCGGCGGCGGCGGCGCGCGTGGAAAAGAGCGTGCGCGAGCTGTGCGGGCAGTTTCCGATCCCGCGAGAATAGGGGCCGCGGTGGCGATCGCTTCGCACGAAGACCGCCCTTCGCCGCAGCAGCGCGGACTTGCCGATCTACCGCGGCTGGTCCTGTTCGGCCTCGTAGCGGGCCTCGCGGGCTGCGGCGGCAGCGGCCGCATC
>JACZRH010000059.1 GCA_022574815.1 Planctomycetota bacterium | reverse complement strand
TCCACCACACACGACGGCGCCGCTACCACCGCTCCCGCTACCGTCTCCGTCACCGTCAACCCTGTCAACGACCTCCCCACCGCCGACCCTCAGACGGTGGTCACCGACGAGGATTAGAAGCCCGCCACCAGACAGTGCCGGTCAGTTCTCGGTGCGTTCGGCTTTCGCCCTGAGCTTGCTTGCCCTGAGCTTGACTCAGGGCCGAGGGGGTAGAACGCCGAGGGAGAGGCTCCAAGCTCGCTTGCACCCCCGTTTCGATTTCCCGCATCACCTCTGGGTGCGCGGGCGAGTCTTCTCCGTCAGCTCGATCGCGCTGTTCCAATCCTCGCCGGGATCCTCATGGGCGTGGATCGCCGACGTGACGGCGTAGTGCTTGGCAACGGGATCATCGGGCCGCTTTCGGCTGCACTCCTCGAAGATCCGCTGGGCCTCGTCCCACTTGCGCTCCTGGAAAGCCGCGATGGCTTGGCCAAAACGCCGGGCGTGGTCAAGCCGCTCGCCGTTGACCTCGCCGGTCCGCCCGAGCAGCTCGTACACGGGCACGTCCTTCTGCTTGCCCTTGACCTGCACACGGCCGAGCGGGCGGAACTCGAAGCGGTCGCCGGCGGCGTCGCGCGTGACGCCGTTGACGAGAATGGACGTGCCGAAGTACTTGTTGGCGGTCTCGAGCCGTGACGCCAGGTTGACCGAGTCGCCGATGCAGGTGTAGTCGAACTTTTGCTCGCTGCCGCAGGGCCCGACGACGGCCTTGCCGCTCGCGAGGCCGACGCGCAGCACGAGTTGGCCGAACACGGGATCGCCGCCGGCGGCGCGCTGCTCGTCGATGAGCTTGCGCAGACCGACGTGCAGGTCGATCGCGGTGTCGCAGGCGAGGCCGGCGTGGTTCTCCTGGGGATAGATGACCGGGTTCCAGAAGGCGAAGATGCCGTCGCCCATGAACTTGTTCACCAACGCCTCGTATTGCAGCATGATCTCGGTGAGGCGGCCCAGGCAGGCGTTGAGCACGTGCTGGGTGCGCTCGGCGCCGATCCGCTCGGAGATGGTCGTGAAGTCCTTCAAATCCGTGAAGATCGAAGTCACTTCGCGCACCTCGGCCCGGCGGCACAGCTCCGGGTTCTCCGCGACCTGCCGGGCGATCTCCCTCGAAGTGTATTGACCCAGGGCCGTGGCGAGGTGCCGCCGCTCACGGTCGGCGAACATGTAGCGATACACGGCGATCGCGAAATAGCTGACGAAAATGGTCCCGACCGTGGGCGTGATGGCGATCCAGTAGGTCCAAGTGTAAAAGACCCCCGCCGCCCACCCAACATACGCGAGGACCAGGAGCACGACGATGACAATCACGCTGCGGGGCCCCATCGAGAGGCTCACAACCGAAGCAAGAACACCGAACACGACCGCGACGAACGCGTTGAGCGGCGTCGAGGCCCACGAGACGACCCGGCCGGAGAGCAGGCCGTTCAGCAGCGAATAATGCGCGTAGACGCCGGCGGCACGCTTCTTGCCCGGGATCGGCGTCATATCGGCCAAGGCGGTGGCGGTGTATCCGATCAGACAGATTTTGCCCTCGATCCTCTGGCGCAGCTCATCGAGCATTTCGACGACTTCGCCGCGCAGCTTCTCGTTCGCCCGTGCGCAAGCGGCGCGTATAGTCTTGTACTCTAATCGGTTCCCCTTAAGTCCCTTCAACCGTTCCTGATCCTCGGGTGACAATTCCCCGGGCTTAATCCGGGAAAGGCGTTCGTATTCTTCTTGAAAGCTCTCGATCTGCCGAATCGTGTCTTCGTTATCACGGATGTACCCGCGGCGCTCGTGAACTTCCATGATCTTGGTGGCCGGCACGTGCCGTTGCGTGTCGCGATCAACGTCGCGCTGCGAGACCCAAGGGACGAGCGCTTGGCCGGACCGATCGAGTTGGATACGCAGCTCGCCGACGACCAGCCGACCGTTTTCCATCCGAAGGTCGCGCGGACCGACATCGAGAAGATCGCAAATCAGCCCGAAAGCGAGCTGTGGCACAACACGCTGCTCGTACTGAGCCAGCAACGGCAAGCGCCTCGCGACGCCGTCTTCGTCGCCTACGAACACGGAGAACCCGCAGCGCGCGGCGCTGCGAGCGAGCAACGGGTAGACGGGTGTGAGCCGGTCGATCGACTGGGCCGCCGACTCGAGGCCCGCCGGGCTGAAGGAGCGCCGGGTCGTATACTCGATCCCGAGCCATTCGCGCAGCGCGATGACGAACAGGTCCCTTTCCGGCGATCGGTTTTGGATGGGCTTGCCCGGGTGGAGCTGGTCAAAAAGGAACCGGGAGAGGACGTGCGGCGGGAGTTCGAGCAGGTCCCGGTCGCGCTGCATCTGACTACCGATGCGGCGTTTTTCGTCTTCGGCCTGGCGGCGCAATTCCCGATCGGGATCGGGGTTGTCAGGCCGCTCGACGCTGTAGTTGAACGTGATGTACACATTGCCGGCATCGGAGATGGCCCGACTCAGATCGCGGTCTCCCCAAAGCCGCCCGCGCGGCGTGATGTTCTCCAGATCCTGGAGCATGTCGGCATCGGGGTCCACGGGAAAGTAGTCCGTATCCGGCTCCAGCCATTCGAGATCGACCAGGATCTTCTTGGCACCCAACTCCGCCGGTATCGCTATCAGCGCAGCTTGATCCGAGCGCGACCAAGGCCAGCGGCCGCGTAGCTGGAGCGAACGATCATCGATTCGGATGAGGACCAGGTCGTCGCGTTCGCGGACGGAATTGGCGTAGATGAAGCGCAGATCGAGCGTCTTGTACTCGAGCCAGTCGAGCCGGCCGGTACAATAGGCCGTCACCACCCCGCCCGTGGCCGTCAACCCGAGCAGAAGCGCGATCCAATGGGCTCTTCGCTTCTTCGTGTTCACAGGCGATATGTTGGCCGAATTGTGCGGCAACGCAAGCGGGGGCGCATTTCCTGGCGCTTCGACGTCGCCGCGGCAACTTCACCGACTGGGCCGGGTGGCCCATCGCTTCAGCGGTGGGGAGCACGAATGGGCCGGCGAGTGCGTGTTGGCGCGGGGCACCCGCACCCGCGCACAACTCGCCAAACCATCGCTGTTCTCAGCGCCCTCAGAGCCCTTGGCGCTTCTGCGGTTCACCTCAAGGGCGGCAGCGGCGGCAGCTTGTCCGCGTGCGGCGCGCGTTGTCGGATCAGGTACGCTTCCAACCAGCCGCGGGTCTTATCGGGGTTGGCCTGAGAGTACAAGATCGCTTCGTTATCGAGCGCGCTAATACGGTCGTTGGCGGCGCGGAGCGCGTCCATGCTGTTGTGCAGCGCCCGCGCGACCGGCATGCGCTCCGGATTCACGTCGATGCCGAAATAGCCGCGATAGCCGTACATCTTCAGCGTGTACAAGAGCGCCTCGAGCTGCTCGGGTGAGACGACGCCGACGTTGAGGTCCTGGTCGTAGTTGCCCAGCGGCTGGCTGTTCCAATGCGTATGCGCGAGCCGGCCCTCGGACAGCGGCCAGCTATAGGCGTACGCGAGGTCCTCGAAACCCATCAGCACGTGCCCGACCTCGGGGTTCATGCAGCACAACGCGTGGCCTTCGTCCAGCAGGCTGCGGTTCTCCGCGTTCGTCAGCCGCGACTCGACCTGATGCCCCAGCAGCACGCCCTCCGGCGTCGTGCCGTAAAGAATCCGCCCGCGCGGCTCGTAGGGCTTGGGCTCGAACGCGATCCGCACGCCGGGCACCGCGTCCAGCGCCTCGGCGAGCCCGTCGGCAAAGCGGTCGCGCAGCGCGACGAAATCGACGCCGAACGGGTTTTCGTATCCGTCGATGCCCGGCCAGACGATGGCGAACTCGGTGTCCAGCTCCTTGTTCATCTGAAAGGCGCGTTTGGTGCGTTCAACCGCGGCGTCGCGCGGCGCTTTCAACGGATTGGACAGCGAGCCCCACTCGAACTGCTTGTCCCAGAACAACTGCGGAATGACCGTGATGAGCTTGATGCCCGTGTCGGCGGTGAACTTCCGCCACACGTCGAGGTTGTCTTCGTTGATCTCGTTGGGGTAGTGGGCTTCCAAGCCCTTCAAGCCGTGCTCGGCCAGCCCGGCGGCGATCTCCAGCCGTTTGAGCAGGCCGATCTCGTCTGCGTATTTATCGTGAAAGCGGCTGTTGAACGGGGAAAAGTACCAGATGCCGGCCGAGAATTTCAGCTCCAGCTCGAACGAGTTGAGGTGTTGGAGCAACTCCTCCGGCGATCTTCGCGAAGCCTGGGAGCGCAGATCGGAAAGTGCCATCAGAAAGCGCCTTTCCAACGAATCACGGAGAATCGTGGGCGCAAACGGGAGGGCGAGGCTCCTGCGGAGCCGGGCCTCACGCGCGATGCTACCGCCTCGGGCGTGGGATGTCCAAGTCGCGCCGAGCCACCCGAGCCGTCGAGCCCCCGCCGCGGACATCCCTCGGAACATAGCGGTGTCCTGCGTCTCCTCGAGGACAACGCGGCTCCGCTGCCATTGGCACGGTTCGTGCAAACCGCTCTCCACGACGACAAGAACCGGTCCTGATCGAGGATTACCGGCATGAACCTGCGCAAGGTTTACCGTGCGGGCGCAACATTGACGGGTGCGACCCTAGCGATCGCGTTCCTTTTCCTGACGTCGGTCGTCGCCGAAGCCTCGCCCCAATGTGACCCACCGTCGATCATCTCGGACCCCGTGGACGAATCGGTCTGCGTCAACGGGCGGGCGACATTCGCGGTGGTCGCCGGCGGCAGTGCGCCGCTGATCTACCAGTGGCGCAAGGACGGGATCGAGATCATGGGCGCGACAAGCGATACGCTCGTGATCGACCCGGTGGCGGCGGCCGACGCGGGGGCCTACGACGTGGTCGTCACAAACGCCTGCGGCATGGCGACCAGCCTGGCCGCGATCCTGACCGTAGTCGCAGCCCCGCCCATCACGCAACACCCGGCCGACGCGCTGGTCTGCGACGGCGGCGCGGTCACGTTCACGGTCGTCGCGGCCGGAACGAACTTGACGTTCCAGTGGCACAAGGACGCCGCGCCGATCCCGGGGGCGACCCTGGACACGTACATGATCGACCCGGTCTCGGCGTCCGACGCCGGCGTGTACGACGTCGTGGTTTCCAACGGGTGCGATGCCACCACGAGCGACGCGGCGACGCTGACGGTCGAAGGACCGCCGATCATCACGCGGGACCCCGCGGGACAAGGCGCGTGCGCCGGCGGCGCGTTGAGCCTGTCGGTCGAAGCAACCGGCGGCGGGGCCGAGGTCGTCGAAGAGATCGGCTCGGCGACGAGCTTCGGCATCGCGGCGGGCATGCGCGGCAACGTCTACTCCATCACCACCACGGCAACGCTGACGCGCATCGAGCAATACCTGGACATCTCCACGTCGGGCGAGCTCGTATTCTTCGTGTACGAAGCGACCAGCGAATCCGGCCCGTACACCCTGGCGGCCGAGGACCACCTCGCAACTTCCGGCACCGGAACCGGGTTTTTCACTTCCAATCCGCTCAACCTGCGACTAGAGGCGGGACGCTTCTACCTCATCGGCGCCGCGTGGCCCGACACGCACACGTACTATTTCGGCGGCGCCCATCCGCAGCCGACCGCGTTCGGCGAGTCACGCATAGGCCTTTTCGCGGACTACTCGGATCCCTTGCCGCCCAACCCGCTGCCCGCGTCGCCGCTGGTCTTCGCCCAGCGCCTGACCACACAGCCGACCTCGCTCACCTATCAGTGGCGCAAAGACAATGTCGGTATCCCAAACGCCGTCGCCCCGATGTTCTCCATCGACCCGGTCGGGCCCGCCGACGCCGGCGTGTACGACGTGGTCGTGACGGGGATGTGCGGTGTGGCGGTGAGTCTGCCCGCGACCGTGACGGTCGAGAGCGCCCCGCCTTCCATCACAACACACCCGTCCGGCCGCAACGCCTGCACCGGCGAGCAAGTCATATTCACCGTCGCGGCGACCGGAGAAAACCTGCGCTACGAGTGGCGCCGTAACGACGTGCCGATCGGCGGCGAGAACGGAACGACACTTACGCTCGATCCGGTCTCACCCGCCGACGACGGTTCGTACGACGTGGTCGTTTCCAACGGCTGCGGTTCGATCACGAGTGACGCCGCGACGTTGAGCGTGTCAAGCCAGGCCCCGGCGATCACACAACACCCCGCGGATCAGGCCGTGTGCGACGGGCAGCCGGTGACCTTCAGCGTGACGGCGACGGGGGACAATCTCGCGTATCAATGGCGGAAGGACGGGGTCGAGCTCGCCGGCGAAACGAACTCGTCTTACACGATCGATCCGGTCTCGCCCGCCGACGCGGGCCTCTATGACGTCGTCGTCGCCAATGGGTGCGGGTCGGAGACCAGCCTGTTCGCGACGCTCACGGTGCTGGACAACACGCCGCCGACCATCACGCAGCAGCCGCAAAGTCAGTCGGCGTGCGAAGGGACCGGCGTTACATTCATCGTCGCTGCCGGCGGCAACAATTTGAGCTACCAGTGGCGCAAGGACAACATCGAGATCGCCGGCGCGGTGAGCGCTACGTACACGATCGATCCGGTCCGCGTTGAAGACGCCGGTGTCTACGACGTGGTGGTGACGAATGTCTGCGGGTCGGACACCAGCCTGCCCGCGGAGCTGATCGTGACGATCGGCCCGCCGATCACGCAGCAGCCGCAGGACGCCACCGTTTGCGAAGGCGATCCGGTCTCGTTCGACGTCGCCGCGCTGGGCACGGGCCTGACCTACCAATGGCGCAAGGACGCGGTCGAGATTCCCGGCGCCGTTTCCGACACGTATGCCATCAGCACGACCGTGCCGGCCGACACCGGCAGCTATGACGTCATGGTGACCAGCAACGAGTGTGGCGCAACGATCAGCGACGCCGCGGCCCTGACGGTCGACGCGGGACCGGCGATCACGCAGCAGCCGCTCGGCGAGACCCTCTGTGAGGGCGGCGTAGTCACGCTCAGCGTGGTCGCGACGGGCGGCGGAGGCGGCGGGCCGGGCGTCACCGATACGATCGGAACGGCGTCCATCTTCACGACCGCCTCCCGCATACGCGGCAACTCGTACGCCGTCGACACGACGGCGACGTTGACGCAAATCGAACAATATCTGGGGATCACGGTCTCAGGCCCGCTGACGTTTTTTGCATACGAGGCGGACTTTCAGAACGGGCCTTATACGCTCATCACCAGCGACACCGTCGCGGACCCCGGCACCGGCGAACGCTTTTTCGCTTCCGGGCCGCTCTCGGTGACGCTGTCGGCCGGCAAGTTCTACATCATCGGCGCCGCCTGGCCCGACCCGCACAGCTACTTCTGGGGCGGCCGTCATCCGCAGCCGACCGCGTTCGGCGAATCCCTGAATGGCTACCTCGCGAGTTACCAGAATCCCCTGCCCCAGCTACTGGCGGATCCCGTTCCGACCTCGGAATTGGTTTATCACCAGCGGCTCACGACGCGGGCGTCAGCGCTGGCTTACCAGTGGCGAAAAGACGACCAGAACATCGCCGGCGCGACCGGAGCCACGCACGTCATCGACCCCGCCACGCCGGCGGACAGCGGCGACTACAACGTCATCGTCTCGGACACCTGCGGGACCGTCACCAGCAACCTCGCGACGGTCCTCGTCGGCGAGACGCCGCAAATCACCCAGCAGCCGGCCGACGACGACGCGTGCATCGGCGAATCGGTCACCTTCTCCGTCGTGGCCGACTCGTTCGAAACGCCAACCTACCAATGGCGCAAGGACGGCAACGACATCCTCGGAGCGACCGGCGACAGCTACACGCTGCCGGCGGTCACGCCGCTCGACGCCGGCGCGTATGACGTGCAGCTCACCAATTCCTGCGGGACCCAGACGAGCGACGCCGCGCTGCTGACCGTCGCGGACACGCCCCCGACGATCACGCTGCAGCCGCGCGGCCAGGCGGCGTGTGAAGGGCAAATGATCACGCTTTCGGTCGCGGCGAGCGGGAGCAGCCCGCGCTATCAATGGAGCAAGGACGGCGTCGAGATCGCCGGGGCCTCGGACGCGACGTACACCATCGCGGCCGCCACGCCCGCCGACGCCGGCGACTACACCGTCGTGGTGTCCAACGGGTGCGGCTCGGAGACCAGCGCGAGCGCGATCGTGACGGTCGCGACGACGCCGACCATCACGCAGCAGCCGCTCGGCGGCAACTTGTGTACGGGCCAGTCCTTCACGCTGGACGTCGTCGCCACGGGCGGTCCGTCGCTGAGCTATCAATGGCGACAGGACGGCATCGACATCGCCGGCGCAACGGCCGCTGCGCTCGTGCTCGATCCGGTCACGCTGCAACACGCCGGCGTGTACGACGTGGTCGTCGATAGCGGCTGCGGAAGCGTCACCAGCGACGCCGTGACGCTGACCGTCGGCGGCAACATTCCGAGCATCACGCGCCAGCCCGTCGATCAGACCGTCTGCGAAGGCTCGGCCGTGTCGTTTACGGTGGAGGCCTCGGCCGGGTCGGGCGGCGAGGCGGTCGACACCGTCGGCACGACGGCAAACTCCTCGACCGCGTCGCTGCTGCGCGGCAACTACTACACCGTCACAGCCGCGACGACCCTGACGCGGATCGAGCACTACCTGGACGTCACCGCGTCGGGTCCGATCGTCTTCTTCGTGTACGAAGCGGATGTCAGCGGCGGGCCGTACACATTGATCGCCCAAGACACCGTCAGCGATCCCAACGTCGGCGAAGCGTTCCATGCCTCGGGGCCGCTCAGCGTCCCGCTGGTGGCGGGCAAGTTCTACATCATCGGGGCCGGCTGGTCAGGCCAGTACAAATACTTCTGGGGTGGCTCGCACCCGCAGACGACGTCGTTCGGGCGGACGACGGCCGGCTTTCCCTTGGACTTCCGCGACCCCCTGCCGCCGACCGCGCCGGTTACCTCGAACAGTTTCGTCTATCACCAGCGAATCACGACCTCGAACGCGACGCTGAGCTATCAGTGGCGCAAGGACGGTGTCGATATCAACGGCGCGACCGAGCCGACCTACACGATCGATCCCGTGCTCCCCGCAGACGCGGGTGTCTACGACGCCGTGTTGACCAACAACTGCGGCGCGCTGCCCAGCGACCCGGCCATACTGACCGTCGAGCAGGATCCCGAGATCACGCAACAGCCGGCGAGCCGATCGGTCGTGGAGGGCTCGCCGGTCACGTTTTCGGTCGGCGTGGCGCAGAGCGGGACCATTACGAACCGGGAGAACATCGGCGCCGCAACCGACCAGGACACCGGCCCGCGCATTCGCGGCAACTCATACGCCGTGACGACGCCCGCGACGCTGAAACGCGTCGAGCACTATCTGAATATCACGACCTCCGACCCGATCACCTTCGTGGTCTACGAGGCCGACGCGGTCGATGGGCCGTACACGCTTATCGCGAGCGACACCAACACGGACCCCGGCACCGGCGAGGGCTTTTTTGCCTCGGGCCCGCTCGACGTGCCGCTGGTGGCGGGCAAATTCTACATCATCGGCGCCGCCTGGCTCGGCGACCACACCTACTTCTGGGGCGGCAGCCACCCGCAAACGACTGCGTTCGGCGAATCGCGCAACGGGTACGGGGCCGGCTACTCCGGCACGCTTCCGACGCTCCCGGACGCGAGATCGCCGCTGGTCTACCACCAGCGCCTGACGACCGACACGCCGTCGCCGATCTACCAATGGCGCAAGGACGGCGTGGACATCTCCGGCGCCGTGGCCGACACGTACACGATCGCGTCCGTCACGACGGCGGACGCCGGGGTGTATGACGTGGTCGTCACCAACCGTTGCAACGCCGTGACGAGTGCATCGGCCACGCTGACCGTGCGTACGCTCGGCAACGTCGGCTCCAACTCGAACGAAGTCGTGCCGCGCAGCGTGACGCGCGTCCCGCCGCCGCCGTAGAACCCATCCCAAGACCGAGAACACACCGGCGGGACGCCGGTGCCACAGAGGTTCTGCCTGGGTGCCCCATCCCGTTGCGCAGCACGGGGTGGGGGACGGACCGGACGCCGGATGATATGAACTGACAAGACGGCGCCCTCGTTCAGTAACCGCTCTCTCGCTTTCTTCATGCCGCCCCGATCGCATGACCCGCATCGACGCCCACCGCGCGCAACGCTACGATAGGCGCTCAACAATAAGGATCGGGCATGATCGACCTGAGCGGCAAGAGTGCCATCGTCTGCGGCAGCACGCAGGGCATCGGGCGGGCGTGCGCCGAAGTGCTGGCCCGCCTGGGTGCGGCGATCACGCTCGTCGCACGGAACGAGACCACGCTGCGCGAGGTCGTCGCCACCCTGGACACCGCCGCCGCCGGCCGGTCGCACGACATCGTGTGCGCCGACTTCGCCGATCCGGCATCGGTTCGCCAAAAGGTGTCGGCGCACATCGATTCGCACGGGCCGATCGACATCCTGGTGAACAACACCGGCGGCCCGTCGTCGGGACCGATCCACGAAGCCGAGCCGGAAGCCTTCGTTCACGCGCTCACGATGCACCTGCTGTGCAACCAGACCCTGGCACAGGTCGTGGTCCCGGGCATGAAGGAAAGCGGCTACGGGCGGATTATCAACATCATCTCGACTTCGGTCCGAGAGCCGATCCCCGGACTGGGTGTGTCGAACACGACGCGGGCGGCGGTGGCGGCGTGGGCCAAAACGCTATCGCGCGAGCTCGGCCCCTTCGGCATCACCGTGAACAACGTGCTGCCCGGCTTTACCGGCACCGCGCGGCTGCGTTCGCTGTTCGAGAGCAACGCCAAGCGCTCCGGCCGGTCGCCCGACGAGATTGCCGAGGAGGCCGTGCAAAAGATCCCCGCCGGCCGCTTCGCGAAACCCGAGGAAATCGCCAACGCCGTCGCGTTCCTGGCGTCGCCGGCGGCGTCCTACATCAACGGCATCAATTTGCCGGTCGACGGCGGCCGCCTGGCGTCGCAGTAACGCTGCGATTCGCTGATGCAGGTGCGCCGGGGAGGGCGGGCATCCTGCCCGCCGAACGAACTGAAAGCCCGCCCACGCGCGGATGGAACACGCCATGCAACTCATCGGTAACTACATCAACGGCGAACTGGTGCAGCCGGTCTCCGAGAAGTTCCTCGAGAACTTTGATCCCGCGACCGGGCAGGTCTATTCGAAAGTCCCCGACAGCGACGAGCGTGACGTGGAACGCGCCGTCGAAGCTGCGCGAGACGCGTTTCCCGCGTGGTCGCGCTTGTCGGCGGACCAACGCTCGCGCACCCTGCTGAAAATCGCCGACCTGATCGAGCAAAACATCGAACAATTTGCGATCGCCGAGTGCATCGACAGCGGCAAACCGCTTTCGCGGGCCCGTACGCTCGAGATCCCGCGAGCCGTCACGAACTTCCGCTTCTTCGCAACCGCGATCCTGCACGCCAAGTCCGAGCTGCATGCCTCAGCGGGAGAGGCGTACAACTACACCCTGCGGCGGCCGCGCGGCGTGGCGGGAATCATCTCGCCTTGGAACCTGCCGCTCTATCTGCTGACGTGGAAAATCGCGCCGGCCCTGGCGACCGGCAACACGGTGGTCGCCAAGCCGTCCGAGATCACGCCCATGACGGCCCATCTGCTCGCCGCGGTTTGCCAGCAAGCCGGCCTGCCGGCGGGTGTGCTGAACATCGTCCACGGCCTGGGGCCGAAAGCCGGGGCGGCGATCGTACGGCATCCGAAGGTTCCGACCGTCTCGTTCACCGGCGGCACGAAGACCGGCGCGGAGATCGCCCGCACCGCAGCTCCAATGTTCAAACGGGTCGCGCTCGAGATGGGCGGCAAGAACCCGACCGTCGTCTTCGCCGATGCGGACCCGGAGCAGGCCATGGCCGGCGCGGTGCGGGCCGCATTCGGCAACCAGGGGCAGATCTGCCTGTGCGGCTCGCGCGTGTTCGTCGAGCGCAGCATCTATTCCGACTTCGTCGAGGGCTTCGTCGCCAACACGAAACGCCTGACCGTCGGCGATCCGCTCGAGCAAGCGACCGATCAGGGCGCGCTCGTCTCCGCCGCCCAGCTCGACAAGGTCGAGTCCTACGTCGCGCTGGCCCGCGACGAAGGCGGCAAAATCCACTGCGGCGGCCGGCGGCCCAGGCCGATCAGCGAGCGCTGCACCGCCGGCTACTTCTTCGAGCCGACCGTCATCACCGGCCTCGACATGACCTCCCGCGTCAACCGCGAGGAGATCTTCGGCCCCGTGGTGACGCTGATGCCCTTCCACGACGAGGACGACGCCGTCGAACTCGCCAACGCGACCGACTACGGCTTGTCGGCGTCGGTCTGGACGCGCGACCTCGCGCGGGCCCACCGCCTGGCCGAGCGCATCGAGGCCGGCACGGTCTGGATCAACTGCTGGCTGCTGCGCGACCTGCGCGTCCCCTTCGGCGGCATGAAACAAAGCGGCGTCGGCCGCGAAGGCGGCGACGATTCGCTGCACTTCTTTACCGAGCCGAAGAACGTGTGCTTCGAGGTTGCTCGGTAGCTCGCATGTCGCGCGCAGATTTATCCGTCGGTTTTGCTACAATCCACCTGTTTGATAGGCCTGTACCGCGCCTCGCGCGGGAGGTTCCCGAAATGCCGGCGGCACCGCGCATCCTGCGAATTTATGCGGACACATCCGTTTTCGGCGGATGTTTCGACGCTGAGTTTGCGCAGGTATCGCGCCAATTGTTCGACGGGATACACGCGGGCCTGTATCGCCTGGTTCTTTCCGACGTGGTGTTGCGGGAGCTCGAGCGCAGCCCCGAACCAGTACGCCAACTCCTCCTGCAAGTACCTGATCTCCACACGGAGCGCGCGGATCTGTCCCTCGAAAGCATGGCGTTGCGTGACGAATACATCAAGGCGGATGTCTTGGGGCCGCGTTGGATCGATGACGCGGCGCATGTCGCCATTGCCACGCTGGCGCGTGCCGACGCCATTGTGAGCTGGAATTTCCGACATCTGGTGCGGCTTGACCACATTCGGCAGTTTAACGCCGTCAACCTGCGCCTCGGCTATCCCTTGATCGAAATCCGGAGTCCGCGGGAGATTGTCTATGAAAGCCAAGACGATTGATTGCGTCAAAATGAAGCGAGACATTCAGCGGGGGATTTACAAGGAGATAAAGGACTTGAGTGTCGAAGAGCAACTGGCTTGGTTCCACGAGGCCGCCGACGGCGACTCCGAACTCGCCCGCAAATTCCGTCGACTGCGGCCGACAGTCTGGGGCGAGGGCTCATCCACGACGCAAAGCTCGCCGAATGACAGTCCCAACCGAAGGTAGAATCCGGACGTTCTATCACCGTTGCGGGGTGACGCAGCGGCGGTCGCCTCGCCCGCCTTGAGAACACCAGACGTCCGGCAACACGAGCAGCGGACGAGACCCACCTCACTTTCTGGGACGATGAGATGGCCGAAACGATCGAAAGCCAAAAGGCCCCCGAGCCCGTCGGCGCGTATCCGCACGCCAAGCGCGTCGGCAACCTGCTGTTCCTGTCCGGCCTCGGGCCGCGCAAACGCGGGGCGAAGGAGATTCCCGGCGTCGAGCTCGACGGGGACGGCAACGTCGCGAGCCACGACATCACCGCGCAATGCCGGTCCGTGTTCGAGAACATCCGGCTGGTGCTCGAGGAGGGCGGCTCGCGCTGGGAGAACATCGTGGACGTGACGGTGTTCCTTACGAACATGAAAGACGACTTCGCGACTTACAACAGACTGTACGCCGAGTATTTCGCCGGACCCGGCAAGCCGAATCCGACCCGCACGACGGTCGAGGTAAATTGCCTGCCGACGCCGATTGCGATCGAGCTGAAGGTGATCGCGACGAGGCCTGATCCGGGCTGTTGAAAACCGCAGGAAATCGCAGAGGCGCTGAAAGCGCGCAGGGCGCTGAGGTTTTCTAGTCATTAGGATGATGTGGGGGCTTGCCGCTGCCTGTGCCGCTTGGGCGTTCAACGTTGACGTACTTCAGTTCTCGTCGCGCTGCGGCGCGGCGACCCACCGCTCCCAGCCGACGGGCTGCGTCCAGGCTTGTTGCTTTTGATCGTCGAAGACGGGGTTTTCCGGCGGGCGAGTCGATGTGACGACGGCGCGGACGTACAGCTCCCGGCCCGTGAGCCGGTAAACTGCGCTGTTGCCTTTCACGGTCGCGAGCACCTTGCCGATATCGTTCGAGTAACGTCGCGTGGCACGAATCGGTTTTCCCTCGGCATCAGTCCCGGCCGGTTCCGTGCTTGTGTCGTAGTTCTCGAGCGTCCCAACGAATTCGGTCGTGAATTCGACCCCCTCCTCGGGCTCGATCTCGACACGCAGCACTCGAAGATCGGCGTCGTACCGCACGTCGCGCAGTGTGACGCCGCTCGACGCGTAGAAATCGTTGCGCTGGATCGCGCGAATAATCCCGTCGGGCGTCAGCTCTGTGGCGCGGACCATGACCCAGCCGCGCCCGGGCGACGAACCGCGCTGCCCGAAGTAATTGTGCGCGTCATCCGTCGCCAAGCCGGAGAGCGGCGGCCTCTTCATCTCGGCGATGCGAATCGTGTTGGCGATGTCCCAGAGCCGCTCGACGCTCGGATGATGTTCGTCCCCGCGATGGCGCACGCCCGGATGCCCGTTGTACACCTCGAAGAACTGCTCCTGTACGACCGCCGCCATGTCCTCGGCCGTGATGCCCCATTTGAAGTTAGGATGATTCACATGGCCGAGCATGGGGCGCCCCACGTCGCGGCTCTGCTGCGCGATCGCGTCGAGGTTGTTGGCCATGACCGCGCGGACGTTCGCGCCGCCGCGCGGCTTGATGAGATCGCGAAGGTTGCCGGCATTGATGTGCACGGGCAGTTTTTGGAACCGGTCGGTGATCTCCTCGGACTGTATCAACAAGAAACGTCCGGGCTGTTCGAAGAGCGAACGAAACTCGTCCAGCGCGCGAAGCCGGATCTGCGACTTTTCGTCGACTTGCCGCGTCTGAATCCAATCCTCGCCGAATCGCTTCTTATAGCGCTCGACGCCGTCCTTCGCGCCGCGCTTGGCGGGCAGGCCGGCATCGATCCACATGGTCCCGCGGCTGAGAATGTTATGGTCGGACAACGCCAGGAATTGGTAGCCGTGCTTCTTGTACCACTCGCAAATCATCTCCGGAAAATCGTTCCCGTCGCTCCAAAGCGAGTGCGTGTGCAGATTGCCCTTGAACCAGCGCGTCGGGCCATTGGAATCGTCGCGGTTGGCCGAAGGCGGGGACTGGCCGAGTGCCGCCAGCGCGGTTGTCAGAACACTCAACAAAACGAGCACGATTCGGCACTGTTCTTGTGGTCGCATGTTCGGTCTCCGCATCCTGGCAGCTTGGCGACGATGCCCTGGCTCGCGCGGCCCTAGCGGTCGGCGAACGCCACCATTGTCCGCGTGGGGCCGGACGGATGCAAGAGTGGCGGGAAGGCTCCCGCTCGCAACCTCGGCTTGGGCCTCTGCGACGTGCACTGGCGCGGGCTTCGCTGACGGTTCGGATCGCGACGATCCAGCCGGCCGTATTGCCCTGGGGCGCGACATTGCCTATCGTGTTTGGCTGGCAGTTCCGAGTCCGCTCGCGGCACGCGCCGTCGTCGAGCCGACGAGAGGCAGGTCCGCCCGTGAGGTGAGAGCCATGGATGAAGCCCGCTTCAATGAGATCGTAGCCCTTGGCAAGTCCCCGATCAGCGACGCCAGTCCGGTCGGCGATCCCGTGCGCTACGACGAGGTCTTCGAGACCCTGCAAGCGCAGCTCGACAAGATCGGATCGCTCACCGGCGAAGAGCCGGACTGGGGCGAGGTCGTCTCACTATCAACCGACATTCTCAAATCCAAGTCCAAGGACCTGCTGGTCATAACCTACCTGGCCGTGGGCCTCTTTGAGAAAGACGGGTACGCCGCTCTCGCCGCCGCCTTCGATGCGTACAAGGAATTCATCAACAGCTTCTGGGAGAAGTGCTTCCCCAAGGTCAAGCCTCCGCAAGGTCGTCTGAACGCGGTCCAGTACCTGGCGGATCGCGTGCACCCCGCGATCACGCTCAAGGGCGGCAAGTGCCGCAAGCAGCCCAGCGCCGCCGAAAAAGAGGCCGTCCACCAATGCGCCGAAAAGGCCGGCGAGTTCTCCGAAGCCGTCGATAAGGCGTTCAACGATCCGGTCAATTCGCCCAACCTGATGCCCATGGTGCGGGCATTCAAGGCATTGAAGACCATGGTCGGCCCGCTCGTGGCCGAGCCCCCGCCCGAAGCGGCACAACCGGCGGCGGCGGCGCCACCGACGGGTGGCGAGACGGCACCGGCCGCGGCGCCCGCGCCGGCGGCGGGCGCGGGTGTGCCCGAGCAATTCTCCAGCACGACGCAGGCCACGCAGGCGATTATTAAGGTCGCCAAGTACCTGTTCGGACAGGACAATAAGGACGCCCGTGCGTTCCGGCTCATGCGGGCCGTCCACTTCGGCGGCCTCGCGCAGGCCCCCAAGGACCGCATCCTGCCCCCCGTTCCCAAGCCGCGCCAGACGTTTTTCGGAACCACCGCCGCCAGCGGAAACTGGGTCAATCTGCTCGTCGAGGCCGAGGGCCAGTTTGCCGTGACGCCGTTATGGCTCGACTTGCAGCGCTTCGTTTGCCAGGCGCTCGGCAACCTCGGCGCGCCCTACGAGGCCGCCAAACAGGCCGTCGCGTTCGAGTGCGTCGCATTGTACTCGCGCCTGCCCGACGTGTTCGACCTCTCCTTCAAGGACGGCACGCCCTTCGCCGACGGCGCCACGAGAGCCTGGCTCGAAGAGGTGCGCGGCGAGTTCGGCGGCGGCGGGGGCGGCGGCGGCGGGGGCAACGACGCGCTCGGCAAGGGACTGGCCGAGGCACGCAAGCTGCTCGGCGCCGCCAAGGCCTCGGAGGCCGTCAAGTGCCTCTCCGCGGTCATCGATTCCTCGGGCAGCCGGCGGCAGCCGCTACGGCTACCGAGGTTGGCATTGACGCCGACCCCGCGGGGAACACCGCTGCCTTCGTAGGGAGCGTCCAGTCCTGCCGCCGCGTGGAGTTCAACGACATCTTTAGCGTAGACATATTCATCAAGGGCGTCACCGCCGGCGGCATCTCCGCCTTTAACACCACCATCTTCTACAACTCGGCAACGCTCCGAATACCTTCCACCGGCCAGGGAGGGATAAACACGAACGTACAGATGCTCCTGGCGAACGCGCCCGGAAGCAACGTCCTCGACCAGTCCGACATTGAATCCATCTTCGACAACGATAATCTGTTCACGGCGTCGGCCCTGGACCAGAGCGGCGCCGGCACCGCCGAGAGCGGCAACGGCGTCCTGGCCCGCGTCACGTTTAAGGCGGTGGGCTTCGGCCCCAGCAGCCTCTCCCTCAAGGTACCCATCGTCAGCCCCGTCCTCACCGGCGACGACGGCAACGCCATAGGGCCGTCAGGGTCATTCGACGTTTTCACGGGCACCGTGTCCGGCGCCCAGATATACGTCGGCCAAGACTGTCCAGGGAACAGCGCCCCAACGGCCAGCAACAAGGCCGTCGTAGGCATCGAGGACATCCCAAAAACCGTCACCCTCACCGCCAGCGACCCCGAGGGCGTCTGTCCTCTCACCTTCGAGATCACCTCGACCGTTACTAACGGGGCGCTCGGACTCCTCAGCACGCCTACCTGCTCAGCCGGCTCCGGATCCGCCATCGTGACCTTCAATCCGGACTCCAACGTCTGCTCTCCCAGCGCGGGCTCCTTCCAGTACGCCGCCAGCGACGGCGTACTCACCTCCACCACCGCCACAGTCACCGTCTCCATCACCTGCGCCAACGATCCCCCCACTTCCTCCAGCGCCAGCGCGTCCACCTCAGAGGAGACGCCTGTTACCATCGCGCTCTCCGCCGAGGATATAGACAACGACTGCCCGCTGACTTTTGTCAAAGCGACCAACCCAACCAAGGGCTCCCTTGGCGGCTTCACCAGCATCGTCTGCACGATCGATACGCCTGTGCCCGGCACCAGCACCACTACCGCAGACGTCCTGTATACCCCCAACCCCAACGCCTTCGGCTCTGACTCATTCTTCTTCAAAGTCACCGACCCCACCGGGGAGCCATCATCGCTGGAAATAGCGAACCGGAGCCGCCGGCGGCACCTCCGAGCAATGATGAGGTCAAGAGCCGTGTGGCGGAGGCCCGGGCCGCCGTCAAGAAATCCCGGCACATAAAAATGCAAGGTCGCTCGCCATACATCCTCGAGTACATATCCGGCGGGCATAACATTCACGAAGAGTTCGTCACAGATTTCAAGCACCTCGATACACCCGCTGAACAGTTTGCGG
>JACZRH010000351.1 GCA_022574815.1 Planctomycetota bacterium | reverse complement strand
CGACTGGTTGTTCGTTCAACGACGAGCGGCCGAAGACGTAGACGTAGACGCACCAAGCCCCAGCCGCTCGTCGGCTGGGGCTTTTCTATGATCCGACCGCACCGTTGAACAACGGCCCACGTCAACATCTGGCGCGGCGCCGGCGCGACTCGGTTTCGGTTTGCTCCTTTCGTTCCCGGCCTGGTCAGGCCATGATCTCACTCCCATCGTCCTCTTCGAAGCGCATGCCGCATGCACTACGAGCGGTGGGTGCCGGAGGATGGGAGTGAGGAGCCCCGTTCCGCGATAAGCGATGTGGACCCCGTGGCACGAAGCACTGCAATCCATCCAAGGTCGACGTCCAAGCGAACCGCGCTGGCTGCTAGTGCCCTTGTCGTGGCGACTCTGGCGGCCTATGGGCCGGCGCTGCGCGGGGGGTTCATCTGGGACGACCACGACCACGTCACGAGAAACGCGGCCGTGCAGAATCCCAACGGGCCGGCTGACATCTGGCTTCGCGTCGGCGCCACGCCGCAGTATTACCCGCTGGTCTTCACGTCTTTCTGGATCGAGCACGCGCTCTGGGGCCTGGAGCCCTTCGGCTATCACCTCGACAACGTCCTGCTGCACGCGCTGAATGCGCTGCTGCTTTGGCGGGTGCTGCGGCGCCTGGCGGTTCCCGGGGCGTGGTTGGCCGCGGCAGTCTTCGCGCTGCACCCCTTGCAAGTCGAGTCGGTGGCGTGGATCACCGAGCGGAAGAACGTGCTCTCCGGGGCCTTTTATCTCGCCGCGCTGCTGGCGTACCTGCGCTTCGCGCAAATCAACCCGCAGTGCGGCTCCGACGGCGACTCGCCCGCCACTTGGCGTTGGTACGCCCTTTCGCTGGCCCTGTTTGTCGCCGCCTTGCTCAGCAAGACAGTTACCTGCTCGCTGCCGGCGGTGATCCTGCTGGTTCTGTGGTGGAAGCGCCGCCGGGCAGGCGGACGTGCGGTTCTCGCTCTGGTGCCCATGTTCGCTGTCGGCCTCGCCCTGGGCCTTCTAACGGTCTGGCTCGAGAAGCACCAGATTCGCGCTGCGGGTTCTGAGTGGGACTATTCACCGGTCGAACGCTGTCTGATCGCGGGGCGAGCGTTGTGGTTCTACCTCGGCAAGCTCGTTTGGCCGGCCCAGCTCACATTCTGGTATCCGCGCTGGCGGATCGATGCCGGCCAGTGGCAGCAGTTCCTGTACCCGGCCGCCTTTGCCGGGTTGCTCGCCGCTCTTTGGCTGTTGCGTCATCGATTCGGACGGGCCGCCCTGGTGTCGCTGCTGATCTTCGCAGGCACGCTCGTTCCAGCTTTGGGGTTTTTCGACGTGTATCCGATGCGATTTTCCTTCGTCGCGGACCACTTCCAGTACCTCGCCGGAATCACACCGATTGCTTTGTTGACGACGCTCGCCACGCTCGCGTTTCATGGGAGACGAAACCGGACTTCTGCCGCGCCTCGCACGCGGCCCATGCCGGCGGCCGCGCGTTTGGTAGCGGCGTTGCTGCTGGTCACGCTCGCGACCCTGACTTGGAGGCAAGCGGCGCACTACAGAACCTACGAGACCCTGCTGCGGGACACGCTTGCGAAGAACCCTTCGGCGGCGGTGGCGCACCTCAATCTCGGGCACGTCCTGCAAGAGCAAGGCCGCCTCGAGCAAGCCGTGACGCACTTTCAAGAAGTCGTGCGGCTCGGCCCCGACGCGCACAAGGCACACAACAACCTGGGATTCGTGCTGGAGCGTCTCGGGCTGATCGAAGACGCCGTTCGGCATTACCGCGCCTCGATCGCGCTCGACGATCGGCTGCCCGACCCGTTCAACAATCTCGCGTGGCTCCTGAGCACACACGCGGATGCGAAGGTGCGAGACGGGGCCGAAGCGGTGTCCCTCGCCGAGCGTGCGGTCCGCTTGACGGGGTCGCGAAACCCGCACTTTCTGGACACGCTGGCGGCGGCCTACGCCGAAGTCGGCCGCTACCAGGAAGCCATCCAAACGGCGCAGCAGGCGCACGGGCAACTTCGGCATCCCGCATTGGCGCCCGTGGCTGCCCGGGTCCGATCGCGCATCGCTCTATATGAATCGGGCCGCCCGTATCGGCGGCCGCAATAGCGCGTTGCGTTGTTCCCCGCCGGTCCTCACAATTCCGGCACGGTCGCACGGCGTGACGACAGGGCCGTCCGGACGGCAATCGGATCGAGCGACGGAGGCGTTATCACCGTGACACGCGGCCGGTCAGGTGGATCGCGAACACGAGGACCCGAACATGCGACGAGCACCGGTCATTGTCTGGTATTCAATCGTGCTGCTGGTGTTGGTCCTCTCACCGGCGTCGCGTGGCGGCGGCGACGCGACGGACTTCGTCCGTCTGATGAACCGCGCCAAGGCCCATCTCGAGAACCGCGAGGCCGCTAAGGCGGTGACGGCGTTGAAGGCGGCGTTGGATCTCAAACCGCGCTCGCCGCAGGCCTTGCGAAATCTGGCCCGCGCGCATCTTCTGACGCGCGATCTTGATGCCGCCGGCGACGCGCTGGGCCGTGCTCGAGAGGTCGAGCCCGAATCGGCGGGCACCAGCTATCTGAGCGGCCTGGCCCTGCTGCGGGCCGCGCGATTCGCCGATGCGGTGCCGCATTTCGAGCGGGCCGTTCGGCTCGATCCGCACACGGCGACGCTGCGGTTTCAACTGGCGGGCGCGTACGATGGGGTCGGCGAGAAGGCCAAGGCGCTGGAGCAACTGCGCGAGACACAGCGGCTCGACCCCTTGCACGGCAGCGCCCATTACAAGCTTGCGATGGCCGCGCGCCAGGCCGGCGACCGGGCCGAGTTTCAACGACGCATCACCGAGTTTCTGCGGCTGCGCGAAATCTTCGGCGACGCCACGCGTTCGAGCGTGGCGCTCGAGCAGTGCATTTACACGCGCCCCGAGGCCGCGCCGACGACGAACGTGGGTGCGGTCGCCGCGAGCACGATCGAAGTCCACTTCAGCGATGCAACGGACGCGGTGTTCGCCGATGGTGGCCCCCCGGCTGTGACGGCTGCTTGCATCATCGATATGGATGAACACGGCGGGTACACGCTGTTTGTTGTGAGGCCGAAGGGACAGGCGAGTCTGCTGCGAATGTCGTCGAGCGGCAAACTCGAACAAACCAACGTCGCGTTGCAGCAAGATCTGGTCGCGCCCGTCCTCATGTGCATCGGCGGCAACTATCACGACGACGTGCCGCCCGGAACGCGCTACGATCCCAAGCTGCACGCCCGCAACGACGTGCTCGTGCTCAGCCGCGGGGCCGTCCGCCTATTGAAGCGCAGCGGCCCGGCGTCTTTCGAAGACGCCACCGCCGCCGCCGGTCTGACCGGCCGGGGCGCCCGAACGGCCCGCTGGGTCGATTACGAACACGACGGCGACCTCGACCTGCTGCTGGCGCGCGAATCGGGTCTGGAACTCTGGCAGAACAACGGCAACGGCACATTCCAGGACGTGACGAGCAGCGTCGGAATCCCCGCGATCGACGCGGTCGCCGACTTGGGCGTCGTTGATTTCGACCGCAATCTCGGGATCGACATCGTCGCGGCCCGCGGCGAGCAGCCGACGCTGGTGCTCGAGAACCAGCGCGCGGGCCGCTTTGCAGTGATGAAAGAGCCGCCGGGCCCTTGGCCGGCCTGTCGGCTAGTGCTGCTCGATGATCTGAACAACGACGGCAACCCGGACGCGCTGCTGATTTCCGACACCGAATGTCTCGTGCTCTATGGCCGCTCGGAGCGGCGCGATCGCATCCATCTCGGCAAGATGGAACCTGCTGCCGCGGTGCTCGTGGACTACGACAACGATGGTCTGCTCGATCTTTGCGTCGCCGGCAGGGCGCGCACCGGCTCGGAACAAGGCGCCATCCAAATCTGGCGCAACGTGGGAAGCCCGGGCTGGCCGAACGTAAGCGGGCCGACCGGCCTGACCGCACTGAATTGCCCGCCCGTGCGCGGATTGATCGCCGCCGACATCGATGCCGACGGCGACACG
>JACZRH010000058.1 GCA_022574815.1 Planctomycetota bacterium | reverse complement strand
TCAAGGAGGAGCAGCGCGCCTATTGGAAAACGCAGACCAAGAAACGCGCCGAGCTGGTCACCCGGGCCAGGAGCGCCTTGACTCGCAAGAAAATGCAGAAAACCGCCCTCGGCAGCCGCTTCTCGTACGTCGACGAGCAGAAGGCGCTCGCGGCGGCAGAGCGGCAGTATGAGGAGGCCCGTCAGAAGACAGCCCATGTGAAGCGCTGGAGTCGCGCGCTGGACGAAGAGAGCTTCTCGTACAAGCGTGTCGCGCAGGCGCTGAGTCAGGCACTCGAGCTTGAAATCCCGAATGCACTAGTGCAATTGGACAACATGATCGTTGCGCTGGAGGCCTATACATCTTCAGGGGCGCTGGAAGAACAGACGTCGACGTCGGCGGATTTCGGAATCGACGGCGGGCTCGCAACCGAACCGGTCGGGTCCATGGCCCGCGCTGAGCCGCCCGCTACGATGCCGGCGGCTGACGCGTATCAGCGGCTGCGCCGACAGACGCCGTCGCAGGGCATGCGCGACGACGCTCCGCTTGCCGGGTCGTCGTTGGCCGGTTCGCAGTGGGGAGCCGCCATCGAGTCGGTGCGCGCTGCGCTTCTGGAGGTGGACGTGGCGCGAGCGCCGGTCGCCTCCTCGGACAAGATCGTCCTGGCGCGCGATTGTCGGAAACACGAGCGCGTCTATCTGGAGCGCATCGAGAGCACCGCCGCGCATGACAGCGGGTGGTATGTCGGACCGGCCGACGACAGCGAGGTCGTCGCTCTGGATGCCGCGCGCATCGCCGATCTTCTGCGCGATCGCCCGGAGTTGGCGGTCGCATTCGAGTGGCCGGTCGGCTGTCTGATCGTGTTGCGCGGGGCGGCGATCGAGGCTGTGCTCGATGCACGGGACGCGGTATTGTGGCCCCATGGGACACCTCCCCCATGATATGCAAAAGTTCAGCGCTTGCCGCCGCGCCCGGCAACGGCATGGACCCCGTAGCCGTGTGCGCGGCGCCGCGAGGCGAGTCATGAGTGTAACATCTGGCCAAGGCAACCTTCGACAAGCCGGCAAGGATCTGCGCGCCCGTTGGATCGAAACCAAGGGCGCTTGGCACGATCAAAACAGCCGACGTTTCGAGGAGAAATACCTCGTCCCGCTGCTGGGGCGGCTGCGGACGGTGGAGCTGACGATGGGGCACATGGCGACCGTTCTGCGGAAAGTCCGCAACGATTGCGAGTGAGAATGAACCGCGGCGAGCCACCGGAAGCGACCACCGATGCCGCCCTCGACGCGCCGACGTGCGACGGGCGTGCTTACGTTGAGGTCCAGCGCCGCGCGTTTCGCGCGCTGCTGGACTTGTCGGCCGATGCGGTCGCGCCGCTCGAGACCGAGATCGCCGAGCGGTTCGAGCGCGGCCGCGCGGCCGCGGACACGCGCCTCGACGAGTCGCTTTCCCGCATCAAGTCGCTCATCCAGGAGAAGCTGAACACCGCGGAGCAGGAACACGACGATCGCTCGGCCCAAATTCGCAGCAAGCACGACGCGGCACAGGAGGCGCTCGCGACGAACAGCACGACGGCGCGCGACCGCCTTGCCGCCGAATACCGAGAGGTCGAACGCGAGGGTGGGCGGCGAAGAGAGGATCGGCTGCTGATTGCCGAGACGGTCGAGCAGGCCACGCTCAAGGGACTGGCAAAGGATTTCGCCGCCGTCGAACGGCAGGTGGCCGAGCAGCGCCAGGAGCTGGAAGCGCTGGACGAACGCACCCTGCATTTGTTGCAGGACTATCGATATGAGCCGGAATCGGGCCCCGCCGACGCGGCAGACGTTGCCGATGAGCCGGCGGACGCGGCCACGGCTTATAATGAACAAGCGCGGCGGGCGGTGCTGCTGGTCGAGGCCCTGCGTTCGGCGTCCGCGGCGCAACTGTTCATCGGCGCTCGGCCATGGATCCTGCTGGTATTCTTCTGCGTGCTGACCGTCGGCGGCGCAGGGGCGGCTCTCCTCCTTCAAGTACCCGGCGCTCCAAGCTTCACCGTTTCCGGGCCGGTCGCGCTCGGTGTGACGCTGCTGCTCTCACTGCTGGCCGGGCGGGCGCTGCGGCGCAAGGCGAACGCGCAAATCCGCAGCGCGTACGAACCCTTTCGGCAGGCGCTGGCCGCGGCGCGGCGCGCCCTAGACCTGCGAATGGTGCGCGCCAAGGAGCAACTGCGCCGGGACGAGACCGCGGCGGCCGAGCAAGCCCGGCGTGAACAGCAGGCGATCGCCGACGAATTCGACGCGCTGATCGCCGAAGCCCGCAGGCGGCGCGGTGCGGCGCTCGAGCACATCGAGAACTCCCGGTCCAAGCAGCACGGCGAGATCGAGCAGCTTCGCGAGCACGCCGCGCGGCAGGTGGATGGGAAGAAGACGCGCCGCGTGCGCGAACTGTGCGAGCGGCGCGAGCGCGATTCGGCCTCGGCGAAGCGCGAACACGAGCAAGAGACCGCCGAATCCCGAGCCGAGCACGAGGCGGCCCGCGCCGCGCTCGAGGCGCAATGGGACGTGGGCATCGCCCATGTTCGGGAGCTCCTGGACGAAACCGATCGGATCGGCGCCCGGCCGCGAATCGATCTGCAAACCGGCCTTCCGGAAGATTGGACGCCGCCGCGCGCCTTCACCGCGATCATTCCGTACGGGCATTGGCGCTTGGATTTGTCGCGTCTGGCCGACGGGGTCCTACAGCGGGCCGGGTTCACCGCTAAGCGATCGGGTCCCGTTTCGCTGCCGGCGTTGCTGACACTACCGACGCACTGTTCTCTGCTCCTGCAAACCGAGCGGGCCGGCCGGCGCCAGGCGATTGAGACTTTGCGGATGGTCATGCTGCGCCTGCTCACCTCGCTGCCCCCGGGCCGCGCCCATTTCACGATTTTCGATCCGGTGGGGCTCGGCGAAAATTTCGCGGGGTTCATGCACTTGGTCGACTACGAAGACGCGCTGGTCTGCGGACGGATCTGGACCGAAAGCGACCAGATCGAAGCGCGGCTGACCGAACTGACCAGCCACATGGAAAACGTCATCCAGAAATACCTGCGAAACGAGTTTGAATCGATTGCCGAGTACAACCACCAGGCCGGCGAACTGGCCGAGCCCTATCGCTTCCTGGTGATCGCCGACCTGCCGGCGAACTTCAGCGAAGGCGCGGCGCGGCGGCTCAGCAGCATCGTGAGCAGTGGGGCGCGCTGCGGCGTGTTCACCCTGATCGCGCACGACAAGCGGCTGGCGACACCCCCCGAGCTTCAGATCGAAGACCTGGCCGGCGCGGGCGTACACTTGGTATTCGAGGGCGACCGCTTCGTTTACCAAGACGAACTCTTGCGGCAATTCCCGCTGACCCTGGAGCCGCCGCCGACCGAAGAGGTGCTGACGAGCATCATGCACGCGGTCGGCCGCGAGGCGAAGGACTCGCTGCGGGTCGAGGTTCCTTTCGAAACCATCGTGCCCACCGACGCCCAGCGCTGGACCGCAAACGCCGCGGCGGGGATCGACGTCCCGCTCGGGCATACCGGCGCCATTCGCCAACAACACCTGAGGCTCGGGCGCGGCATCGCTCAGCACGCTCTGATCGCCGGCAAGACCGGCTCGGGCAAATCGACGCTACTGCACGTCATGATCACCAACCTCGCGCTGCGGTACAGTCCGGAAGAAGTCGAGTTTTACCTGGTCGATTTCAAGAAGGGCGTCGAATTCAAGACCTACGTGACGCACGAGCTTCCACACGCCCGCGCGATCGCGATCGAATCCGACCGCGAATTCGGCGTGAGCGTGCTGCAACGAATCGACGCGGAAATGGCCCGCCGCGGCGATTTGTTCCGTTCGGCCGGGGTGCAGGACATCGCCGCCTATCGGGAAGCCACCGGCCGAGGAATGCCGCGCACGCTGCTGATTGTCGATGAGTTTCAGGTGTTTTTCACCGAAGACGACAAGCTTTCGCAGGACGCAGGCATCTTGCTGGACCGCCTTGTGCGGCAAGGCCGCGCCTTCGGCATTCACGTGCTGCTCGGATCACAGACGCTCGGCGGCACAGCGGGTCTGGCGCGCAGCACGATGGGCCAGATGGCCGTCCGCATCGCGCTGCAATGCTCGGAAGCCGACTCACAGCTCATCCTCGACGACACGAACGTCGCTGCCCGATTGCTCTCGCGACCCGGCGAGGCGATCTACAACGACGCCGGCGGATTGGTCGAGGGCAACAGCCCGTTCCAGACCGCGTGGCTGCCCGACGAGCGGCGGAATGTGCATCTGGAGAGCATTCGGGCGCTGGCGCAGGAGCGTCGCGTGCAATGCGACCCGCCCATTGTCTTCGAGGGCAACGCGCCCGCGGACATCCGCCGGAACCGAACGCTCGCCGGACTCTTGGAGGCGCCCGAATGGCCGCCGGCGACGCACACGCCGCGGGCCTGGCTCGGGGAAGCCGTCGCCATCAAGGACCCGACGCACGCTACGTTTCGGCGGCAAAGCGGTTCCAATCTGCTGTTGGTCGGCCAGCAGGAGGACGCGGCCTTGGCCATGATGGCAGCCGCCATGCTCTGTCTAGGCGCCCAACACGCGCCGCGCGCGGCGCGGTTCTTCGTCCTCGACGGACGCCCGAGCGAGGCGCCGCGGACAGGCGGACTCCACGACGTCGCCGCGGTCCTGCCGCATCAAACGCAGTTTGTCGCGTGGCGCGAGGTGGCCGACGTCGTTTCCGAAATCGCGGACGAGGCACGTCGACGGCTCGACGCCGACCGGACCGACGCACCCGCGGTTTACTTTCTCATTTACGGCTTGCAGCGCTATCGCATGTTGCGGCGACAGGAGGAGGATTTCAGCTTTTCGACGACCGACGAGGACAAGCCCGCCGCCCCCGACAAGTTGTTTGCCGAGCTGCTGCGCGAAGGGCCGCCCTTCGGCCTTCACGTCCTGGCCTGGTCGGATACGCTCGCGACCCTCGAACGCACGCTCGACCGGCAGTCAATCGGCGAGTTCGACTTCCGCGTCCTCTTCCAGATGAGCGCCGCCGATTCGAGCAACCTGATCGACACGCCGGAAGCCAACCGGCTCGGGTTCTACCGGGCGATGCTCTACAGCGAGGAGCGCGGTCTGCTGGAGAAGTTCCGCCCCTACGCCACGTTCGACGAGCCCTGGCTCGCCCACGCACGGCAGTGTTTACATCGGCGGCACGGCGAACAATCCAGTTCGTAGCGAGAGACAAAGGGGTCGGGAGTCTTTTCCCGACAACAGAAAAGACTCCCGACCTCTTTTCGACCCTGTCAGCCTTGCTCCTCGTCGACATGCCTGCCTGGGGGCAGGCGTGCCACCGGGGGGCACTTGGCGCCGCACTCTGGGCAAGCGCCACTCACATTGCCGCGAAGGTTGTAGCCGCAACTGCTGCAATGCCCGAGGGGAATGCGGCCGCGGCGCCAAAGCAGAAACATCGGAATGCCAACCAGGAGAATCGGTATCCAAAGCGGAATGATAACAGTCAAGTCCGTTCTGCGCGTGCTTGGATGCCCAATTTCAATACTAGGAAGCGGGTAGAATGAGTAGCCCCCTCGATACAAAGCGCTAAAACCCCAGTTCGGTAGTTGGATCAAGGACTCGTAAAACTCAGGTCCTAGCGGCGGATTAATCCTAAATCCGAAATAGAGCACAGCGCCCCCTCTCAATCCAACTAGGTGATGGGCGGCAGGGCTCGCCCATTGAAATCCCCAACGCACGCTGACAAGGGAGGCGCACATCATTACAATGCAGACCCAAAACCCCGTCCATTCGAGAATGGGCACTATTAGCGCTCGCTTGCTGGAGGTTTCCCGCGCAGCAATGTTTCGTTTTCTCATAGCCGGTGGGACTACTTTCCTTCTCTTCATCCCTTGTCTTTGTCCTCGTTCGCGCGTACCCCGTCCTTTCCGGGGGCGGGGGGACTGACCATATCACCGAGCGTTGGCTTCGTTCGAATCCGCCCCCCACCCTTGAAAGGGTGGGGCACCCCCATCCCAGCCAAGCGCTTCAAAAATCAAGCCCGATGTCCAACGTCGGCGCCGAGTGCGTCAGGGCACCCACCGCAATGCGATCGACGCCGGTCGCCGCTATTTCGGCCACGTTGTCCAGCGTGACCCGGCCACTGGCCTCGAGGCGCACCTTGCCGCGCAGCCCCAGCGCGTCGCGACGCTCGACGGCGGCGCGCATCTGCGCGGGCGAGAAGTTGTCGAGCAGGACGATGTCCACCCCGAGCACGGAGCAGACGGCTTCGAATTGCGCGAGATCGTCCACCTCGACCTCGACAAAACTCGGCCTGCCGGGGTGCAGCCCGCGGGCTTGCTGATCGGGGCTCGCTTCGCTCTTGGCCGAAAGCGGGACCAGGCGATTGAGCATGTCGAATAACGCGCTCGCGAGCCGCTCCGGCGGCGTGCCCGCGAGATGGTTGTCTTTGATCAGGACCGCGTCGTACAGCCCCTGCCGATGATTCTGCGCGCCGCCGCAGCGGACGGCGTATTTGTCGAGCTCGCGCCAACCGGGGATCGTCTTGCGCGTGTCGACGATTTGCACATCCGCGTTCACTTCCCGGGCCGCATCGACGAAACGGCGGGTCAGCGTCGCCACGCCGCTCATGCGCCCCAGGAAATTGAGCAGGGTCCGCTCGGAGCAAAGGACGACCGTGCGCCGCCCACGGATCGTCGCGACGCACTCGCCCGGCCGCACGACGAACCCATCGCGGCCGGGCCCGTCATCCCTCGTCGGCGTCGCGAACGCGAGCTCGAAGCCGCTTCGCTGGGCGAACACGTCGCAGATCGCCGGGCCGATTGCGAGCCCGCAGATCACACCGTCCGCGCGTGGCACCAGCCGCGCCTCGACCGGCTCGTCGCCCTCCAGCAGTGCGGAAGTAATGTCGCCGGTCGCCCCGAGATCCTCTTCACAGGCGATTTCGATCAACTGCAGCGTCTGCTCCGACCACATGCAGCCCATGAGAAACGCGGACGGAGGAAACCGCAAGCCGGCGGCCGCGCGGCGTGGACTCGTTCTTCCGCGCGGCACGGCATCCGCCGATGTCGCGAGCGTGTCGTCCTGCGTCGCTACGCGGCGATGAGGCGAGTTCTGCCCAAGAGCACCTCCCGGCCAAAGGCCTGATACGATCCGAACCCAATGGGCCAGTATCGCGACGAGAGCGCGGGTAATATCATGGCACAGCACGGCTGGAGCTTTTCCGCCGCGACATTCGCCTACATGCGTCAGGCGATGGTTGCTCTGCAACAGCAGGACGGCCCTCCCAAAACTACTGGCCTGGATGGGTGAGGCATGCGCGAGCGCAAACCGGTCACGGGTTCCGGGAATTCAAGTTGGACCCAGCCGGATTCCCGGCCTGGCGTTAGCAACGAGAAACAGCGACCGATAATCTCCCTCGTTCCCGAGCCAAATGGGGGTGTGGTGCCGATCGACTCGGAAGTCCCTCTAGCGCAGGTACACTTGGTGAGCGCGTATAATGACGACAACAGTTGGGGTGTGCGCGGAGTTTGTAGCCGCCGCAACGCGGCGTTCGGCACGGCCTTTGCCAGGAGTTCTTCCCGTGAAGAGTATCGTGTGGCTTTTCGCGTCGGGTTCGCTGGTCGCGTGCGCGGCCGCGCAAACGGAAGCCCAAGGCCCTGAATCGGTGGAACAAAGTGGGCCAAACGCCGCCGACTCGAAAGAGAGCGCCGATCCAGATTCCAGAACGACCCGCTCAAGGCTGACATCACGCCCGCGGGCGCGAACAACGCGGCAACTCCTGTCGGCGCGCTTGTCGCGTGTGGAATTTGAAGAGGCGCCGCTCGAGCTCGTCTTCGAGCAACTGGGGCAATATCTGGGTATCAGTGTTGTCGTTCAATGGCAAATGCTCGAGGCCGAAGGCGTCGAGCGCGACACGCCGATCACGATGCGCGTTCGCAACCTGCGGTTCTCGCAGATTCTCTGGTTGGTCATGAACGAAGCGTCGTCTGACGTGAAGCTCGGCTATCGCGCGACGCCGAACCTGCTTATCGTGACCACCAAGGCCGACATCGAGCGGGACATGGTCGTGCAGGTGTACGACGTGCGCGACCTGATCGTGACCGTCCCGTTTCAGGCGGGAATCGTCGTCGGCGGCGTGCATGATGTCGTCACCGCGACCGGCCCGCGCGTCCTCAACAGCCTGCCGGCGTTCCAGACGCAACAAGTCACCACCGGCAGCGTGCGGCTCTTCACCAACGGGGATGACGAAGAGGACTTTCGCCGGGAGCTGCGCGACGGCCCCGATCGAAACATGCAGGAACTGATCGACGTCATTGTTAACACGATCGAACCCGACACGTGGACCGTCAACGGCGGAGCGGGAGCGATCCGGCCTTTCAAGGGGCAACTGATCATCCGCAATTCCCCGCTGGTTCACCAGAAAATCGGCGGTTCGCTGCCAGGCCGGACATTCCCATGACCGCGGACCCGTCTGGTTTGTAACGCTCGGGCCGAGTCTCAGCCGGGCATCCAAACGGCCATTCCACTCGAACACCCACTTACCACGAGAGTCGCAATCCCAGCGTCAGGCGATAGTCGGTCGCCGCTGCGCCGCCGGCGAGCTTCTGGATCACCGGGAGTTGGACGGACACCTCCACAACCCAGTTTTCAGTGATGAATTGCAAACCCGGCGCCAGAAACACCTCGTGCGAACCATCGGTCCGATAGCGCCCGTTCAACTCGGCCACCGCGTCGAATTCGACCGGTGAATGGAGGTCGTAGACGGCGGGAAAGATGCGATGGGAATAAGCCAAGTCATAGCGCAGCGTATCATGGCGGAACTCACCACGGCCGGTGTTGAATTGATAGATCAGGTCCGCATCGACGCGAGCGCGGCCTCGTCGCCAACTGAATACGGTGCCGAGGATCGGGTTGAAGCCGCGGCTGGAGAAGTGCCGGTCGCCGCTGGGGAAGTTGAGGCCCCCGATAACCGCCCAGCGGGCAGTCGTGCCCGGGGCCGGGTCGTCTTTCCAAAAGCGATACTTGGCCATCAGCGTCAAGTCCCCCACGCCGTCATGGGCCTCCTCGATGCGCCCGAAGCGGGGAACGACCTTGTCGATCTGGACGTTCTTGTAGGGAACGGAAAGGAACAGCGCCAAGTCATCCCGCACTCCGTACACGAATGTTGCCTTGACGCTCGAGCTGTTGATTTGCACGATCGGGTCCCGTGCGTCTGCCTCGCTATAGGTGTATTTCAATCGAAGGATACTGCGGCCGGCCGTCGGCGTGAGGGCCGCATCGGTATTGATCGAGCCCGCGAGTGCAGATCCGCAGAACGTGGCGACGGCGAAGAGAGCGACGGCGGCGCGGCACGAGCTCGTCCGCCGGGGACCCGGGTGTGCCATGTTTCAGCCCGCGCCCAGGCCCAGCAACTGTCCGACCAACCTACCGACGACCGTGGAGATGGCCGCGTTGGCCGCCGACGTGCTGATGAAGAAGCCCGGGTTCGGGCCGAGGCAGCCCGACAGCCCGAGCAATACGGCGCCGGGAACGGCCAGTCGCCAGAACTCGTGGCGGCGAACAACTCTCATGGTTCACGCTCCTCACCGGTCGCTTGTGGGGGTCCTTCGTAGACGGTCCCGTTGAGCTCGATGCGTTCCGGAGTAAAGCCGCTCCTCGCGATCGCTTCCCAGAGCGTTTGCGGCGTGACGCTCTTGCCGGGCTCGAACGAGACGGTCCCGCGGCCCGTGTTGAGATCGAAGTCGAGTTTGCGGACGCCTGCGGCGCGCTCGACCGAGCGCGTGAGATTAGGCACTCAGAACGGGCACGCGACGCCGCGGACAACGATCGTCGCGTGGGCACCCTTGACGGCCGGAGCGGCGGCGGACGGGTCGGCCGCGGGGGTGGTCGCGCATCCGATCGGAATCGTCGTTGTCATGAGCACAAGCCCGAGTGCCGTGACGAGTTGGTCTCGCATGGAAGACTCCTTGACTGAGCGTGACCGCTCTTTTCCCACAATACGAAAAGACCGTCAAGAGGGCCGCGATCGAAACCGACGGAGCGCGGAGCCTCTCTCGCCGCGCGGCTCACACAGGCCGGCGCGGATCGAACGGAGTTTACGGCTACAGGCCCCGGCCGGCAACCTGTACACTACCCGGCATGTTTGACGCACTGAGCGAACGACTAGGCAAGGCCATTCACAGCCTGCGCGGGCGCGGGCGCGTGACCGAGAGCAACGTGCGCGACGCGATGCGCGAGATTCGCACGGCGCTGCTCGAGGCCGACGTACACGTCGACGTCGCCCGCGATTTCTGCGACACCTGCGTCGAGGCCGCTCTCGGGCAGAAGGTCATCGAGACGCTGCGGCCCGAGCAGGTCATCGTCAAGATCGTCCACGACGAGCTGATTAAGCTCATGGGGCCGATCGAAACGCGCATCCCCTTCGTCTCGCAGCCCCCGACCATCGTCCTGATGGCCGGCCTGCAAGGCTCGGGCAAGACCACCACCTGCGCCAAACTGGCCCGCTATTGCATGATGCGCGGCAAGAAGCCCCTGCTCGTCGCAGCCGACCTGAAGCGCCCCGCCGCAATCGATCAGCTCGAGGTGCTCGGTCAGCAGCTCGAAGTCCCCGTCTTCGCCGAGCGCGATCACCAGAACGCGGTCCGCGTTTGTCGTCACGCCGTCCGCGACGCGCGCAAGCTTGACCGTGACGTGGTAATCCTGGACACGGCCGGACGACTGGCGATCGACGAAGAGATGATGAACGAGGTCTCGCAGATCGCTAATTCGACGACCCCGCATCAGATCTACCTCGTGCTCGACGCCATGACCGGCCAAGACGCCGTCGCGACCGCGAAGACCTTCGACGAACGGCTCGAGCTCGATGGCGTGATCCTGACCAAGTTTGACTCCGACACACGCGGCGGTGCGGCGCTGAGCGTCAAGGCGATCACGGGCAAGCCGATCAAGTTCATCGGCGTCGGCGAGAAGCTCGACGCGCTCGAGGAGTTCCACGCCGAGCGCATCGCGGGGCGCATCCTTGGCATGGGTGACGTGGTCAGCCTGGTCGAAAAGGCCCAGCAGGTGGTGGACGCCGAGACCGCGGCGCGAACGCAGGAGCGCATGGCCAAGGGCACTCTGGGGTTGGACGATTTTCTGGTCCAACTCGATTCGATGCGCAAGATGGGGCCGATGAAGCAGATCCTGAAAATGATCCCGGGCGTGGGGGCCGCGCTCAAGGATCTGGATATGCCCGAGGAAGAACTCAATCGTGTCAAGGGCATCGTTCACTCGATGACGCTCAAGGAGCGCCGGACGCCCGAGACGATCGAAGCATCGCGGCGACGGCGGATCGCGCGCGGGGCGGGCGTCGAGCCACAAGAAGTGAGCGGGCTGGTCAAGCAGTTCGTCCAGATGAAGCCTATGATGAAGGCGATGGCCGGGATGGGCATCGGGCAGCGTATGAAAATGACCCAGCAGCTCGCCCAAAGCGGAATGATGGAAGGCCTCATGCCCAAGGCCAAGAAGGGCTCAACCAGGTACAGGCCGCGCCGGCCCGACAAGCGGAAACGCCGCCGACGGCGTTGACCGGCCGGCATCCCGTTTCCGTTGTCCGATGCGGATGGCGGCGGAAGCGAACGGGAGGGCGAAGCGCGGGCTGCCGCCGACCCGATCGTGTTCGACACGCTCGAAGAGGGACTCGCTTGCCCGGACCGCGCGATTCCGACGACGACCGACTGCTCCCACGCAGACAATCGCGAGCGGGCATCGCGTCCTGTCTGCTGTTCGCGCTCTCGCTAGCCTGCTACGGCGGGGCGGCCCTGGTGATCTGGCAACGGGGCGCGCCGTCGCCGCTGATGCCCGACTACTCCGACGCATTCGTGGTCGTCATTGCGCTGTTCGCCGGAATGGCACTCGGGTTCTCATCCAATCTGATGGGATTCTCGCTGGCGCTGTTGGCGTTGGGGCGACGCGGCGTCCGAAGGGCCGCGGCCGTGTGGGGAGCAGCATTGAACGGCGGCATACTCGCCACGATGATCACGCTGTACCTCGTCGGAAAGACCCTCGAGTAACACTGCACGACCCCCAAGATGGCCGATCAACGACACACATGCCTAACTGGTGTGCCGCCGCAGCACCACGAACGTCCGGTCGTCGACCGGCATGGCGCGACCCTGATACTCGTCGAGCCTCTGGTTCAACCTCCGGGCGACCTCCTCGGCGTCCCCATCGCGAATCTCGCCGAACAAAGAACGCACCATCGCGATCAGCCCGTCGTCGTCGAGGCGTTCGCCGTCCTCGCTGCACACGTCTGTAACGCCGTCGGTGTGCAGGACCAGCCATTGGCCGGGTTCGAGCCGGCCGCGGCTCGAACGAACCAGCATCTCTTCGACGCCCAGGGGAATGTGTACGACAACGTCCACCGCTTGCACGTCGCCGGACGAGTCGACCCGTAGCGGTGGCGGATGGCCGGCCACGACGCACTCGAATTCTCCGCTGAGCGGGTTGAGTGCTACGCAAAGCATGGTAACGAACGAGTCCTCGAGCAGGTGGTTTTCGAGGTAGACGTTGATGTTCTGGACCATGCTCGGCAGTGAAAACTCGCCGGCCGCATAGGCGTGGACGATCGCGTGCAGGTTGCCGGTCGTGATGGCGGCGGGCAGGCCCTTGCCGCTGACATCCGCGATCACGAGCAGGCGCCGCCCGTCGTCCAACGCGATGACGTCGACATAGTCCCCGCCGACCCAGCGGCAGGGCTCGAAGCCGATCGCCAAGTCGATTCCCGGCACTGCAATCTCGCGCGGCAACAGGCGGCCTTGAATCTCGCGCGCCCGCTCCAGGTCGTTTTCGATCGCCTCGTGTTCGCGCAGCCGCTCCTGAAGCCGCCAGGTCGTTTCGGCCTGACGGTACTGCTCGGCGGCGAAGGACGCGAGCGCGAGCCATTCGCTCGTGCCGAACTCGGGCGGGAGAACCAGGTAGAGCAGGTCCAGTGCGCCGCGCGACTCGCACAGCGGGCACGCGACCGCCGCCAGCTCGAGCATGGCCCGTGGAAGTGAAAGCTGCGCGTCGACCGGCGCGACCGGGGCGTTGCTCGCCAGCGCCGGGCCGCGAATCTCGCAGACCTTGCGCAGCAACGTCCGCGAAACGTACGCCGGATTCAGCGATCCCTCGCGCGCCCCTTGTGAAAGCACCTTGCAGAGTTCGCGCGGCGGATCGTCTGGCCGCTCAAGCATGATACGCAGGACCAGAGCGGCCGATCCGTGGAACAGCCGCGTGGTCACGTGCTCGCACAGCAGACGCCGCCGGGCATCCGGGCCGGCCGTGGCGCTCAGGTCCGTACCCAGCCGAATCAGCTCGGACAAGTGCTCGGACGCGATGCGCGGGGCGCGCGTGTCTTGCAGGGTGCGGACCTGCGATTCGGCGATGTCGCGGATCGCAATCGTGGGCTGATCGCCGTACGAACCGGTGTCGCGGACGCGCGACCCCTCGATCAGCCGCAGCTCGATCTCGCCCAGATGGATCCGCTCGGCGCCGGTCAGCAGTTGCTCGGCGACTTTGCGGCGGTCCACTTCGGTGCCGTAGCGGCTGGCGAGGTCGCGTATCCACCAGCGGCCGAACGGATCGCGGTACAGCTCGGCGTGCAGCCGGGAGACGGTCGGGTGGTCGAGTTGGATTTGGGCGCTGTCCGAACGGCCGATCGAGAAACGGGTCCCGTCGAGCGTCCGGCGAATGGTCTCGCCGGTCGGCTGGCGGATTTCGAGCTCCGCGTCGGAGGCCGGCGCGCGGGCTGCGTTGGAAGAGGTCGGCATGGGCTTCGCCTTCCGGTGAGCGTTCCCCGAATGCGCGCAGCGTACCCGAATCGGCGGCTGCACGACAGCGCGCTGCGCGGTTGTCCAACGCGGCACGGCGGCGACGGCCATTCGACATGCCGCCTAAAATCGCGCGCGTACCGTGTTACCACTTCGCCAACAGTCGTTGCCCGTCTGGCGTCAAGGGCACCACGCTCAACAGCAGCAAGGTGAGAATCAGCAATGCGACGATCTGCGTGCTGAGTAGAAGTACGAACGCGTCCGTGCGCGGCAGGCGCAAGTAGTGCCGCAACGCGACATACAGATAGCGCCACCACCAGAACAGGGCGATCGCGATGAACAGTACGACCGTGATTCGGTGGGAATGGAAGCTGAACCTCGGCCAGAAGGGCACCGCGCCGGACAGGCGCAGTCGGATCCCGCGTGTGACCAACCTTTCGACGATGACGAACACGTTTAGGTGTTCTTCATACCCCCGCCACGCCCGCCCGGCGGGGCTCAATTTGCCAAAGTACATCGCGGCGCTGAATACCAGCAGCAAGATGCCGATCCAGCCGACGCCGAAGCTTGCGTAGGCGAACACGCGCAGCAACTGTTCACGCCGAATTCTGAATCGCGCCAGGGTCGGCGTGAAGCGCGGCAGCAACAGCGCCGTAAGAACCGGCAGACCGAGCGCCACGGCGCACATCGTGATCCATGATCCGACCGACCGGCTCACGAGCCCCACCGCCACGAGCGACAGCAGACCGGCCAGACCGACCGCGAAGCCGACCAGCCGAAGCCGGCGCAGGCGCCGCGTCGCCGGCGGCGCTTCGAGCGGGATGCGTCGCCAAAAGGAGCGCGGGAGCAAGGACGCGAGCGCCGCACGCACGCCGGGCCACAACGGGCGCGGGGCGTATTCGTACAGCCGGCGGTTGGCGGCCGGGGCGTCCCCGAGCAGCGCCACCCAGTCGAGCGCCAGCGCACAGCCGGGACAGGCGTCGGCATCGCAATCCGCGAGATCGGCGGCGCAGCGTGGACAGACGACGAACAGGACCTGTTGCCAGCGAAACGCCGTCCCGCACTCCGGGCAGCGCGGATCACGCAGCATGCGCAGGTTGTAGCGGCATTGCGGGCAGGGCAGGTCGCGGTCGAGGTGCCAAGCCGCCGGGAGCCCGGCCGGCAGCCCCGTCTCGAGCGCGGGGTTCGCCGCGGTTGCAGGGTCGGGGCTGTTATCGACGGGCATGAGCACCTCGCGCGAGTTCGGGTACTCGCGCCGCGCAAGGTACTCGAAACGTCTGCCGCCGAGAAACGAAATCTTGCGATAACGGGGAATGCAGAGTGCGTGACGGTTCCGCGGCCCGCACAAACTTGCGTAGCGTGGCCCCGCCGAACTGCCCTATTCGATCTTGTCGATCTTGATCTTTTTGGGCACCCACCAGCGTTGATCCCACTCGGTCTCCCAAGGGTGCCGTTGCGGCGTTGTGAGCGGCTTGTCGAGGCGGACCAACTCGCTGAGGCATTCCCTCGTGAAGCCCTCGAAGGATCGCGCCGCCTGGTAGCGGGCGTCAAGGTGTCGCTGGTCGCCGCGCTCGGCGGCGGGTGATTCCTCGACGCCGTCTTCGCTGAGAAAACGGTTTGAGGCGTGCAGCGTCGCGACGGGGCGGCGCGACTCAATGTCGTAGAGCACGCCGATCACTTCGGCCGAGTTCGCGCCGAGCCGGTTCGGCCAGTGCGCCAGGAGCAGTGACGCGCCGACACGCTGTGCCGCCGCGCAGAGCCCGTCGATCGTCGATCCGTCGCGCCGCACGCTGATCGGCGAAAGAAAGACTACCTCGCGAACTTCAGGCACGCCGCGAAACAACTCGGTCCAATAAACCTCCTCGGCCGGGCGCATCGCGACGACTTTCGGGCGCTGATCTTCTTGGCCCGGCAGGCGGCCCAGGCGCGCAACGGCCACGCCACATGCGAAACGCCCC
The DNA here is from genome assembly GCA_022574815.1 of Planctomycetota bacterium. Lineage (GTDB taxonomy): Bacteria > Planctomycetota > Phycisphaerae > UBA1845 > Fen-1342 > JACZRH01. Next base: position 2,800 of record JACZRH010000058.1, on the reverse strand, counting down.
TCGGTCTTCTCGGTCTGGAGCAGTTGATAGTTGTTTTCCGGTGATGCCAGACCGGCCGCCCACTCATCGAGTTCAATAGGGCGCTGATAAACGACGGGCGTCTGGGTCCGGCAGCCGGCCAAGCCGGCCAGCAGGGCGGCCGCGATCGTCAGGTCGTGAAAAGTTGGGCGCATGAAGCGGACTCCGCAGTCCCGGTGTCGGTGTTCTTTTATCGGGTTGCGCGGTCCGCGACATAACTACGGACCTGTTTTGGTCCGCCGGTTGCTTCCAATTCATGGGGCAGCGCGCGCGAGCCGATGTCTCCGCAGAATCACTTCTTTTTGGACCTGTGAGAGCGTTATCGGTGAAGTCTGCCACGTTACCCATTTCCGGTGATCCGATTGCACCGCCGATCCGGCCGAGAGTCGCCCGCAAAGGTGCCCAAGCGATCGCCGTGCCCACCGTGTCCACCAATACGCCGCGGTCGCGCTTCGCCGCCGCCCTGCGGACCGGCGGCGACCGCACTACCGATAAACGGCGAAAGGCCGGCGCCCACGTGTACCGCACGCTCGGGCAGCTCTCACCCGCCACTTGGGCCGCGGTGGACATCGCGTTCACATTGCTCGCCACCGCGCTGGTCTACCGACTCCTGATCTTCCCATCTGCGGCCTTCGAATGGGTCGTGAACCCCTGGCTGGCCGGCGTGACCTTTTCGGTCTGCGTGACCGGCGCCGGAACTGTTTTCGGACTCTATGAGCGCCAAACCCTTCTGGCTCGCAGCCGCATCCTGCTCCGATCAACCGTTACGCTCGCGCTCGGCGTGGCGATCGCGTACGCGTTCCTCACGGTGGTCATGCACGCGCACGCCAGCCGCTGGCTTGGGCTGAGCGTGGTCGCGGTCTACATCTGCGCCGTGGTGCCGCTTCGGCTGGTGGCGCACGAACTGATCACCAATAGCCGCACGAACCTGCTGTGCGTCGGCACCGGGGACTCGCTCCGGAAGGTCGTCTCGCTCGTCCTCGTCCCTCACGTGATGATAGGCGTCCGTGAAGTTTTCGAGCTCTTCGTCCGTCATGTACTCGGACCCGATCAGGTACGCGACGAGCTCGGCAGCAATGTTGATCGAGCCGGCAGCAGCCGACATCCGACCGTCCGCCCTGACGATCGTTTCTCGCCACTGCCCTGGAGGATCGCTCCGCCAGTCGACGAGACTCGCCCGAGCGATCGCCCCACTCAGATCGAGCTCCCCGTCCGAACGGTCCATGGCGAACGTCATTCCTTTGACGAGGGCCATGAGTCCGACGGGCTTGAATAGCAGCGAATATGGTTCGGTCGCGACACGCATCTCGGGGATACGTGCCGGGTTCGCTCGCGCCTGGGCGTAAGGCTCCAATTCGTTCATCAGCGTGGTCCACCATAACGCCACGTGCCCATACACCTCGTCAAGTTCCTCCTCCTCCGGCCGCGTAACTCGGCTCTTCTCATCGAAGTTCGTCACCCCGTAGTGATTCAAGATGGATTTGCAGGTGTCATAAACAGCGCTGATGGCGGTCAACTTCGTGCTGCCTTCTGAAATCGTGTTCGACTTCCAGTTGATCAGCTCGATCTCACCATCGAGATCGAGTTGGCCGAGCGGCTCGTCTCTGGTCAAGAGGCGCCTGCAGACAATAGCGTATCCATCGTCTTCGCTGGTGATGATGTTGTCCGCCCGGCTCGTCGGCTTCGCTTGCCGATTGACCTTGTTGAAAATGCGTCTCGTCTTCTGAGAGTTCTCAAACCGTATGAAGATTACGCTCACGTCATCTTCGCCAACTTCTTTGCCCGAGGCGCCGCGTCCCAAGTCGCTGACGCCCTCCACGATGGCTCGGAAGGCCAAGAGCCGATGTTGGCCATCGAGCACGATCAGGTCTCCGCCGTCAATCGTGAGGAACCCCATGCGCGTGGCAACTCCCCGATATGCGACCGGGACAGTAGCGCCGATTTCCTCGACTGGCTCAAACTCAAAAACGTCAGGCTCGTACACCAGTAAGATTAGCGACCCGAAGAACCGATCCGGCGAATTCCGAAGATAGGGGACGATCTCGTCACGGATTCGCTTCTCGTTCACCTCGCGCTGGAGTCGCTCTTCGATCGACCAGCTCGACCAGTCATCGCGTTCACTCGCTGCTCGCGCGAGAGAGCACAACTCTCGAGCGCGAATTGTCGTCAAGTAGTAGTCCGTACTGCCCATCTTGCCCGTCAGTGCTGCCGATACTACTGCCATGTCGTTACTCCTTTTCTTTCTGCATACTCACGAAATGTGATCTGGTTGGCTAGAGGTTGCAACGCAACGACCAAGAACCGTTCCCAGTCGTCCTGGATCGGCCTCTCCGCCAAGAGCCACGAAAAACGGAGATCGCCCACGGGCTCCCTCCGTGCTCGGAGGAGGATCTTGTTCACCGGAACTTCCTGGTGCTCGAAGAACCTCCTTCGGAGATCCTTCGTCCTCCCCACATAGATAGCGCCACGCAGGTCGTGGAAGATGTAGACCCCAGCCGCATCAGGGATACCTATCGACTGTCCAGGACGGCAGCGCACCGTGCCATCCAACCTAAGCTGCCGGCCAGTTACCGGCATCTTCAGCGCCCCTAGGCGAGACCATGCGTATCCTGCGATCCCAACGCCGGGCGCCTTCACGCCGCGGTCCTGTAAGAACAGAAGGCGCAGTCGGCAGCTGGAGCCGGCGCCTCGGACATGCTGAGTACCGTGGCGACATCCTGAAGGAACTCGGCGAACGCGTCGTCGTCCCTGGGAATCTCGATCCATGGTGCCTCTCCCTCGA
>JACZRH010000057.1 GCA_022574815.1 Planctomycetota bacterium | reverse complement strand
CCCCATGCGCCACCGCCCCCAAACCCGGCCCCGCCGCAGGCCCCTGCCGCCGATTCACCCCCGCCCAATCAAGGTGCGCAAAAAGACTTCGCGCAAACATGCGCACCTTGCGCACCTTCCCTTGCGGCCCCCGCCAACGCGATCTTATCCGACCTTGCCGGGGCCCTACCTACAGCCGCCCACTCAACGCCGGCGACATCAACCCGTTCTTCGATTGCCTGGGCGGCGGAAACTGCCTCTAGAGCCCCGCCCATTCAGAATACCGGCCCCGCCGCTTCCGCCGGGCGGACCGCACGTTAGAATCTCCGCTTTCGTCTTCGGGCAGGAACCATGCGCGACCGTATTCGAAAAGTCTGCGTCTACTGTGCCTCCAGCAGCCAAGCCGCGGACGGCTTCTACGACGACGCGCGACGCCTGGGCTGGCTGCTCGCCGAACGCGGCGTCACGATCGTCTATGGCGGCGGCGCGGTCGGGTCGATGGGGGCGCTGGCCGAGGGGGCACTCAACGCCGATGGACGCGTCATCGGCGTCATCCCGCGCTTCATGCTTGATCTGGAGTGGGGGCACGACGGCCTCACCGAGCTGCGCGTCGTCGAGGACATGCACGAGCGCAAGCGGCAGATGATCGACGGCGTCGACGCGGCCATCGCCCTGCCCGGCGGCTGCGGCACGCTCGAGGAGCTGCTCGAGGCGATCACCTGGAAGCGGCTCGGTCTGTACTGGAAGCCGATCGTACTGGTCAACACGCGCCGCTTCTTCGACCCGCTCGTCACGCTGCTCGAAGCCGCCGTGCGCGAGCGGATGATGGACGAGCGGCACGGGGCGATGTGGACGCTCGTGGACTCGGCCGACGACGTGCTCGCAGCGATCGAGAGCGCCCCCGCCTGGTCGTCCGAGGCCCGCAGCTTCGCGACGCTGTAGCCCGCCCCAAGCTTATCCCGGATTGGGCCGTGCATTCTCCTCGGCCGGCGGCAGCCGGGCCTCGATTCGGTCCAGTCGCCGCTCCAGCTCGCTCAGCTTGTGCAGGATGATGATGTGCGTCTTCTTGGCGTCGATCCCCACGGGGCTCGCGTCGCTCTCGATCAGCGCCGCAATCCGCTCGTATTCGTCCTTGGGTATGTCCATGGTTGGTTTCCCTCGTTGTGTCGCGTACCCATCGTGCAGCCGGCCCGACGCCGCACGCACGGCCGGCATTGTACACCGGGCCGGCCGGTGCGTTGTCGCCGCCGGGACGAGATCCGCTGGGACGAGATTCCCATTTCGTTCCCACTGGCGCGGGAATCCCTTCCCACGAAACGTAATCTACCTCACAGGGCCGAGCCGCGGGAACCGATTCGGCGACCCGCGTTCAAAACTCGAAGCTCGAGTCCGCCAGAGGGGGATTCAAACGCACCTGCGTGGTCACGTAGCTGCCCAGCAGAATCCGCTCGTGCTCGTCCGCGAACGAATGTATCGCCACCGGCGCGAGCCACGCGCGATCGAGATGAACCACGAGCCGTGCATTGGGGTACGCGCCATCCGAGCCGGCGTACGGCAGGTGGCGGACGAGCTTGTGCGTCCGGCGGCCGTCGATGACGCCGGGTCCGTCGTAGGTCCAGCGCAGGCCGCCGAGCCGGGCGAACCGCTCGTTGTCGCGCAGGATGCGGTCGAGCACGCGCAGGAATCCGAACTGGTCGATCGCGAAGCGGCCCGATTTGCGTGCTTCCTCGCCGTGAATCGGAATCCGGACCCGGCTGACGAACAGACGGATCACGGCGCCGGCCGGCTCGATGAGAGCTAACTCCTCGCCTTTGTCATTCAGCAGGCGGTCCCTTACGTACAGCGCCCGTTTGACGCGGACCGCGTTGCGATCCCAGATCATGTAGACGCTCTGGGGCTCTTCGCGGTAAAGCACGCGGATCGATTGCGGCGCGGTCAGCTTGCCGTCGAGCCGTTCCTGACGCAGAAAGACGCACGAGTAACTCTGGACTTCCCGCGCGCAGCGCTCACGGCCGCGGCGCAACAGCTCGATCGGGTCGAACCGGTTCTCTTCGGACCCCGCCGCAATGCCGCCCGGGTCTTCCAGCGGCGGCGGCGGCTCGTCAACCAGCATGGCGTCGCCGGCCACACCGTTGTCGCCCCAGGAACAGGCGAAGATGGGAAGGATGCATACGAGCACTACGAACATCGCCATACCATAGGGGCGTCCGAGACGGTTCTGCATTTTGCACATTACTGAACTCCCGTGCGACCGGTACGAGAAAGTTGACGGAAGCTGAGCGCGCCCGCGCGAGCGTCCCCGAACATCGGCTCGGCCGGGTCGCGAAACACGTTGCCTTGCAGCTGCCCGTCGATCACTTGTCGATGGGCGAGCACTTCGGAGGCCCGCCGCGGGCGGACACCGGCCACGCGGGCGAAGAAGTCCGCCGCCACGTCGGGCGTGCGCTGGTGCCCGAGCGCTCTGAGCGTGATCCAGGACACGCTCTGGTACTGGTGTTGTCGATACCATTCGACGGCGCGTTTCGACTCGCGCCGGCAGATTGCGAAATCGTTCTGGGTGCCGACGATCAAGAGGGGGTGCCGGCGGGAGGCCGGCGTCCGATCGCCATCGAGCACGGCGGCCGAGAAGTTGGATTGCCGCACGGCCAGGCAGGTGAAGCGCAGGGGATGGCGGTTTAGCATGTAGTGGGCCATGTAGCCGCCCGACGACCAGCTCGTGGACAGGACCTTGCGCGGATCGGCCGGCGTGGTCTCGAAGACGTGGTCGAGGATCGCGAGAGTGGTCTCCTCGTCGCGCTCAAACGCGCGATTCAGCCGGCGAACCGGAAACTGACCGAGCACGTCGAGCGCGCGCAGCTCGGGCGCGATGACGATAAACCCGTACCGGTCCGCTTCGGTCTGCCACTCACGCGCCTGGGATTTTGCGCAGTCGAACGGCTTCATGCCGTGAAAGGAGACGACCAGCGGCAGGAGCCGGTCCGCTCGTTTCGGCTCGGCGCTTTCGACGAGCTCCTTGGGCAGATACAGCCAGTAGCCGCGTTTGGTGGATGGTTCGACCACGTAGCTCAGCTTTCCATGACCGGCCTTCTGTGGGACGCCACAGCCCGCGCTCAGCACACCGAGCAGTGGCATCGCCGCCGCTGCCAAAAGGGATAGACGACGATGAGCGTCTGCCGGACGGATTGAACGCATCTTGATCATTGCAAATCTTCGCAAACCAAAATCACACACTGCGGACCCCCGGATATCATTGTGCTTCGAGCGCCGCCCCCGAAAAAGAACGGCTAACGCGCCGCCGCAGCGGGCGTCGACTCCCGCCAGTATGCGATCCACGTGGGGGCCAGCGGGCGATTAAGAGGCCGCGGCCCATTCGACAACACGCGCGGCGCGATGACTTTCTGAACAAATCTCCTCCCCGTCGCGCCGGTGTGGCTGCCGCTCCAGCCGAGATCGGCGTAGGGCGGGCGCCACGGCAGATTCACGACGCGCGCGTAGGTGTCAAACCGCTTCACGCGGCTCGGCACGCGCAGCCCATACAGGCCGGCGGGCTGGCCCGATCCCCCGTCCGCGTTAACGCGCAGGCCGATCAGAATGCCGTCGTGCGGCGAACTGGTGGCATAGAGAAAGCCGCTCACGTGCGTCATGGCGTTCGACAGGTCGTAGTCGCCCACGATCGATGGCGCGAACAGTACGACGTTGTTCACGCTGACGCCGGGCGGAAGCTGTTCGAGCGCGAATACGATTACGGCCGTTCCCGCTGACAGTCCCATCAGGTGCAGGTCGTCGTTCGGGAATCGAGCCCGGCGCTGCCGGATGTGTTCGGCGAGCCGCACCGCTTTGCGTTTCTTGTGCCGCACGAGAAAGTGATCGGGCAGCGAGCCGAGTCCGGTGGTCCAGGCAAAGACCTCGACGTTGCCCTGGAAGCCGGCGGCGCGCAGCCCTTCCCGCACGCTGCGCTCGCTGCCGGCCCAGCCCGAACCATCGAGAAAGACAACCGTCGGGCCGCCCGTCATTGTTGAGGAGGACGCGGCGCACCCGGTACTCAACAGCGCACCCGCTCCGGCTGCAAACGCGACGCACACGCGAACCCGATGGGTGCGAGAGACTGGATTCGCGCTCGAAGGGAACATCTCGCCCGCTCCACGATGGGTCCAGTGCAAAACGTCAGCAGGCGGCGACGATGCCGATCCGGCAGAGACGCCGCCCAGCTTGATTACGATTCAAAGTGCGGAAGCGTTTTTCGTGTCGGCGCCCGGCTGCGTCCACCGAAACAGGTCGCGTGGGACGAGCCGGCGCGCTCCGTCTTGGGAAGTGTGGCTTTCAGAGAGGTCGCGGGGCAAACCGATCTTTGCTCGTGTCTGTGCTTTGCCGGCTTGTTTGTCCTCCGGCAAAACGGCGGCCAATAATAGATGGCCTGCTACCGGTCGCGTCGAGCCGAACGCCTATTTTTGCAATCTTCGCCGAGCAGTTCCCCGGCCACCAATGGAGGTGGCTAATTCGCGGCCGGGGAACCGGCCCGCCCGCTCGCGGACCTATTTGTCGCTCAAGTCGATCCGGAATACGCAATCAAACGTAATGATGTTCTCCCCGGCGAGCCGCGACAGGTCGACCGCTCCGGTAAGGCGAACTGTGCCCTCAGCGTCTCGGTATCGCCCCGTCCCGCCAAGAATATTGGGGGCGGCCGGGATGGCGCCCGTAATGTGCGTGATCCCGGGGGACCCTTCGAGGACCGGCTGAATGGTGGTGCGGTGCCGCGATTTGATCGTTCCTCCAGGCAGGTGGAAGAACTGCGTGTTGCTGATCGAGAAGCCGGCGCCGCCACTGGGATCTGGCACGATGCTGTTGAGATCGAGACAGTCGGTCCCGCGGCCGATGATCCGGCCGCTGGCCGCGTCCACGAGATCCACGTCGAAACAATTCATCTCGACCCCGTCGATCATTCGCAGCTCGCCCGTAGCGGTGCCCTGGATGACGACGGCGAGGCTCTGGCCGATTCCGTCGGCTATCTGGGCGTTGGCCGAGGACTGCCAGTTGACGGTCCACGCCAGCGCACTGCCCATGAGCAGAGCCGGCACCAGTATTTTCTTTGTCCTCAACATTTCATGCTCCTTTCAAGATACCTCTCGAACGTTAAACAAGTCGGCTTGCGCACTGTGACGGCACAAAGCCAGCCCGGACATCGCTCGGGCCAAAGAATTGCCACCTCGAGAAAAGTAGCCCGAACAACGGCTGCATAAGCGGCGGCTTTCCCACTGTCAAGGGCCTGGCCGTCAAAAGATTCGGGGCATCACGGATATGCGGGGAGGAGGATTGCTCTCGATCAGCGTCCCGCCAGTAGCCAGAACGCCCATGCTCAGCGCGTGCTTCAGGTTTCGCAGATTTACTTCGATCTGCCGTCACGACCCGAACCTCGGCCGCGACCAGCGATTCCGCAACAGGCCATTTGTTTGGGTCTTAAGTCCGTGGCCTGGTGGGGGTGGCGGCGGTCCCCATGGAAAAGGATGATGTCGCCGAACGGGCGTCGGGCCAGGCCACGCGCGTCAGCGGCGGCGGCCGAGCCGTCGTCACCAACGAGGAAGGCTTTCTCGACCCAGACGTGGTCACGGAGTTCGGTGTCAATGCCCGGATCGACAGTTCGGGCGACGCGACGCGGCAGTTCACCTGCTTTGTCGAGCCGGGCGGAGGTGGGTTTACCACCAACATCACCGGCGGCGCGGACCTTGGCGGCGACTGCGTGGAGCTGACGGGCACGTCCACCCTCGTCTTTCCCGGAATCGGCGTGTTCTTCGATGAACCGGTCACGCTGACCGTCTGCCCCGGCGGGTCTCATTCTCGATGAACGGTTCGAGAACTGCGCGTTCGAGGTGACGCTGTGGACCGGCGGACCCGATGTCGGCCGATTCCTCTACAACGATTGCGTCGTCCCGCCGCCCGGCGACACCGATACCGTCATCAGAGGGCACATTCTTGTCCATTGACCGCCCGCAGAGAGCATCAATCGCCGCCGGGCGTGAAAATACTCTCCGGAAGCGATTGAAAGGTCTCGGCCCCCGTGCGAATGAGCAATCGGGCCGGAGCACTGTCGTTGTACACGGCGAACGCGACACCGCCGCGCGCCGTCTCGGCCGGCGCCAATCGACCGGAAAGCGGGTTCCGCGGCTTCAAGGGCGAGTAGATCATCCCCTTGCCATCCTCGAGCCGAAAGTCCTCATGGCTGATGCGCGGCGCGCCGCTCTTAGCCCGGTTCGTCACGGACAAGTCGAAATACACGACATAGCGACCGCTTCGTTCGTGCTTTCGCAACTCGGGTTCGTCGATGACGGTTGCCGCGGCGACGTCCGCGCCCACGAGAATACGGCGGATGCGGACCTCAAAGTCGCGCTGGGTTTCCGGATTGCGAATGACGGCGCGTGAAGCTTGGCGGCGCGACGCCGGTCGCCTCACGGGTCCTCGGTCAGATCGCGCCGGCCGGTTGGACCGTTGATCACTCGGTGGCTGCGAGTGTTGCGGGTCGGCACCCGATGTGTTTTCGTCGTTCGTCTGAGCGGAGACGCTTGTCGAGCGTGCGAGACGGGCCTCGCTCTCTCCGGTGTTGGTTCCAGGCGGTGGCTCGGTCGATGTCGCGGCGGGCCGGGAATCGTCTTCGCGAGGTTGCCTCGGAGTCGAGGACGCGGAAGTGACGGGCTTCGCGTCGCCGGCCGAGGTGGCCGGCGGCTGATCGTCCGAATTTCCGGACGCGTCTTTCTGTTCGGCGACTTCGTTCGCCATGAGAGTTCGTATGAGATCCGGTCTGAATTCGAGGACGCAGATGATGCCGCCACCGATGACGAATCCGATCACACCCAGTCCGAAAGAGCGGTTCACGCAACATCTCCCCCGGGCCGAACGGCTCTCGGCCCGCATTGGCAAATCTTATGGGCCGTGACGCCGCGACGCAGTTGGCGCGGCGCACCCGTACCCCAGTGACCTCGCGCAATCACTTGCCACCCTCTCCGTGCAGTATCGCAAGATTGCGCACGGTTACTTAGAGATCGACCAATTACCCGCGGGGATTTGGCCGGCTCGACCTGTCACCGAGCGGCCGACGGACCGCTAATCCGGACCGGGCACCAGCACGCGGCTGTGAACGACGCGAAAACGGTTCGCGACGAATGCGCCGTCGCACAGCGTGGCGTTGCCGGCCGGGTTCAGGCCGGATACGTGGAAGTCGCTGAAGGCGGCGGACTGGTTCACAAAGATCTGACCGGTCAGGTTGCAGGAGAGCGGCACGCCGGCCCGGGCGGTCTCGTCCAACGCGCGTTCGAGCACGCGCTCGTCGGTCGAATACAAGGCGCACGTGATGGCGCCGTGCTCGCGGGCGGCCTTAGTGGCGATCGCGATGCTCTGTTCGGTGCTCTCGGTCGCGATCAGATACGAGATCGGGCCGAACATCTCACGCATATAGAGGTCTTCCCGGCTCGCATCGGTCTTGAGAATCAGCGGCGAACGCACGCGGGCGTTGGGGAAGTTCTCGTTCGCAATCGTCGCGGAGGCCCGCACGACCTCGGCCCCCCCGGCGGCCGCTTCGTCGATGCGCCGCTCGGTGCTCTCGTTCTGAATCGCGCCGAGGATTTCCGCGGCCCGCTTGGGGTCGCCGAGCAGCCCGTCGATCGCGCCGACGATGGCCCGAGCGACTTCGTCGAAGCTCACGTGCTTGCCGCCGGCCGTGATGCCGTCTTTGGGGATAAGGATGTTCTGGCTGGTCGTACACATCTGGCCGGAGTAGAGGCTGAGGGTGAACGCGATGTTGCCGCTAACCGGCTTGAGATCGTCCACGCTGTCGATGATGATCGAGTTGACGCCCGCCTTCTCCGTGAAAGTCACCGCCTGCCGCGCGTTCTGCTCGATCCAGTCGCCGAACTCGGAGTTGCCGGTGTAATCGACGATCTTCACTTCCGGCCGCGTAACCAGATCCTTCGAAATCCGCGCGCCGTGGCCGCTGACGGCAAGCGTTACCAGATTAGGATCGAAGCCGCTTTCCTTCAGCACTTCGCGGGCCACCTCGACCGTGATCGCCAGCGGCAGAATCGCCCCGTGGTGCGGCTTGACGACGACGGCGTTGCCGGTTGCCAGGCTGGCGAAGACGCCGGAATAGGTGTTCCAGGTCGGAAACGTCGAGCAGCCGATCGCGACCGCGACGCCGCGCGGCACGACGCGAAAGGTTTTCCTGAGCGTGACGGTTTCGGTTTTTCCGACTTTCTTGGTCCAGGTGGCTTCGGCGGGGCAACGCGTCATTTCCTCGTAGGCGTACGCGACGGCCTCCAGGCCGCGATCCTGGGCGTGCGGCCCGCCGGCCTGAAACGCCATCATGAAGCCCTGCCCGGTAGTGTGCATGACGGCGTTGGCGATCTCGAAACTGCGTTTGTTGAGCCGGTCGAGGATTTCCAGGCAAACGCCGACCCGCGTCTCGACGCCCGCATTGATCCACGCCGGCATCGCCGCCTCCGCGGCCGGCAGTAGGGTGTCCAGATCAACCTTGGGATACCGGATGTCGAGCGGCACGCCGTAAGGCGAGACCTCGTCGCCGACGGTGCCTTCGGCGGCGGGCTGGTCGATGACGAAGGTCTTTCCGAGCCGGGCCTTGAAGCCGGCCAAGGCGTCGTCGCGGGCGGATTCGCCGTAGACCCGGCCGCTGGGCATTTCCGGGTAGGCGCTGAAGTAGGTTCGCTCTCGAATCGCGCGGACGGCGGATTCGAGTGTCTGGCGGTAACGATCAAACAGAGCGTGACTCACGTGAATGCTCTCCGGTTCACAGTCATCGGATTTCGCTTGGAATGCCTGACCGGGTCCGCCGAACACGAAATGCGCACAACGGGTCGGGATCGGCCTTGCTCCGGACGGAGAGTATACGGGCATCGTGTCCAGGGAGACAGGCGGCAGCGCGAATGTCCCTGTCGTGAGAAGCGGGCGCGCGGGACCGCGCCACCCCGAAACGACACACCCGCCGCAGTCGCGATTCGAAAGATCGTCCGAATTTCGATCGGCGGCGCTTTCGAAATGGGGGTATACTTCGTAATGTGCGGCGAGTAAGGCCGGAGACATGACAGCGTAGCGATCGCGAGACGAAAGCGAGGAGACATGGCCGATACCATCTATCACATCCGACGGGACGACATGGAGTCCGAACTCCAGAGCGCACACGGCTTTACGAAGCAGGAAGCGACCAAGATCGTCAAATACCTCGAAAAGTGCGGGACCGTGTATTTCAACGGGCCGACGATGGAGGTGAAAGATCCCACCACGCAGGACGCGTGGGTGATCCAGGGTCTGGCCAACAGCATCCTAGGCCGCACGATGGGCAGCCAGGGGACGTATCAGCTCAAGGAATACTTGGTGTTCATGCAGCGCCAGGCTACGCTCAGGGGCGTCAGCTAGAGCGCCTAGCGCATCCCACGAACGCAATCAGCCGGCTCGGACTCTTGGGAGCCCTTCCGAGCCGGTCTTTTTTCGCTTTTGTCCGCGATTCGTCATCCAAGCGTCGCCGACGACACCCATAACACACCGTTCAATCGCCCACCCGGCGCGGAGAGCCGTTCCCCGGGCGGGCCGGCGACACGTGGAAACTGGCCGCACACTCGGGGTGTGAACAGCGTACCGTCATGGTCGGGACCGCCGAATACTCGCTCGAGTCCGTGTTCAGTATCGCGATCACAGTCGGGAGCAGGGCCTGGGCGGCGTGGACGCAGAGCCCGGCGGGCAGCGTGTGCGTGATGCGGATCGTCGCCGACGGGCTGTTCCGGGCCGGGCAGGTCGATGGATTCGGCGTCTCGGCGACCAGAACTTGAACGGCGCGTGGCTCGTCGTTCGCCACGCCGCGATCCGCCGGTGTCTTGGTATTTGGGGATGCGGAATCGGATGTGTCGGCTCCTTTTGGGACCGGCGCGTCGCGTTCGGGTTCGATGCTCGCGCCGGCGTCCTGCTCGATATCGAAGACGAGCACGCTTTCCCCGCGGTCCATTGCCATGTTCGCGAGCTTGTCGGCACAGCTATTATGTTCGCGCGGGATGTGCCGCATGGTCCAGCGCTGGATTTTGATCAGCAGCAATTGGGCCTGTTCGTAAAACTCGAGCAGCTTGGGGTTCTTGACCTGATACTCGCCGGTGATCTGGCGCACCAGCAACTGACTGTCCGAATTGACCCGGATCGCCTTGCTCTCGCAGCGCGTCGCCCGGCGCAGGGCGAGGATCAGGGCCAGGTATTCGGCGGCGTTGTTGGTCTGCTCGCCGAGGAAGTGGGCGGATTCGTGGATGAGCGCGCCGTCTTCGCGGTGGATGACGACGCCGGCACCGGCCGGTCCGGGGTTGCCGCGCGACCCTCCGTCGATGTGAATGATGAGGCCCACGTTCGGATCGTTCCCGCTCAGGTGCCCTTTTCGATAAACAGGATCCGACCGCAGTTTTTGCAGGTCTTCACATCGTCGCGCGTCAGCAGCGCGCTGGCGATTTCGGCCGTAAGGCCCATGTTGCACCCCTCGCAGATGAACTCGTCGCGCCGCGGGTGGGTCCGCAGGATTTTGGCCACGACCTCGCCTTCGTAGCGTTCCGACAAGCGGTCAAACAGGGTCGCGGTTCCCGGCTCAAGCTTGGCTGCGACTGTGGCCCGCTGGCGATCCAAACCCTCGAGACGCTCCGCGAACGAGGCGCGGGTCTGCTCGAGCTGGGTCTTGGCGTTCTCCAACAGTTGTTCGGCCTTCTGCTCGGCCTGCAAGCACTCGGCGACCAGCGCCTTCTTGATATCGATTCCCTCCAGCTTCTGGAGCGCCTGACTCTCCACCCTGGTCGCGTCGGACTTCTCCGTATTAAGTTGCGAAAGGACGGCGGCGTATTCCTTGTTGGTCTTGACCGCGTTGAGGTGTTCTCGGAGCCGGTCGGCGCTGGCGGTGCGCGACTTGAGATCGAGGTCGAGCTCGTCGAGGTCGATCTGCACGCGCGTCAACTCCGCGCGCTCTTTTTCCAGCGCTTCAAGCGCGGCTTGTCGTTTGGCGTTCTGTGCCTGGACGCGGCGCTCGTGCGCCGCCAATTGGCTGCGAATGTCCACGATTTGCAACTCAATCTGCTGTAGCTCGCGAAGCGTGTCCAGCGTTGGTCCCATTCACGCCCTCCGCCGTTGAGATTCGGAAAACAATCGAATTAGAAAGTATGCTCGAAATCTGCGTCTTCCGCAAGCAGAGAACCACTACTCCGGCCGGTCCGTAATGGCCGTTCGACGGAGCCGCCGGGTTCTTACGGCGTCCGCCTTGGGGACTGGGCGGCTCTGACGCAAACTGCCCCACTACCGGTGGATCGCCGATCGGATTTGTCGGACTACCGCAACGACCGCGAGGACTTCTCCCGCATGGCACGGCGAGCGGCTTCGAGCCGCTTCTGCTCGTCGGGAGTCAGCGAATTCAGACCTTCGCGGCTGATCTTCGCCAGGACGTCGTCCACCTGTGGTTCCGGTTCGCTCGTGGTATCCCGCCGAATCGAAGGCCGCACGGTGGGGCGGCGTCGAGTTGGCCGGCGGCGGCGCGGTAGTTTCCAGCCCCGTAGCTCGGGCAAACGCTCCAGGACGAGCGCGGTCAGACCGCCGATGGCGATGGCGGCGAGCCACGCGACCGCCGCTCGGCCACGAAGCGCGAGGGTGAGCCCCACGATGACCAGGACGCAGATTGTAGCGAGGCGCGCGACGGACTGCATTTTGCCGAGCACATTCACCTGCTCGCCGCCCAGGCCGCGCAGCGACACCACGCACCAAGCGGTCAGGCCGCCGACCGGATAGTCGAGCTCGAATTTAGCCAGGTCGGGAGTCAGGCGGGCCAGGACAAAAAAGCCCAGGCCGGCGAAGAGATTTCCGGCGACGTAGAGTGCAAACAGCCGCCGGGTGCCGTTGCGCTCTTCGATCCGCGCGCCGATCGTCCAAGTGACAAAGATCACGATCGCCAGCGTCAGCAGGCTCCCGGTCGCGAAGGGGTGTGTCAGGATGCCGATCCCATGCGAACTGTCCGCGGATAGCGCGAGCTTTTCCGCCAACTCTCGGCCGGCGTCGAAGCGCAGCATCATGACGACCAGGAAGGCGACCGTGTGGGTAACAATGAGCGCCAAGGCGCCGCTGGGCGGTCGGCGGATGCCGCCGCCGAAGGACGTCCGATCGCGGTAGGGTGCTTTTTGGTAGTCTCGTTCCCACCAGGCCATCGGGTCCCTTTCTTGCCGCTCCCGGGGCTGAGGCCTCGTCAAGCCGGGCCGCCGGGCCGCTGCGGCTCTATTTCATCTTACCCGCGCCGAGTACGAGGTGTACACGGTTTGGGTCGGTCCCGGCTCGCGGCGATGGCAGCAGATCGCCGGAGCAGGCCTGCCGGGACACGCGGGAAGCCCCTAGACTTGCAATGAAGCGGCCAGCATTTTCTCGAGCGCGGACTTTTTCCCGGCGTGGCTCCTGGCGCCGCTGGGGCTGTGTCTGCCCACGTTTCTGACGATGCTGGCCGTGTCGTTGGGTGGAATGGATCTGACGAGCCGACGCGGCAACCGCCGCACCGCTGGCGTGAAATGAGCCGTCGAAGCCTCTACCGCCGGCTGGCGATCGCCGCGGCCAGCGGCTGAACGACGAGCGGTACGGCGCGTTCGGCGGAGAGCTCCTCCCCGCGAACCAGCAGATCACGATGGACCGCGGCGAGGTTCTCGAATGTCGCGTTGCCGTTGTACTGCCGCAGCGTCAGACGGGCGCTCAGCGGCACGGACTCGTACTCCCCGGAGCGAACCTCGAAGGTGGTAGTGCGCCCTTTGATCTCGAGGAAGGCTTGCAGGTCGCAGTCGTCGCTGAGTGTGATGCCGATGAAGGGCTGGCAGTCGATGACGCGTTGCCCGTCGCCGGCAAATCTGCCCAGCAGCGGATGATCGGCGAAGAGCGCCTCGGCGACGAGCTCGTCATGGTTGCCGCGGTATTCGAGGTCGAACGTGTACGCGACCTCCATATAGTCGATGTCCAGCGGACTGAGAGTCAGGTGGGCCGGCGCCTGGTTGAGAATCAGGTCGCCGAAGCGCGCCACGTCGTCGCGGTCGGGCGGATTGTGGTAGGTGAACTTCAGCGCCGCGCGGTCGATCCGAAGCAGCCGCCGCGCGTCGGATTCGCCCGCTTCCTCTTCGAGCACGAGCCCGGAGTCCTCGCGCCGCCGCAGGCGCGACATCCCGGGATAGGCCCGCCGAATGCGCTCGAAGAAATGGAGCAGCGCTTCGCGCGAGGGCTCGATGTCGAGCTTGAGGTACAAGCGCGAACTGACGCGGAACTCGTCACAAAGAATCCCGAACGACCACATACTCCATACCTCCGGCCCGCGGTGAACTTGCCGCGCGGCTCGATGGGCGGATACTATCTTGCGATCGGCGGGCGGGCAAATCCGCTCGCGAAAACGACACGAACCTTTGCCGCAAACGAATCGATCTCTTGGAAAGAGCCGCAATGCCCGAAACCACGCTCCAGGACGCGAATGCGATCGCCGACCAACTCGTCGCTTGGCGGCGCCACCTGCACGCCCATCCCGAAATCAGTGGGCAGGAAGAGCAAACCGCGAGATACATCGCCGACGAGCTCGAACGGATGGGCTACGAGACCGAACGGCGGATCGGTGACACGCACGGCCTGACGGCCAACCTGCGCGTGAACGATCGCCCCGCGCTGGCGCTGCGGGCCGACTTCGACGCGTTGCCGATCCAGGAGGAAAACGAAGTCGAGTATGCCTCGCGCAACGCGGGGGCCATGCACGCCTGCGGGCACGACGCGCACACCGCGATGCTGCTCGGCGCCGCGGCCATCCTGAAAGAAAAGAAGGATCAACTCCGCCGCTCGGTCCGCTTCGTCTTTCAGCCCTGCGAGGAAGCCTATCCGGGCGGGGCCGCACCGATGATCGCGGGCGGCGTGCTCAACAATGTCGATGCGATCTTCGGCATCCACATTTCGTCGCAACTGCAACCCGGCGAGCTCGGCACGCGGGCCGGGGCCATCATGTCGGCCGTCAACGACTTCGGCATCACGATCCACGGGAAGGGCGGGCACGCGGCGATGCCGGAACAATGCGCCGACCCGATCGTTGCTGCGGCGCATGTAATTGTCGCGCTGCAAACCATCACGAGCCGCTCCATCAGCATCACCGACAGTGCGGTTGTGTCCGTCACGCGCATCAACGCCGGAACCGCCGACAACGTCCTGCCGGAGTCCGTCGCGCTGCGCGGCACCATTCGCAATCTCGACGAGACCGTTCGCAAGCACGTTTGCAAGCGCGTCAAAGAAATCGCCGAAACGACCGCCTTAGCCCTGGGCACCCGCGCCGAGGTCGAGATCGAACCGGGCTACCCGGTCGTGATCAACGACGCCAAGGCCGTCGAGCAAGCCTTCGCCGCGGCGCGGCTAGTCGGATTCGACGAGCGCAAGCTGCTGCCCATCCCGCCGATCGGCGGCGGCGAGGACTTCGCGTACTATTTGCAGAAGGTCCCCGGCGCGTTCGTGTTCCTCGGGGCGGGCAACACGGACAAGCAGTGCCACTACCCGCACCACCATCCGCGTTTCAATATCGATGAGGACATGTTGCCGTGGGGCACGGCGCTGCACGTGCAATATGCATTGTCGCGCGGCGCGTAAGCCTCCGGCGGCTCAACCGTTCCGTAAGCCGACTCCATCAGAACCCGGGCAGAAGATGGGGGCCGCGTTACCCGCATTCTGACCGGGCGTTTCGCGTTTGAACTGCGGGGACACAGACATTACATTAGGTATAAGTAAGGGCATGATTGGGCCCGGGTCGAAACTCTGATCGCAGGCGCACTATCTGGTGGTGGGGACGGCGCCTTACCCCATTGTTTTGTGGTTGGCTCGTTCCCAAGTTCTTATTCTACCAGGCCTTGCAAGAATCTCGCAATTCCGCGGTTTTTTGTTTGACGACCACCACATGTTGTGCTACACTAGCGGATGCCGCCCAATTCTTGGGGTAACCCGAGTTCCTGGCGGGCGACCGCGGTTGCATGTCGCCGCGTTAAGGATTTTGCAGCGATTATCGCACCTGATTCATACCTTTTTCCCGCGTGGAGGAGTTCACGGATGGCCCCGCTCGCGACCGACCGAAGTCCCGTCGCCCCCGCCCAAAACACCGTTGCCGAGCCCGCACTCACTGAGAACGCCCGCAAGGTGCTCGAAGCCCGCTACCTCAAGAAGAACGAGGCCGGCGAGTGCATCGAACAACCCGCCACGCTCTTCCGGCGCGTCGCCAGGACCATCGCCGAAGTCGAAACCCGCTACGGGACCAACGCGCTCGAACGCCAGCGATGGGAGGATCGGTTTTATGAGGTGATGACCTCCGGCCGCTTCATGCCGAACTCCCCCACGCTCATGAACGCCGGCCGCGAGCTCGGCATGCTCAGCGCCTGTTTCGTGCTCCCGGTCCGCGACTCGATCAGCGAGATCTTCGACAGCATCAAACACACCGCCCTCATTCAGAAGGCCGGCGGCGGCACCGGGTTCGCGTTCGACGAGCTGCGGCCCACCGGCGATTTCATCCAGTCCAGCGGCGGCACCACCAGCGGGCCGATCAGCTTCTGGCGCGCGTTCAGCGAGGCGACCAACGCGATCCAGCAGGGCGCGTTCCGCCGCGGCGCCAACATGGGCATGATGTACGTCCATCACCCCGACATCCTCAAGTTCCTGCACGCGAAGCAGGACCTCGAGCAATTCACGAACTACAACATCTCGGTCAAGGTGACCGACGTCTGGATGAGCGAGTTTCTCGAAGAGCCCGATTCGCCGCAGATCGTGCGCAACCCGCGCAGCGGCAAGGCCTACGTCATCCCGCGCGACTACGACATCTGGAAACACGACCTCCGCAACCTGATCGAGATCGAGTGTGTCGACGCGGTCACGCCGCGCTCACGCGCCTGCTACTACACTGCGCCGCGGCTCACCGGCGATCTGCCGCCCGAGCTCGCCGGCAAGATCTACACCAAACGCGACATCTGGAACATCATCGTCAACA
This sequence comes from Planctomycetota bacterium, assembly GCA_022574815.1. Lineage (GTDB taxonomy): Bacteria > Planctomycetota > Phycisphaerae > UBA1845 > Fen-1342 > JACZRH01. Next base: position 2,556 of record JACZRH010000057.1, on the reverse strand, counting down.
ACGCCTGGAAAACCGGCGAGCCCGGCGTGGTCTTCATCGACCGCATCAACGAGCACAACCCCACGCCACACGTCGGCCGCATGGAATCGACCAATCCCTGCGGCGAACAGCCGCTGCTGCCGTACGAGGCGTGCAACCTGGGCAGCGTGAACCTGGGTTTGTTCATTGAAAGCCCGTGTACGGACGAGGCCGAGGTCGATTGGGACGGGCTCGAGCGGGCCATCCACGTCGCGACGCGTTTTCTCGACAACGTCATCGACGCGAACAAATACCCGCTGCCCGAAATCGACCATATGTGCAAGGCCAACCGCAAGATCGGGGTCGGACTCATGGGGTTCGCCGACGCGCTGTTCAAGCTCGGCGTCGCATACAACAGCGACGACGGCGTCGCGTGGGGCGAACGCTTCATGAAGTTCCTCAACGACAAGGCCCACGACTACAGCGAGCAGCTCGCCAAGCAGCGCGGCTGCTTCCCCAACTGGCAGGGCAGCACCTGGCAGACCAAGCACAACCGCCTGATGCGCAACGCCTGCACCACCACCGTCGCCCCCACCGGAACGATCAGCATCATCGCCAACTGCTCGGGCGGCATCGAGCCGATGTTCTCGCTCGCTTTTCTGCGCAACGTGCTGCGCGGGCAGAAGCAGGGCGAGCAGCCGCTGCTCGAGGTCAACGACACGTTTCGCGAGGTCGCGGCCGATCGCGGGATTCTGACCGACGAATTGCTCGAGCGGATCGCCCGGGAAGGGACGCTGGCGCACCTCGACGAGGTGCCCGACGACCTGAAGCGCGTCTTCGTCTGTGCCCACGACATCGCGCCCGAATGGCACATGAAGATGCAGGCCGCCTTCCAACGGCACTGCGACTCGTCCATCAGCAAGACCATCAACTTCCCCGCGGCCGCGACGCCGCAGGATGTCGAGCAGATTTACCGCCTCGCGTTCAACCTGAATTGCAAGGGCGTGACCGTCTACCGCGACGGCTGCCGCGATTTTCAGCCGATGGCGTTGAAGAAAGAAAAAGAAGGCACCCAGGCACCAAGGCACCCAGGCACCCAGGGTAGCGCGGGCACGAAGGGTGGCGCGGGCGTCCTGCCCGCAGAAGAGTGCTTCGAAACGTCGCCAGCCGTGAACACGCGCATGCCGGCCGACCCTGCTGCCGGTCGTCGAACGCCGGAAATTTCCACTTCCCGAATCGACGCGCCAATTCACCAAACCATCGAACCGCTCGACCTGCCGACCATCGTCTCCGGCCTGCGCATCCGGCAGATGACGCCCTTCGGCAACATGCACGTCAAGATCACGGTCGACCCGCACAGCGATCGAGAGCTCGAGGTCTTCGCCCAGCTCGGCAAGGGCGGCGACGTCGCCACCAGCGACCTCGAGGGCATTTGCCGCATTGTCTCGCTCTGGCTGCGGGCCGGCGGAAGCCTGAAGCACGTCATCAAACAGCTCGACGGCATCGGCTCGTCGCTCCAGATCCCCACCCGCATGGGACGCATTACCTCGCTGCCCGACGGCCTCGCGTGCGCGCTCAAGAAATACCAGCGGGCCAAAGAGCGCTTCGGCCTGCGTGCCCTGCTGCTGGGCGAGATCGACCCCGCCCTCGTCGAAAACCCTTCGCAGCAGCTTCATGATCTCTACATTCCTGTCGATGTCCCGGGAACGGGTCAGCGTGTATTGGTAGATGGGACTGTCTTTCGCGTGTGCGGCGATGATGATGGCGTTGGGATCCCGCCTCGGATTGTCCCTGAGTTCGGGATCGTAGGCGCAGCAGTCCACGGCGTCCAGGCGGAACCCATCCACCCCTTTCTTCATCCAAAAGCGCACCACATTGCACATGGCCTCCTGGACCGCAGTCGAGTACCAATTCAGGTCGGGCTGCTCTTTGAGGAAGCTGTGGAAGTAGAATTGTCCTCGCTTGGGTTCAAACGTCCATCCGGAATCGCCGAAGACCGAGAGCCAGTTGTTCGGCGGGGAGCCCTCCGCCGCCAACGGCTTCCCAGAGGGCGCGGAGGACGGCATCCCTCCGGGGTCGATGCTGCCGTCCTTTCGGGGGTCGACCCAGAGATACCAGTCGGCCTTTGGATTCTTTCTGTCCTGCCGGGATTCTTGGAACCAGGGGTGCTGATCGGAGCTGTGGTTGAGCACGAAATCAATGACCACCTTGATGCCTCGCCGGTGGGCTTCCCGGACCAGATTCTCGAAATCGGCCATGTTTCCGAAAACCGGATCGATATCGCAATAATCCTTGACGTCGTAGCCGAAGTCGGCCATGGGGGAGGGATAGAAAGGGGAAATCCAGATCGCGTCGACGCCCAACCCGCCGCCCTTCCCGTCGTTCAGGTGGTCCAGCCTTTGGGTGATCCCGGCGAGATCACCGATGCCGTCGTTGTTGGCGTCGTAGAAGCTGCGGGGATAGATCTGGTAGAAGACCGCTTTTTTCCACCAATCTTTGTCGGTCACAGAAAGTGGAATCGTTCGGGCTCGAGATCGAAGCGGACTTCCGTCCCTTCGGCAAGACTGTTTCCGTTGGCGTACCCGGGAACCTCAGCCG
>JACZRH010000350.1 GCA_022574815.1 Planctomycetota bacterium | reverse complement strand
AACACCTCGACGAACGGCAGCCCGGCCTCGTCGTGCAGTGTGCGAACCGCGTCGCGATCGGCCCGATAGGGGCTGACGAACGACGCGAGGGTGACGATGCCGGCGTCGGCGAACAGCTTGGCGACCTCGCCGATGCGGCGGATGTTCTCGGTGCGGTCCTCGGGGGAGAAGCCGAGGTTCTTGTTCAGCCCGTGGCGGATGTTGTCGCCGTCGAGGGCGTAGGACAGGTATCCGCGCTCGACGAGGGCGTGTTCGACGGTGAAGGCGACGGTGCTCTTGCCCGAGGCGCTGAGGCCGGTGGTCCAGATCGTCGCGCCGCTCTGTTTGAGCAGGTTGTTGCGGTCCGCGCGCTCGACGTGCCCCTCGTGCCAGGTGATGTTCGTCGCGACTTGTTTGGCCATTAGGTCTCCTCGGTCAGCTCTCGGCGTAGTCATACCTGTATGTCGGCATTTATCCGGTCCGGCTTTTCGACGACCCGGATCGGATACGGGGGCCGCTGGCGCGGGCGACGGCGTGGGTTGAAGCCCGCGGCTTCCTCGCGTCGTAGGGATCGCTCGGGAAGAATCGCTTATGCTTAGCGAGCGGGGGACGGTGTGTCAAACGACCGTGGTTGTCACCGCGACCGGCTCGACACCTCATCAGAATCACGTCCGCGCTTGACGGCGCCAAAAGCGCGGGATAGGGTGCAATGCTCGACGGTGCGGCTCTAAATGGACCCAAGTCGCGTCTGCCGTAACGAGCGATCGGGCCGAGACGCCGTTTGAGCAGCCGGTCAGGTAGCTCAGTTGGTAGAGCAACGGACTGAAAATCCGTGTGTCGGCGGTTCAAGTCCGCCCCTGACCATTGCAGAACCCTGAACGGGACACCGGCGGGGCCGTAGCTCAATTGGGAGAGCGCTTGCATGGCATGCAAGAGGTCGTGGGTTCGACTCCCATCGGCTCCATTGTAAAGCACCGCCCGATGATTCTCCCGCCGAAACGGGCCGTAAGAACAAGGCGGCGTTCCGATGCTCCATATTCCAGTGCTGCGGCGCGGACAACCTTACGAGAGCGCCGAAAGGGCCGAGATCCTTCACCACGCGACCGGCGAGCTCGTGGCGCTCGTCAGCCAAGCCAACAGCGGCATGGTGCGGCGGGATATTCTGCGGATGCGCGACGACGTGCTGGAGGCGTTCACCGTCGCCGATCTGATTGAAATGAGCCGCAAGGCCGCCGAACTGTTTTGCAGCGCGGACCTGCCGCTCGGCGACCCGGACGGGGAAACGCAGTCCTTCAACGCGTACATCGAACAGCTCTCCGCGACGACCGGCATGCCGGTGACGTATTGCCGCCGGAACGCCGAGAAGATCCGCAAGGTGCTGGACGAGATGGAGACGGTGGTAGGGGGGCTGACGCGCGGGCTGGAGCTCGAAATCCTAGACCGCGGCTATGGCGAACGCGAAGGGCACATGCTCAGCTTCTTTCGCGCAGGGCGGATTTTCGGCGCGGTCCTGCCGAGCAATTCGCCGGGCGTGCATTCGTTGTGGGTGCCGGCGATCGCGTTCAAGGCGCCGGTCGTGCTCAAGCCCGGCCGCGAAGAGCCCTGGACGCCGCTGCGGATCATCGAGGCCTTCGCCGCTGCCGGCGTGCCGCGCGAGGCGTTCGGGTTCTATCCCACCGACCACGCCGGGGCCGGCGAACTGCTGCGTAGTGTCGACCGCTCGATGCTCTTCGGCGGCGGCGCGACGGTCCGGCCTTACGAAAACGACCCGCGCGTCGAGGTGCATGGTCCCGGTTACAGCAAGATCGTGCTCGGCGACGACTGCGCGGACGACTGGGAAAAGCACCTGGACCTGATGGCCTCTTCCATTGCGGCCAACGGCGGGCGGTCGTGCATTAACGCGTCTGGAGTTTGGACCCCGCGACACGGCCGCGCGATCGCCGAGGCACTCGCCAAACGGCTGGCGAAGGTCGAGGCGCTGCCGGCCGACGATCCAAAAGCCGAAATCGCGGCGTTCAACAACCCGGGCGTCGCCGAAGCCATCTCGGCGACGATCGACCGCGACCTGAGCGTCCAAGGCGCGATCGACTTGACCGAGCAAACCCGCGGCTCGCCGCGGCTCGTGAGGCGTGGGCGCTGCGCGTGGTTGCTGCCGACGATCGTCTGGTGCGAAGACAGAGAGCATCCGCTGGCGAACCGCGAATTCTTGTTTCCGTACGCCGCCGTCGTCGAATGCCCGACCGCGGATTTTCTCGACGCGATCGGGCCTTCGCTGATCGTCAGTGCGCTCACGGCTGACCCAGAACTCTCCGCCGCGCTGATGAGATCGCCGATTGTGGACCGCTTGAACATCGGCCCGATCCCGACCTATCAGATCAGTTGGGACCAACCGCACGAAGGCAACCTGTTCGAGCACCTTTACCGCCAGCGCGCCTTTCAAAAAGAGCCCGCCGCATGAGGAGCGAGCAGGAGCATCGAGCAGTTGACGGAGTTCGATCAGACCGCAACCACCGGTCGAAGGCCGCTGCCTCAGAAAGAGTAAGGGCCGACGTCCTCGCCGGGCGCGCAACGAACCACGTGTTCGCAGTCCCGGCCATTCTGAATCAGTCACCCGTCCAAGTCGTCTTCGGCGACGGCGCGCTCGCGGAAGCAGAAGAATTGTCAATTCCACTCAGCCGATATGCACTGGCCCGGCCGGCGCGGTTACTCGGTCACTTGTTGGGCATAAACACCGCTCCGTTCGAACGCATCCAGATCCGGCAGCCTCAATGCTGGGCGGTCGTAAACGAACAGGGCGCCCTGAACATCGCCGACTTGAACGATCGCGGCGGTGCCCGTTTGCCGGCTCGGTTGTTCGACATCACCGGCCTCACGTTGAATTTCATCGACCTGCGTCCCTCCGCCATCGAGATCGGCAGCGACCAACAACAGATCGTCTTGCCAACGCTCAAGTTCAGTTTGACTCCTTCAACCGGACGCGTCAACGTCGAGGGCGGACACCAAGCGGCGGATGAAGATGCAGGGGGCCGCGTGGCCGTCAGCGGTGAGATCACCACGCCTCGCCTCAGCGCCGACGCACCGCTCGGCGGCGGCGGGTCCATCCAATGGCGCGATCTGGATCTCCGGCAAGTGCCACGATTGTTTATTCCCTTCGAGGGCGTGCAAGCGCTCAGAGGCTTCAGCGATGGGTCGCTTGAGGTGCAGATCTCAGAGGATTTGAACATCACGTTTTCCGCAGACGTTGAGCTGTACCGGCCGACGATATTGTTGAGCGGGGGCCGATCCTGGCCGTTGTTTGAGCAGTCCAGCCTCAGCATCGCAGGCCGTTGGGATCCGCAGGCTGGATATGTCGAGTTCTCGAAATTGAAATATGACGCGCCGCCGGCCTTTTCGCTGACCGGCCGATCCGCCGCAGGCGGACTCGCCGCAATTATCGATCCCCATTCGCAACGCCAGGCGGTCGTTACTTTGTCAGGCCGGGCCGATTCGCTGGATGTCTTGCGAAAGCAACTCGCGATTCTGGTTCCAGCACTCAGCACTCAGCACTCAGCACTCAGCTTTCGAGCCGATGGGCCTTGCGAGTTCGAGTTCGACTACGCGCGAACGATTCAAAGCGAGCGTTACGACATTCGACTCGATGCGACACAGTCGCGAATCGTGTGGGATGATCGAGTGAATCTGCCGGCGGGCGAGACCAAACGCCTGGCGCTCACGCTCAATCATCTTGGAGCGGGCCAGTGGCACTGGCAGCGGTGCGACGTGACAATCGGTCGTTCAACCCTTGCGGTCACGGGCGATTGGCCGGTCGATTCCTCCGAACCGCCGTCCGACGCGTCGTCCGACGCGTCGTCCCTCGATGGGCTCTTGCACCGGCTCAGAACCTCCAGCCTTCAACTCGCGTTTGAGACTGCCGACTTCGCCGAACTCTTCGATCGCGCGCCGGTGCTTTCACAGTGGCTGCCGCATGTGGATGCCAAGGGTCCGGGATCGCTGCGGCTTGAATTCGTTCCGCGCGCCGAAGGCTCGCGATTTGCCGGCCATCTGGATTTGGGCGCCGATGCAGCGCTGAACGT
>JACZRH010000349.1 GCA_022574815.1 Planctomycetota bacterium | reverse complement strand
AGCGACGCGCGCTCGTTCGGGAGCCGGTTCGGAGACGTAAACGGCGCTAGCCCCGGCGGCCTTTGCGGCCTGGAGTGTCAGGAGACCGATAGGCCCGGCGCCGAGGATGCCGACGGATGGCATGTTCCACTCCTTGCGTACGTCCGGCGCCCGAGATGATGCCGGACGATGGTTCGAGAATCAATGATCGTAGCGACCGGCTTTCGCGCCGTGCCGACGGCTCTTGGGCATGCTCAGCTCGGCAGGGCCACGCCCAACTCGGCGAATTGCCGCGTCACGGTCGCCGACCAGTCGCGGTTGGCCGCGGGGCTGGCGGGGCTGGGGTGCAGAATACGCCCGATCCGCGGGTCTTCCGTCGTCAGGGCCGCACGCAGCCGCGACTCGGCGAATGCGCCGACGCCGATGACGCGGCGCGGCTTCAAATGATCGATCAAGCCGCGCAGTGCTTCGTCGCAGGCGGCGAACAGAGGTTCCCGTTCGACCGCCGGCAGCTTGTCCGGTGTTCGATTCCGCCCGCTGTTTTCGAGGAACGCGAGCGGACAATAATTCGCGACAAAAAACCGCTTGAAGAACCGCGCCGGCGTGCCGAAGGTCGCCCTGGCCCAGCCCCAGAGCCGCGCCCCGCTGACCTCGCTGCGCGGGCACGCCAGGCCCTGCACCGGACGCTTCGGGTGCTCTTTCTTCGGCCGGCCGATCGGCCCGTCAATCTTCAACCACTCGCGGACGGCGTTGACCTCACCGAACGGCACACCGGTCTGCACCATTCCCCAGGGCCCGGGATTCATGCCCAGCAGCAACACCTCGCACGTGGGCTTGGCGTACCGGCTCACGTAGGCGTCGTGCGTCGCGCGGGCGTAGTCGAGCGGGTTGTAGACGTACGCGGTCGGCGCCGCAAAACACAACGTGTTCGCGGCCCGGACGAGTTTCTCGGTGATGCGTTCAAGCGTCATGCCACCGTCATGCTACTTGAAGCGAGAAACGCTGAACATCGTCATTCCGAGCGAGTCAGTCCGAAGCCGGCTCCGGCTGTTTGCGGGCGGCCAGAACGAGCCCCAGCTCGAACAGCAGCCACATCGGACCGGACAGCAGCAGGTGACTCATCAGGTCGGGCGGCGCGAGCATGCCGGCGATGAAGACGATCAGCAGGACCACGATCTTGCGGGAGCGGCGCATCACTTCGAGCTTCACGATCCCGGAGCGCACCAGGAAGATCACGATCAGCGGCATCTGAAACGCCAACCCGAACGCGAGCGTCATGACCAGCACGAAGGTCAGGTATTCGCCGATCTTGAAGTGGGTGGTCACCATCGAGTGGTGTGCGTCGCGCAGCAGTTGCAGCGAGAACGTCTCTTCCACGCCGCGCAGCTTGAGCTTTCGGTCGCTGTCGTTGAACCACAGCGCGCCGACGGGCGGGCTTTCGGGGTCGCGCTCGAGCACGGGCACCGCCGGCGCTTCCGCCAGGCTCATTTGCGACGTCGGCGCCGCCGAATCGCGCCCGCCGATCAGCATCTGTTCCAGCCGATTGGGCTGCGCCGACGGCATGGGGAGCCACGCGCCGAAGCCGACCAGGAAATTCAGGCTCACCGGCAGCACGAGTGTGTACATGAAGACCACGCCCGCGAAGAACAGGCCCACGCTCACGGGCACGAGCCGCATCACCCAGGCCTTCTCGCGCTTGTACAAGCCCACCGCGACGAAACTCCAAAGCTGGTAGATGACGTACGGCGCCGCGATGAGCAGCCCGCAGATCACGACGACCTTGACGTACATCAGAAACGCCTCGGTCGGGGCCGTTTGGAGAAACGACATCGGCTGGTCGTGCTTGCGCAGCACGATCAAGACCGGCCGCGCGATGATGCTCAGCAGGAACTTGGCGGGCCAGATGCAGGCCACGCAGACAACGACCAGCGCGGTCAAGCTGCGGATGAGGCGGGTGCGCAGCTCCTCCAGGTGTTCGCCGATCGACATGCGGGATTCGTCGATCGGATCGCGCTGCTTGCGTTCGGTTGCGGCCATGCGGGGATGATACCGACCGGCCCATGCGCGTACAGCGCCGCGCTTCAGGGGCCGGCGGCGCCTCGCAATGCGCGGCGCGATGCGCGAAACGCATCGTCTTCGTCGGGACTATTGGCCGGCAATAATGGTGACGGTCGGCTGCGCGAAAGCCTCGAGCCGTGCTTGCATGTTCGCATGCTCTTCGATCGCGCGGGCCAGCGCCGTTTCGGCTTGCGGCAGCTCAATCTGGCGCATCATTTCAAATCCATCGGCGATGCGCAACAAACCTTTCTTCTTGATTTCGACCAGGCGTCGCTTGACGAACGCCAGCCGCGTCTCGAGCTCCACGATCGAGACGGACTGCATGACGAGGTCTCGATTCAGACTCGCGACCAGCTCGCTGCGGCCCGCGCCGCCCTCGACGAGGTTTCGTTGCTCGAACAACCTGATGCGCGCCATGGCGAGGGCCTCCTCGGCCCCGCGCAGCGCGGCATCACTGACGTAGTCGTTTTCGCGCAGCTTGGCCAGACGTGCCACTTCTTGCTCGCGGAATTGGACGACCCGCTCCAACTCCCCCAGGATGGCATGGTTCCATTTTCGGGCAGGCGATTCCTTGCCGAGCTGGGCAATGTGTTTTTCGAGGGCATAACGCCGGCTCTCCGTGGCCATCCGATCCATCTCGAGCGTCGATGCCTGGCGGCGCAGCTCGGTGATTTCCCCAATGAGCACGTCGCGGCTCAACGCCATGCCGTCGTGGGCCTCTACCCGACTCAGAAGCTTCGCCCGCAGGTCATCCAATCGCGCTCTGGCTAGTTTTTCTTTCCCGCTGAACCGGAGCAACCGTTCCTGAAGCCGGCGCAGCTCATCTTCACTGGCGGCGGACAACGCCTTCTCTATTTGAGCTGCAAACGCCTCCAAGAATGCTTTGGGATCCATAGTGGGCGAGGCGTTGTCGTCGGCCGGTTTGATGGTGACCGACAACTTGCACACAACGTAAGCCAGATCGGCGCCCAGCGCCTCGCTCACGGGGCTGAATTCCTGGTTCAGAATGGCATTGACGCGACCGCCGTCGGCGTTCGCCAATGCGAACGACGTGTGGAATCGCAACGCGTGGGGTTGCGGGACGGCCTTCTTCCCAAAGGCCTGCTGCGTCGCTTTAGACGTGATCCCGCCGGTACCAATCAGCGCGTTGAGTGTCTCGAAGTTCAGCGTCAGCACGCTCGGGTCGCATCGAATTTTCAACAGGCAGCCGGCCGTCGCGCCGGTCGGCGCTGCTTCGGGCTGCGCATAAGTCGCAATCGATAGCAAGGGCAGAAGGGCAATAGACAGGATTGTGCGGCTCATCGGGTCTCTCCCGGCATGGGTTCGAAGTCGCTCAGTCGCTGCCGGGCGACCTCGGCCCAGCGCGAATCCGGAAACAGTTGTATCGCTCGCCGATAGGAGCGCTGCGCGGCGTCGTTCAGCCCGAGCTCGTCGCGCAGCCGATCGGCGTGATTGACGATCACGAAGGCGGTGTTTTCGAGTTCATCCCGGACCGGTCTGGGGTAAGAGCGCAGGGTCCCCGTTAGCGGCCGCCGCAACGCCGCCAACTGCGCCCGACGCTTCTGATTCGCCTGAAGCCCGTCGATGACCGCGAGCTGCGCTTCGGCCTGTGCCCGCAATCGGGCGATTTCCGACCGCAGGGACGCCGGGGATGGAGCCGTTCCGCGATCCGTCACCCTGGTTTTTTGCGCCATACGCATACAAAGAGGGTTGATGCGGAAAGGAACCATACCATGAGACTCGTTCGAAGCTCGGTCGCCCTCTTTCGGCTCGGCGCCGCCATCCTGCTCGTGGCGATCGCCGTACGTGCGTCGCAAGGCGCCGAGCCGCGCGTGACATCGGCGCAGATCCGCCGAATCACCGACCGCGTGAACGCACAGTACGATTCGCTCCTGGCCCTCTATCACCATTTCCATCGCCACCCGGAGCTCTCGCTGCACGAGGAGCGCACCGCGGCCAGGCTCGCCGAGGAACTTCGCGCGGTCGGTTACACCGTCACCACCGGCGTGGGAGGTCATGGCGTGGTCGCGTTGATGAAGAACGGGCCCGGCCCAACGATCATGGTGCGAACCGATCTCGACGCGCTTCCCGTGCG
>JACZRH010000348.1 GCA_022574815.1 Planctomycetota bacterium | reverse complement strand
GCGCCGAGCTCCATCCGTCGGTTTCAGGCTGCAGCTTGGACGAGCGTTAAACGCCCGATAAACTGCAACCTATGATAGGACGTATGGAATACTCAGGGATGCGGGTCGGTTTACCAGGTGGCGCGATGAGTTCGGCTCGGATTATTCGCTTGACCCGCCGTAGCCGATAGCTGATAATGTACCGGCAATCATAAGTAGCTCGTTCCCGAGTATCGATAGAGGACAGCTTAGGAAACGAGGAGCCAAGCCAGCGACGACAAACGGCCGGGAAGTGCCCTTACCTTTGTTCATTCTGTGATCTTTGCTTTTTTCCCGGTTGAATGTGGTGGCGGGGGTTGGTGCGCCCGCAGATGGGTTGACAACCATGCCGAGGAAGTATCTCTCCCCATGTGTCGGCGGGCTCGCGACGCAGTTGAAACGCGGCCCCGTTCGACTTCGGCTCAAACAACTCGCCAATATCGAGTTCCTGCTGACCGTGGTCGAGGCGGGAAAGTGCTATCCCTACGATTTCGTTTGCCACGCGGTGACCGGATTCCGTCCGCGGGCCGGCGACGAAGAGCGGGGATCCCAACTGCTCGACGGCGATCCGCTGCGAACCGACCTGGTCGCCCTGGCCGAGGAAATCAGCGAGAGTGCCAATATCCACGCCGACCGTTGGCCGGGGGCGTTTTTCTCCGCAGCCGAGCTCGCGGCGCGATTTGACGTCAGCACCAAGACGATCTTTCGCTGGCGACGGCGCGGTCTGGTCGGCTGGAAGCTGCGCTATCCCGACCGCCGAACGCGGCTTGCGTTCCCCGATCGTTGTGTGCGTCGTTTCGTGGCGGGAAACATCGACTTGGTGCAGCGCGGCAGCACGTTTTCACAGCTTTCCAAGGAGGAGCGCAGGGCCATTATCGACGAAGCCCGCCAGCTGTCGGAGCAGGGCGAGCGGACGATCAACGCGGTGGCGCGGGTTGTGGCCGCTCGGGCCGGGCGGGCGGTCGAAACGATTCGCCTGATCCTCAAACACTACGACGAGGCCCACCCCAAAGCCGGCGTCTTCAACCGCTCCACCTTGGACGTTGCGGCCAACGACCAGCGACTCTCGGTCTGGGAAGGCTACAACGACGGCGCTAGCGTCAAAGCCCTTGCGAAGCGATTCGACAAGCCGGTGGGGTGGATCTATCGAACCATAACGCAGATGCGGGCTCGCGAGTTCAAGGCGCGCAAGATCGAGTTCGTCCCCAGCGAGGAGTTCGAGTCGGCTACCGCCGATCGGGACATCCTCGAGTGCGAGGCGTTGACCCCGGTCGTCGCACAGAAACCGGTCAGCTCGAAGCGCATCCCGGCCGATCTGCCGCCCTATCTACAGCAGCTTTTCCGCATCGCGCTGCTGACGCCTGAGGGTGAGGTCGCCATCTTTCGTAAGCTGAATTATCTGAAATTCAAGGCGGACCGCCTGCGGGCCCCAATCGACCCGGAGACGGTTTCGGCGGCCGAGCTGGACCGTGTCGAGGATCTGCTCGAGCAAGCCGGAAGGGTCAAGAACCAGATTACGCAGTCCAACCTGAGGCTGGTGGTGAGCATCGCGAAGCGGCACGCCAATCGCGGGCAGGATTTCTTCGAGATCATCAGCGACGGGAATCTGGCCTTGATGCGCGCTGTCGAGAAGTTCGATTACATGCGCGGATACAAGTTCAGCACCTACGCCTCGTGGGCCGTCATTCGCAACTACGCCCGCTCGATTCCCGACGATCGCACGCATCGCGACCGCTACCAGACCGGCAAAGACGAGATGTTGCAGACCGTCGCCGGCTTCTCGATGGACGAGCCGGAGGACGACTTCCTACCGGTCGCCCGGGCGACGCTCGACCGCATGTTGGGCACGCTCGACGATCGCGAACGGAACATCCTCCGCCAGCGCTTCGGGCTCGACGACGAGTGCAATCAGTCGCAGACGCTCGCTCAGATCGGCGTAACGTTCGGCGTCTCGAAAGAGCGTATCCGCCAGCTCGAGGCGCGGGCGATGACGAAACTGCGCGGGGATTTTGCCGACGAGGCCGTCGCGCTGTACGGCTCCTGAACCGCCTCTCACGTGCGCGCAAATGTTCAATCGGGCGAGCGTCGTCTTGCGGCGCTTGCCCGTCTCGTTTGATTCATTCGCGCACCCCGCGTCGACTCCGATGGCCCGCCCGTTCGCGTACGGCGGTCCGGGCCTCTATTCCGAGAGCGTAGATTCGGCGACCGGCGTGCCGCACTCGGGGCAGACGGCCGATTCGAGCTTGTAGAGCACGTAGCCGCATTTGCGACAGTGTTCTTCTTCGATCTCGACGCGGATCCGCAGGCCGCAGCTTCCGCATTGCGAGCGGCCCAGAGCGAGTTGCTGATCCTTGCCGCAACGGGGGCAGACCAGCTTGACCGTGGCGGAGAGATCCACCGTGTGCGTCTCGTCCTGCACGCGGATGGCCGAGACGCGGTGCAGGATCGGGACCGCCACCGTCCCGCAGGCGCCGGCGATGCCGAGGACGCCCATGAAGCGATACCAAAGCTCTTCCGGGATGATCCCTACGTCGCCGTCGAAGTCGTTGAGGATGGTCGTCAGCATTTGGAGCGCGAGCAGTGCGATCACCGTGACCGTAGCATAGCGCACCCATTCATATTGGCGGCGGAGGCGGGCCAACGACATCAGACCGACGTGCGGCAGGGCCACGCCGAGGACGATCGCACTAACCAGGGATTGGATGTACACGATTTCGATCCAGGCGTGCAGAAACGAATCAAACCAAATCAGAAAGAGCAGCAGCCCGAGAGCCAGCGCGACGGCGCCGATGCCGAGCGGGCCGACGGGCTGCCAGCGGCGGCGCTCCCAGGGGACGGCGGAGGCCAGGCCCAGAATCGACGCGGCCGCGGTCGCAGCGGTCGTGCCGACCACGCGCCAGGCCAGGTCGTTCATTTTGCCGACCAGCAGGCAGAAGATGCCGACCAGCCCGCAGGCGGCGATCGAAACGACAAAGCCCATCAGGAAGGTGCGTTGGGTTTGGGAGCGCGGAGCCATGACGGGGGTTATAGTACGATTCGTGCCGCCATGCGACCAGCGGGAATAAGCCACGTCCGTCTGATGCGATCCGGGGATATGATGACATGGGCCGGAGCAGCGCCGCAAGTTCGGCGCAGAACTGTGAGAACAAAGACGCTCATTACCGCGGACGAATCCGAGTCGATCGCCGAGCAATGGATGCACACTCGTACGACCAACCCCATCGAATCAGCCTTTGCAGCCGTGCGATTACGACACAAGATAACCAAGGGCAGCGGCTCGCGTGCGGCCTGCTTGACAATGGACTGCGAGCGAACCGTGTGTGCGGACAAGAGCTGGCGAGCACTAAACGGCTCGCCGCATTTGCCCGATGTCATCCGCGACGTTCAGTTCGTCGACGGTGCCAAGCAAAAGGCAGCGTAAGATGTCCATTTTCGGGATACCGGGGGAGCTGATCTCACTCATAATCCAAATCCTGGCCATGATTTCGTCCTTTGCTGTTGGGGCGTCGGGTTACAAGAAGCAACTTCTACCCGTGGCATTGGTCTTCGGTGTGCCCGCGAACATATTGGGGCAATTCATTTTCGCCGGCGGTGGCCCGGGAGCATGTGTGGGTATGGTCATTATCCCATTGTATTGCTTGGTGGCCATTTACGCTGGCAAGGGGTGTCGCTGGGCCATCGCTGGGCGCCACGAGCGTTGAGCGGCATGCCATCCCCGGCGATGTCGGAGGCGACGACCGTGATGTCGTAGAGCCCAATCGGGTTTTGGATGAACACGTTCTCGACGTTGTTCAGCCAGTCGGCCGTAGCGCCCGGCGCAGGGCAGTTGGCCGACGGGCCCGGCGTCGAGAACCCATTGGCGAAGACGTTACCCAGAAACATGGTCGCGGTGTCGAGTTCCACTACCGTCACGTCGAGGTCGTTGACCCAGGCGGCGGTGGCCCCGCCGCTGCCCGCACCAGGGGCGTCTGACCGGCTGCGGGGCGCGGTGGACCTCTTCTTCGTGTCCGTCTACGCTCCCGCTCCCGCCCCCACCGCCGGCCGAATCTGTAAGTCCATTCTCCCGTGCGGCGCAATTCAGAATCACCGCGATCCTACTCATTTTCTTGAAAAAGCCCGAAGACTCGCGCGCACACGGCCTATATGGCG
>JACZRH010000347.1 GCA_022574815.1 Planctomycetota bacterium | reverse complement strand
CACCGTCGAAACGCTCGCCTTCATCCGCGACGGCGATATCTGGCTGATCGGCGCCGACGGCAGCAACGAACGGCGGCTGAACCTGACTGACGTGCAGTCGTTCACCTGGATCTCCCCCGATGAGCTCGATGTGGTCACCGAAGGAGAGCCGCCCAGCCACCTCTTGGTGGATCTGGAGGGCAACGTGCGCGAGCTGTTGTTCCCTGGGGACTTCCAGGTGGCCGGAGGGCTCTCCAGCGCCCAGGCCCGCGGCTCATGGTCTCGTGACGGAAGCCTGTTCGTCGTGCCTGTGGGTGAGCAGCTTGTCATTTACGACAAGAACGGAGACCGTGTCCGCCAGCTTGACGTGGAGCCGCCGCCGGTCCCGGACGACCCGACGACATTCTGCGATGAACCCGGCAGCAAACAAGAAACGGCCGCCAACGTCTTCGGCTCGCCGATATTCACCCCCGACAAGAAGAGCATTCTGGTCGCCATATTCTGCGCCTCCCGTAACCCGGAGGGCGAGCTGGGTTTTCCCAGGAATACCTACTCTCGCCTCTACCGGGTGTCGCTGGACTCTGGGGCAGTGGAGCCCCTGCAATTGAGTACCAACCTACGGTCCGACTCACGGCCCAGCTTCTCGCCGGACAACTCGCGCATAGCCCTGCCCGCGTCAAGCTACACTAACATCTGCAGCATTAGCTTTGGGCTCTCCGTGGCTAACGTCGACGGCAGCGACGACGCCGTGCTCGAGATGATCGAAAAGCGCCGGCAGGCGCCGCGGCTGACCGTCATGGTGCTGCTCGAGCCTGAGGTCCGCGAACTGGCGGACGCGCACGTCTACCTGGACGAGAGCGACCCGAATGCACCGCAAGCGCTCGATCTGCTGTTGGGGACGCAGGGCTGGCGGCGGTTCGCTTTCCATGAGGCCCAGGCATTCGTGCGAGAGCATGGGGATGCGGCGCGGCGCGTGCTGGCGCTGCGCGTTGCGCAGCAGTGGCGACGGGCCGGCCACGGCGGCTGGGCTGGGATCGAGAAGGGGCTCGGCCGGGTCGTTGATGCCGCGGCGCCGGCACCGGACGAGCCTGTGAACAAACCCAACCAGATAAAGTTCGGCGTTGAGGTTCGTAAGCCGCGAGACGAAGCCGGCCAAAAAGACGCCGCGCGACGCGACCGCGAGCTGGATCGCAGATTGGGCCCGGACCGGGATAAGCAGGAGGCATTCGCGGCGTTGCGACAGCGCGGCGGATTTGCCAATCAGAGACAGATCGGCCGCGGCATGTTTGCCCAGGATGAGATCTCCGTGCTCGCGGACCTGGTTGCCGTTCGAGTTTACGCGCACTCCGCGCGGCCGGCGCGTCAACCCGGCGATCGCATCGATTTTGCCGAAACGCTCTTCTGGAACACCGGCGTGAGGACCGACGCCAAGACCGGCCAAGTGAAGGTCCGCTTCGATCTGTCCGACTCGGTCACCGCCTTTCGCGTGTTCGCCGACGGCTTCGATGCCGCCGGCCGCCTCGGGCAGGCGACGACGGCCATCGAATCCGTCGAGCCCTTCTACATCGAGCCCAAGCTGCCGTTGGAAGTCACCGCCGGCGACCTCGTCCTGCTGCCGGTCGGAATCGTCAGCCATCTGGACGGCGGTTCGCACCAGGCGACACTGACCGTCGAGACCGATTCGGCGATCAACGTCGGCCTGATCGAGCCGTTCCTGCTCTCAACGACCGAGCGCCAACGCCGCCTGATACCGCTGAAGATCGGCAGCTTCAACGGCGCGACGAAGCTAGTGGTCCGGGCGGACGTGCAACAGATCCACGACCAGGTGACCCGCCCGTTGATCGTCAAGCCGCTCGGATTCCCGGTGGAAGTCGCCTTCGGCGGGCTGACCGTGCCGGACGGGAGCGTGACCCACAAGATCAACATACCGGCCGATGTCGTCCCCGGCAGCATCACCACCGACATCGCGGTCTATCCCACGCCGCTGGCCAACCTCACCCAGGCGCTCGAACGCCTGATCCGCGAGCCGAGCGGCTGCTTCGAGCAGACCTGCTCCACCTCGTACCCGCTGACCATGGCCCAGCAATACTTCCTCACGCATGCCGGCGTGGATCCGGACCTGATCGAGCGCAGCCGGCGCTCGCTCGACAAAGGCTACGCCCGCCTGATCAGCTTCGAGTGCAAGCAGCGCGGCTACGAGTGGTTCGGCGGCGACCCCGGCCACGAAGCCCTGACCGCTTTCGGCCTGCTGCACTTCGCCGACATGGCCAAGGTCCGCACGGTCGATTCGGCCATGCTGGAGCGCACCCGCCGCTGGCTGCTGAACACCCGCGACGGCCAAGGCGGCTTTGCCCGCAAACGCCGCGCGCTGCACAGTTGGATCGAAGACCAGGACTGCTCCAACGCCTACATCCTCTGGGCCCTGCTCGAGAGCGGCGAAAAGGATCTGGCGCCCGAGATCGCCTCGCTCAAGAACGCCGCGACCAAGAGCCCCAACAGTTACGTCTTGGCTTTGGCAGCCAACGCAATGGCCCTCGCCGGCGACACCGACGCCGCGATCCGGCTCATGCAGCGCTTGGCTAAGAAACAAACCCAAGACGGTTGGGTCGCCGGCGCGACTTCTTCGATCGTCGGCAGCGGCGGCTCCGCTCTGAAAATCGAAACCACGGCCTTGGCCGTGCTCGCCTGGCTGCGCGATCCGGCCTTTGCCGGCCCCGTCGAAAACGGCGTCCGCTTTCTCGCAGATAGCTGCAAGGCCGGCCGTTACGGCTCCACGCAATCCACCGTCCTGGCCCTGCGGGCCATCATCGCGTACGACAAGCTGCGCTCGCGCCCCAAGACCGCCGGCAGCGTGACCATTTACGTGGACGGGCAATCGGTCGGCGGGCCGGTGCAGTTCGACGAGCATACGCAAGGCGCGATCAAACTACCCGACATCAGCGAGCTGCTCACGCCCGGACAGCACGCGTTGGAAGTGCGGATGCACGGCGGTTCGGCCATGCCGCTTTCGCTGGCGGTGAATTACTACGACCGCCTGCCGCCGTCATCCGAAGAGTGCAAGCTGGACCTGAGTGTGTCTCTGCGTGAAACCAAAGTGACCGAAGGCGAACTGACCGAGGCCGACGTGATCGTACGCAATCGTAGCGACGAGCCCATCCCGACGCCGATCGCGATCATCGGCCTGCCCGGCGGCCTCGAGCCGCGGCACGACCAGCTCAAGGAGCTGGTCAAGGCGGGCCGCGTCGATGCCTACGAAGTGCGCGGACGCGAGATCGTGCTCTACTGGCGGTCCATGAAGCCGGGGCAGGAAGCTCGCATATCCCTGAGCCTCATCGCCGCCATCCCCGGCACCTACACCGCCCCGGCCAGCCGCGCCTATCTCTACTACACGGACGAGTTCAAACGCTGGGCCGACCCGCTGAAGGTCTCGATCCCGCCGCGCGGCGGCAAGTAGGCTGCGTTCGGCCGCGGGACAAGCCGGGTGCCTGCCAAGACTTCACGCGCAGCAGGCGGTTGGCACGGTCTCGCGCAGCGAGGTCGTGGTTGGCCGACCTGTTGTCGCCACGGCCCGACTTCGTCAGACCGTACCACCCGTCGCAACCGTTGCTCACGTTGATGCACTCCCTCGCGCCGTGAACGGTCCGTGGCGCGCTCGTGGGGAAAAAGCTCACTCGTTCTCGATCCCGATGCCGTTGCCGCCGACGCCGTCCATGCCCTCGTCGTATGACCAGCCGCCTTCGTCGCGGGGCACCTGCGCGAAGCTGATGCTGATCTTGTCTTCGAGTCCCTTGAGCTTCAGGCAGACCTCTACCCGGTGCGCCCAGGGTCACCCCTTGGCCAGGAACACATGGTAGCGCCCCTCCGCGGGAGGATGAGCCGCGCCCTCGGCGTCCTCGATGCGGTTGCGGTACACCGACTCGGCCCGGATGAATTCGCCCTTGGGATTGGTCAGCGCGGAAAGGGTTTCATTGGGCTCCCAGCGCCCGTCGATCATCAGGCCCATGGTGGTATGGCTCCTTGCGGTTTGTGTTTTGCAGTCGGGGGATAGGGTCCATTACCATAGCCCGCGGACCTTCCCGGTTCGGTGAGGGGGGTTACCCATCCTGCCGGAGGCGTGTCATATCATCCTGCCGGAGGCGCGTCATATCATCGTGCCGGAGGCGCGTCATATCATCGTGCCGGAGGCGCGTCATA
>JACZRH010000056.1 GCA_022574815.1 Planctomycetota bacterium | reverse complement strand
GAGGGGAGTTTTCCGGCGGCCAACGTAGCGGCATTGCTGTCCGAAGGCACGTATATCAACGTCCACACCACGCAGTTCCCCGCGGGCGAGATTCGCGGGCAGATCGTCCCCGAACCAAGCACCGTGGCGCTGCTCTTCTCGGGCTTGGGAGTGCTGGCTCTTCGTCGCCGCAATTCCTGAAGGCACGATAAGGTGCGAGATCGATCGCAGCGTTGCCCCACGCCGGGTAAGATCATACACTTGTTCCCACTGCGACCTGCCGAATCCAACTTTGCGATCTCAGCCCGATTCCGCGCGTAAATCGTAGCACAGCAGCCTCGGCCGCGTGCCCTTGATCACGTCCGGCCGGTTCTGGCACACGTACAGCAATCCGCGGCTGATCACCGGCGGCGTCCAGGTCTCGTCGGCGTTGAACAGCCAGGTTCGCCGGAGCTCGCGATATCCGCCGGGCGACAGATCGACCCAGGCCAGGTGCCCGTACTGCCCGAGTAGCAGAAACGCACCGTCGACGCGCACCAGGGTTCCCAGCACCGGCCCGTACGCCGCTTCCTGCTTGCGACCGTTCTGCTCGACGATCTCGGTCCATACTGGAGTTTCGCGCCACTGCTGCCTGCCGGTCTTCCAGTCGAGGCAAACAATGGCGGCGTCGCGCAGGCCCGCGCCGGTAATGCCGTACAGATACCCGTCGAGGTAAATGGGCGTGCTGAAATGCGCGCCGAGGTCGTTGGTTTTCCAAGCCACGTCGCAGCCCCCGTCGGGTTTGAGCCGGATCAGGACGCCGCCGGTGCGATAGGAGCTGGACAGGAACACGTGATTGTCGACGCACACGGGGTTCGAGGCGTTGACCGACTCGAGGCGTGTACTGCGGAAAGGAAAACGCGCGTCGATGCGCCCGTCGCTCGGGTCGATCGAAAGCAGGCCGCCGACGGGTGGACGGCTGTCGCCGCCGGTGAAGACCAGCGTGCGCCGCTGCCCGTGTACAACCGCGGGAATCGGGGAGGCGTAACTCGCAGTCCATGGCGCATCGGTTTTCCAGACGACCTTGCCGTCGAACTTGTTGAACGCGACGACGCACGCCCCGTCGGGCGCGCCGAGCTGTACGATCAGCAACTTGCCTTCAACCAACGGCGTCGAGCCGACGCCGAAGAAGTTCGGCGAGACATTGAAATCCTCGGTCGTGTTGCGCATCCAAACGACCGCGCCGGATTCGAGGTTGAGGCAGTGCAGTTTTCCTTCGACGCCGAGCAGGTAGACGCGTTTCTCGTCGATGACCGGACTGGCGCGCGGTCCGTTGTTGAAGCCGTAGCGGTCGCGGTAGTTCGTGGGATAGCCGAACTTCCAGAAGCGCTCGCCGGTTTGGGCGTGCAGGCACTCGACGACCTCCCGGTCGGCCACGCGATGGAAATAGACCAACCGTTCGCCTTGCACCGCGGGGGCGGCCCAACCTTCGCCGGCCGGCAGCTCCCAAACCAGGGTGGGTCCGGTGGCCGGCCACGCGTGCAGCAGGTTCGTTTCGCTGGATACTAGGTTGTGCGTGGGTCCGAACGGCGAGGGCCAATCGCTCGTCGCGGCGCCGGCCGGCAGGGGCTTCGGCGGCGCGTGCAACGTGGCGTCCGAGTCGGGTTCGGCTTTCTGAATGTTGACCGCGGCGAAAATCGCGATGAAGACGACCACGGCCGCGCCGAGTAGGAGTGCCGCGCGCCGAGCCCAATCTCCCTTCCAAGCCATCAGGACTGGATTCATTCGCGTGATTCTCCACTCGTGCATCGGGGTGCCGGGGGTGGCTATCATACCGGCCTAGCCCATCCAGGTCAGCGGACCGCCGCGCCGCGCCGTCATCGCCGGCGTTGAGCGGACGTAGGGCGCGCGGTAGACTACGGGGCCTTTGTTGGATAGGTCCCGGCGGACGAGAGGGCTTTATGGCGCGAATGGGGTTCGCGATCGACAATCGGGTCTGCATCGGATGCCACGCTTGCACGGTCGCGTGCAAGGCCGAACATTCGGTCCCGCTGGGCGTCAACCGCACCTGGGTCAAGTACATCGAGAAGGGCACCTTTCCCACAACCACCCGCAGCTTCAGCGTGCAGCGCTGCAATCACTGTGAGGACGCACCCTGCGTCGAGATCTGCCCGGTGACCGCACTGTTCCAACGGCCGGACGGCATCGTCGACTTCGACAGCGACCGCTGCATCGGCTGCACGTCGTGCATGCAGGCCTGCCCGTACGACGCGCTGTACCTCGACCCGGAGACGGATACCGCCGCCAAGTGCAATTTCTGTGCGCACCGCGTCGATCGCGGGTACGAGCCGGCGTGCGTGGTCGTTTGCCCGGTCGAGGCGATCGTGACGGGCGACCTCGACGATCCGACCAGCAAGCTGGCGATTCTCGACCGCACACAGCGGGTCCAATACCCCAAACCCGAAAAGAACACGAAGCCCAAGCTCTTCTACGTCGGCGGCGAGACCGCCGCCCTGGACCCGACCCAGGCACCGCCACGGACCGATTATCTTTGGAGCGGCGCCGACTTGGGCGTCACGCCGAGGTCGCTGGCGCAAGCCGAGCGCGAGGCCGACGAATCCGCGCGGGCGCGGCGGGTGTATGACGTAAAGCCCAAGCCGAGCACGTGGGGCTGGAAAGTGTCGGCCTACATCACGACCAAGGCCGTCGGGGCGGGCACGGTGCTCGTCGCGGTGCTGATGTACGTGTTCGGTTCGCAGAGCGTGCTTCCGCCGGCGACGACCTGGACGGCGCTGCTGTTCCTGGGCGTGACGGGCGGCCTGCTGGTGGCCGACCTGAAACGGCCGGAGCGATTCTTGTATGTCATGTTGCGGCCCCAATGGCGCAGTTGGCTGGTGCGCGGCGCGTATCTGATCGCCGGGTTCGTGCCGTTGGTTTTGGTCGGCGCGTTGTTGTCGGCCTGGGGCGCGCCGCGGGCGGCGCAGCTCGTCGTCGGTGTGGTGACGGGCCTATTCGGCGTCGGCGTCGCGATTTATACGGCGTTGTTGCTCGCACAGGCGAAGGGCCGCGACTACTGGCAGAATCCGCTGTTCGTAGTCGCCATGCTCGCGGACGCGCTCGTCGCCGGCGTGGTCGTGGCGACCTTGCTCGGAACGACGAGCCTGCGCGGCGGGATGAGCCCCGAGCAGGCCCACACCTGGCTGAGCGTCGGCGTACTCGTGCTCGCGCTTCTCATCCTGGCGGAATTCGCTCCCCGGCACGCGACCGGCAACGCCGCCCTGACGGCCCGCATGATTCTGCGCGGGCGCTACGCCGCCTTGTTCTGGGGCGGCGTGATCGGTCTGGGGATCGCAGCGCCGGCGTTCCTGCTCCTGATCGGTGCCGCCCCCGCCGCACCGGCGTTCCTGCTGTTGATCGGCATCGCTCTTCGCAATCACATCCTCATCCAGGCGCCGCAACAGGTGCCGTTGTCGTAACGAATGGAGTTGCCGCCCAGTGCAGAAGGCATTGGACAACGTCTTTCCCGAGAAACCCTGCTCGGTACCGGCGAGGGGAACTTCGTCCCAGCCGCGCGGAGGATCGAATGGATCAGAGCTGTGAGACGAGGGACACGCTCTCACACTTCAAAGCGCTCCCCGCGCCCAGCCTAAACACAGTGGCTGCCCGCGCCTTCTCGACTTGTTCGACTACGCCCGGCCACGCCTTGACGATTTTCCATGCGAAATCCGGCCACGGTGTGTTCTTCATCCATTGGGGCGTCAAGAACACGCACATGAGTTCGCAGGACTTGAGGGTCGCCAGTTCGGCATCGTTGTTAAGGATCTGGCCATCGCCGCAGAGAATAGTCGGTTTTGGTTGCATGGCCGCCACTGTCGGCATCCACACCGTATCCGGCGTCCCCTGCTCGAAATGATCTTTATGTATTTCAAAGGAGCACTGCGAGAAGGCAATACGCAGTATTCTCGCCGCCCGAGACGAGAAATTCTCGTCGGTGAAAAACGGCTTAGGCCGCGGCACGGCCGTATCGCTCTTCAAAATTGACTGCGTTTAGGACGTCGCGCCGACCTACGGCGTAGAGATCGGCCACCAACTCGACGTTGCCGGCGTTGGCGTGAAACTGGTTGGCGAGAACAAAGGTCGTTACACCGGTCCCGGCGACGACCGGTTTTCCGAAGCTCCGTCGTGGGTCGATCACCACGCCGTTGGAGATTTTCCAGAGCATCGCGAGCTTGGTGCGGTAATCGATGCTCTTCAGCACGGAGCGGATTGAGGTGAACAGTTGCTGTCGCGATACAACGTCGAGCAGGCGAGCATCGCCGATCTGACTGGCGACGGCGACGATCACGCGCTTGCCGTCCGTGTAAATGCGCTCGTGACAAAACGGGTGTGATGTGCCGATGTCGCTTTGCAGAACCTCATAGGAAGCCCGCACGATGCGCATCGTCACTCCGGCCGCGCGCAGCTGCCCGGCGACGAGCAAGTCGACGAGATCGAAGAAGCTGATCGCATAATCGCCACGCACGCGACCATAGTCGCCGCGAAAGACAGGCTCGCGGTCGGCTTTGCCGTGAAACCACGACCGAACCGTGCTGTAGTTCAATCTCGTGTACCGCGCGGCCTCCGCGAGATCATAGACGCCGCGTCCAAGTTCATGCGCATCGGCTGGCATGGCAGCCTCCCTGAGTCCGCTGCAATCATACCATGCTGATCGACCGATTTGAATCATGTAATTGACGGAAAGTGATCGGCGCCCGGCGTCGACCGCGCCTTGCCTGCGTTTTCGGAGCTGCGCGCGGAGGCGCCCAGCCCTACATGCGTCCGTGGCGAATGATCGAAAGCAGTAGCAGGAACCCCATCACGCCCGCCGTCACGAAACCCGCCACGCCTATGATCGGCATCTCACCCCACAAGGGCGGGATCCCGGAGAGCACGATCAGCGACGACCCGACGATCAGCGCCGCGCACACGATCGCAAAAGAAACGCGGTTGGCGATGCGCTCGTTGGTGTCGATCAGGCTTTCCAGCCCGCGGTGTTCGAAGCCGATCTTCAGTTTCCCGCGCTTGGCCTGACCCATCAGGTCGCGCAAGCCTCCGGGAATCTCGCGGGCCAGGTGCAGCAGCTCCGAGCCCGAATCGACCACGTCGCGCCAGACGCGCGTCGGCTTGAGCCGATCGAACTTGAGCCGGCGAACGTAGGGCTCGGTGGCGGCGATCATGTCGAGCTTGGGGTCCAGCCGCACCGCCAGCGCCTCGACCGTCGCCAGGGTCCGCAACATGCTCACCATCTCGGCCGGGATGCGCAGCCGGTGCCGGCTGAGCAGATCGAGGATGCCGCGCAGCAGCTTGCCCATGCCGAGCCGGCCGAGCTCGGTTACCAGGTGGATGTCGATGAACTCGGCGACGTCGCGCTCGAGCCGCTCGTGATCCAGCTCGACGTCCTCGTCGCGCTCGGTCAGGCGCGCGAGTGCGCCGGTCACGCGCAGCGCGTCGCGGGCGGAAAAGGCAAGCAGCAGATCGGCGAAATGCTCGCGCCCGCGGCGGTCGATCCGCCCGACCATGCCGAAATCCAGCAGGCAGATCACCTCGCCGGGCAGGACGAAGACGTTGCCCGGGTGCGGGTCGGCGTGAAAGAATCCGTGGACGAAGACCTGTTTGAGCACAAGCTGCGCGCCGCGCGCCGCGATGCGTTTCGGGTCCAGCCCGGCGGCCTGTAACGCTTCCACGTCGCCGGCCGGCGTGCCCGGCACGTACTCCATCGTCAAAACGCGCGGGCCGGTCGTGTCGTGATAAACCTTGGGAACGTAGAGCGTGCGGTCGCTCTGGAACAGGGCCGCGAAGCGCTCGAGATGGGCCGCCTCGGTCGTGAAGTCCAGCTCACGCTCGATCACGCGCGTGAATTCCTCGACGATCCGCGTCGGGCGGTGAATGCGGGCCTCCTCGACGTGCTTTTCGAGCAGCGTCGCGAGGTCCAGCAGGATTTCCAGATCGACCTCGACGATCTCGTCGATCCGCGGCCGCTTGACCTTGACGACCACCTCGTCGCCGTTGCGCAGCCGGGCGCGATGCACCTGTCCGATCGAGCCCGCCGCCAGCGACTGCTCCTCAAACTGCTCGAACACCTCTTCCAACGGCCGTTCGAGCTGCGACTCGACGATCTCGCGCACCTGTTTGAACGGGAAGGGCGGCACGTCTTGTTGCAGCTTGACGAGCTCATCCACCAGGTCGGCCGGGATCAGATCGGGGCGCGTCGAAAGCACCTGCCCCAGCTTTATGAAGGTCGGGCCGAGCTCTTCGGCGATCTTACGGATGCGCTCCGGCGTCGTCAGCCGGTCGACGCGTTCGTGGTTCTTGCGGGTGAGCAGGTCGAGGCCGATCTCGAGGTAGTGCCCGATCCGCAGCCGATCGACCAGGTCGTCGAACCCGTACTTGATCAGAACGGTGAGGATCTGCCGGTAGCGGTTGATGTGCCGGTAGGTCCGCGAGACGATTCCGATCTTGCGAATCGGCATATCTTACGTGGACGGTTTGGTGAGCTTTTGCTCGAGCTCGTCGATGCGGGCCATGAGCTTGTGGATGTCCTCGCGAGTCGGCAGGTCGGTCTTGCTGAGGTTGTCGTTGACGAGCCGCCGCACGGACGCCTCGAGCTCTTCGCGGGCCTTTTCGGCGCGCTTGGTGATCTCGTCGACGAATTGTTGGCCTTTTTCCGAGGAGAGCTCGGCGGACTTGGCGATGTCGCGGGCCAGCTCCTCGACCTTGTCCTTGGTCAACGCGGCCAGTCCGACGCCTGCCAGCAGAGTTTTCTTGATCAGCTCGATCATCGCGGGTTCTCCTTGCTCACGACCGCCTCACTTTGAATTCTACCGCTCACTTCGGAGCCGAACCAGCGCGGCGAATCAATCCGGCTCGGGCTCTTGCAGACAATGGGACAAACGGGCGCGGAATCGCTCGAGATCGGTTGCCTCAGCCGCGGCTCGCAGGTGTTCGGTCTGACGGGCGGTGAACGAGCAAGGCGCCTCGAGCGAATGTTTATCGCGCCCAATGCCGGAAAGCAATTGCCGCTCAAACTCTTCGAGCCCGAAGCGCTTCGCGGCCGAAATCATGATCGGCGGCGAAGGCCACGGCGCCGGCAGCCTCCCGATCAATAGCGAGGCGTTACCGCCCAGATCGGACTTGTTGAGCAGGACGCACACCGGGGCGATACCGCCGTAGTCCCTCAGGAACGTGGTCTGCACTTCTTGCGACTCGCCCGAGCCGTCGAGCACGACGACGAGCGCGTCCGCTTCCTCCATCACGCGGCGGGTTTGCGCGATGCCCGCCGCCTCGAGCGGGTCGTTCCCGTCGTGCAGGCCTGCGGTGTCTAGCCAGACCACCGGAAACCCGCCGACCTCTCCCGGCACCTCGACCCAGTCGCGCGTGGTCCCCGGCCGCGCCGCGACGAGGCTGACCATCTCGGCCGCCAGGGCGTTGGCCAGCGTGCTCTTGCCGACGTTCGGCGGTCCGACGAGCGCGACGCGCAAGGGGCGCGCATACCAAGAGAACGCCGGCGCCCCTCGCGTCAGGTCGCACGCCCCAGCCCGCGCCTTCTCGAATACCGGCTCCGCCATTAGCGAGCGCAACGCAACTCGCAATGCGTCGATCTGCCCACACAGCCAGCGAGCCCCCTGCATCGTGGTCATTCTCGGCAGCCGCGCATGCGCCTCGGCTTCGATCGAGTCCGCGGTCTTCCAAAGCGTCGTTCGCTCTTCGTGCCGCTGCGTCAGGCCGCTTTCGCGCAACAGCTCGGTGCAGCGTCCGACGATCCACGGACTGCCGTGCAGATGCAGACGAAGATCCCAGAGCGGCTGCTCGGCGTGGACCGAGATCAGGATGTCATCGATCGCGGCCCCCTCGCCGTCCCGCAACTCGGCCCGCAGCACTCTGCCGCGCGACCACACCTGCGTCTTGCCCTTTCCCGCCAGGCGCAAGTGCGCCCGCGCAAACCGCTCGACGCCCACGCCGCGCGCCCGAATCACCGCGATCGCTGCCGGCCCAGCCCCGGTCAAGACTTGGAAATCCCCCGAGGATGGCCCCGCCGGCTCTCTCACGACGACTCGGCGGCCCGTCGATAGGCGAGCGCCACGCCCATCAGGCACAGGTCGGGCACGACCGCGTCTACGAAGTCCGCCAACTCCGTCACCAGCGACGCGTTGCCGCCGGTGATGATGAGCTGCGGCCACTCGCGCAGCTCGATCGCAAAGCGCTCGACGATCTCGCGCAACGCCCCGACGGCCCCGTACGCCAACCCGTTCACAATCGCATCGTGCGTGTTTTTGCCGAACGGATTCGCAGGAGTGCCTGGAGTCACACGCGGCAGTGCGGCGGTGTGCTCGTGCAACGCGGCGCAGCACATTTCGATCCCCGGCAGGATCGCGCCGCCCAGAAAACGCCCGTCGGCCGAAACGCAGTCCACCGTCGTTGCCGTCCCGAACGAAGCCACCGCGCACGCCGTTTTCAACCGGTCGAAGGCGGCGGCCGCGGCGCACACACGGTCGACGCCGACCTCGCGCTTGTTTTCGATGTCGAGCGGCATCGGCAGGGGAATGTCCTCGCCCACCCGTAGCGGGCGTACGCCGCACACCTCGCCGGCGAGTTTTGAAACGTGCCGTGTGTCCCCGGGGCTGACGCTGGCGATCACGACCGCCCGCTCCAGCACCGTCGTGGCGGCGGTCCAGGTTTCCTCGAGGGCGTCGCGCCAGGCGTCGCGGCTGTCGAGGTTGACGTGACAGGCGTCGTGCAGGCCGTCGGCGTCGCAGATCGCCATCCCGACGCGCGTATTGCCCACGTCGATTGCCAGCAGCGTTTCGGCCGGTTTGACCAGACTCATGCGTTCATGCTCCGCTTCCATTATCGCGTGATTCGGGCTCGGCGTCACCCGCGGCTCCCGGCGGTTCGTGAATTTCGCGGGTGCTGCTCGGCGGGAAGTCGAAATCGATGCGCTCGGGTTTCGTTTCCTTCTCCGAGTCGCGCGTTTCCTGCACCGCCGTCCACATCGCTTCGGTCAGCTCGCGCAATCCCTGCCCCGAAACGCC
This sequence comes from Planctomycetota bacterium, assembly GCA_022574815.1. Lineage (GTDB taxonomy): Bacteria > Planctomycetota > Phycisphaerae > UBA1845 > Fen-1342 > JACZRH01. The sequence goes on along the minus strand of JACZRH010000056.1, from coordinate 10,190 downwards.
GGAGACGCCGAGCACGCTCTGACCGAGCTCGGATTCGAGCGCCGCCAACGCATCGCGGGCGTCGGTCAGGTCCAGCTTGTTTCCGACCACGATCTCGCGCCGCTGTGCCAGGACCGGGCTGTATTCGCCCAGCTCACGCCGGATCATGCGGTACGCCTCGACCGGCGAGGGGCTTCCCTCAGGCGGGCACAGATCGACCAAGTGGACGATCGTCCGCGTGCGCTCGATGTGTTTGAGAAACGCGTCGCCCAATCCCACGCCGCGATGAGCCCCTTCGATCAGCCCGGGAATGTCCGCGAGCACGAGCCGGCGGTAGCCCGGCAGGTCCGCGATGCCGAGCTGCGGCTCGGTGGTCGTGAACGGATAATCGGCGATCTTCGGCCGGGCGCGGGTCATGCGGGCCAGCATCGTGCTCTTGCCCGCGTTCGGTAGCCCCACCAGACCGATGTCCGCGATCAGCTTCAACTCCAGCCGCAGCATCCGCTCCCGGCCCGCCAGCCCGGGCTGGGACTCGCGCGGCGCCTGATGCGTCGAGGAGACGTAATATGCGTTTCCGTGCCCGCCGCGCCCGCCTCGCGCGACATACACGCGCTGCCCCTCGTGGACCAGATCTTTCAGCAGCCGGCCGCTCCCGTCGTCGAAGATGAGCGTTCCGGTCGGGACGGTGACGGTCAGGTCGCGGCCGTTGCGCCCGTGGCAATCGGACCCGGTCCCCGGGCGGCCGTTCTCGGCCCACCAGTGGTGCCGGCCGGCGAGCTCGAGCAGGGTATCGACTCCCGTGCGGGCTTCGATCACAACGCTGCCGCCGTTGCCGCCGTCTCCGCCGTTGGGGCCGCCTTTGGGAACGAATTTCTCGCGACGAAAGCTGACGCAGCCGTCTCCGCCGCGCCCGGCGCGCACCTGGATCGTGACTTCATCGACGAACGGACGCAGAGTTCCGGCGGGGCGCTTCATGACACACGGACTGAAACACGGCTTCCGGCCACTGTCAAGAATCGTGGCGGATTGATTCGCGCGACACTTTGCGATAGCTATGTAGAATACGCAGGCGGGTCACTGGGGTCGTGCCTCGGTCGCCGCCGTACACGCGGGAGGTGAAATGCCGGGCCGGATACTGGTTGTCGACGACGAGCCGCTGAAGCGAATTACGCTTCAGATCGAGCTGACCGAGCAGGGCTTCGAAGTCTTCGAGGCCGCCGACGCGCTCGCCGCCCGGCGCATCTTTGACAGCAAGCCGGTCGACGTCGTCGTCAGTGACGTGCGTATGCCGGGCATGGACGGGCTCGAGCTGCTCTCGTACGTCAAGAGCCACCGGCCCGAGACCGCGGTCATACTCATGACCGCGTATGCCACGGTCGATACGGCCGTCCTGGCCATCAAGCGCGGCGCGTTGGACTACATCACCAAGCCCTTCACCACCCAGGACCTGATCGTCAAGCTCAATAGGCTCTTCGCCAACCGTTCTCCGGTGAAAGGTGACAACGGCGTCGAAACGCTCGGCCGCCTGGTCGCCCGCAGCCAGTCCATGAAACGCCTGTTTGAGCAGGTCCGCGCGGTGGCCGATTCCGAGCGGACCATTCTCATGTACGGCGAAAGCGGGACCGGAAAAGAGCTCGTCGCCGAGGCGCTTCACCAGCACAGCCGCCGCGCCGCCAAGCCGTTCGTGCGGTTCAGTTGCGCCGCGTTGCAGCCGTCGGTGCTGGAGAGCGAGCTGTTCGGGCACGAGAAGGGGGCCTTTACGGGTGCGATCCGCCAGAAGCTCGGGCGGTTCGAGCTGGCCGACACCGGCACCATGTTGCTCGACGAGGTCGACGACATCCCCACCGAGCTGCAAGTCAAGCTGCTGCGCGTCGTCGAACAGCAGGAGTTCGAACGCGTCGGCGGCGAACAGCCGGTGCATGTAAACGTGCGTTTGGTCTGTGCGACGAAGCGCGACCTGCTGACGCTGGTGCGCGAGGGCCGCTTCCGCGAGGACCTCTATTACCGTCTCAACGTGATCAACCTGACCATCCCGCCGCTGCGCGAGCGGCTCGACGACGTGCCCGTGCTCGCCAATCACTTCGTCGAAAAGCACGCCGCGCTGGTCTCCGATAGAAAAGTCACCATCGCCGCGCACGCCATGGACGAGCTGACGCGCCACGACTGGCCGGGCAACGTCCGCGAGCTCGAACACGTCATAGAGCGCGCCTTAGCCTTCTGCGGCGGCGACGAGATTCGCGCCGAGCACATCCTTCCTCTTTCCGGCGAAAGCCCCGAGGGCATCAGCCCGCCGGCGCTCGAGCTGGCCGATTCCGGGACACTGGGTCTGAACGAGACCGTCGCCGACATCGAGCGGCGGATGATCCTGATGGCGCTCAAGCAGTGCAACGGCAACCAGGCCCGTGCGGCGCAGCGCCTCTGCCTCCCGCGCACGACGCTGCGCGACAAGATGGCGCGCTACGACATTCCGGCGAGTTGACCGCGAGCTGAACGATCCGAACAGAGCCCCGAGCGCAAGCGAGCGGGGATCAGGAGTCGGGGAGCGGGAGCGCGGGCGACGTATCCAGTGGCGATCGCCGCCGGCGCTGATACGACGAGCGGAAGTTGAGATGCGTGACCCTACCTCCGATAGGCTGATCGACCTGGCCGGAATCGAGGGCTCGTTCGAGTTCCGTGACGACTTGCCCCGGCCGCAATGGCACAAGATCGGGGCTTGGATTGATGATCATATCAAGAAAGCAGACCTCGACGCCGCATGGAACGAGGCGGCTTGTCAATGGCTCGAACGCCTCGCCGCCCAATTGAAGGCGGATTACTGGGTTGGAGTCTCGGACCGCTTCGCGCTTCTGACTTCGCAGAACAAGAAACATGCGACCGAGCTGCTAAACACCGCCGAATCGATGCTGACGAGGATCCGGCGGACGATAGGGCGACCCGAGAAAGGTCAATCCCTGGGCTGTCGCGTCATTCTCGTGTTCGAGGACTTGGCGACTTACTACACGTATGTGTGCCACTTCTACCCGGAGGGTGAATTCAGCGCATCCGTGGGGATGTGCATTTATGAGGGGTACATCCACATCGTACTCATCAAGACCGATCCCGGTATCTTGGTCACGCTTGCCCACGAGCTGACGCACGCAGCCACGGTACATTTACCTTTGCCGACATGGGTACAAGAGGGAATTGCTCAGATCGTGGAGCAGAGCCGGCAATGCGTCCCGATTGATTACGAGCGGGCCCTTGAGCACAAACGCCTTTGGAAAACCCGGGGACTGCGGGAGTTTTGGTCGGGTGAGGTGTTCCACCTCCCCAAGAGAGCGGAATTCGCGTATGAGCTCGCGGAAATTCTGACACGCAACCTGATCGGGGACTACAAATCTCGTTTCGTTGATTTCCTGCAAAGCGCCCACTCTGATGACGCCGGTGAAGGGGCCGCACAGCGGTGTTTTGGTCAAAGCCTCGCGAAGATTGCCGAGGGCTTTCTTGGAAGCGACGTCGTGAATCCGGAATCAGGCGCGTAGGTCGGATCATCGACGCGACGACCATGGGCGAGATACGAAAAGGAAGTTGGGCGTGGCGGGTGAGGGGCGAAGCGCGGTGTGGCCCGAGGCTCGCCGGGCTCCTGGACTCCGATGACGACGCGTTGCAGAATGTCCAGACCCCCAAGCCGCTCGCGCGGCGCCGCACGGGGGCTTGCCCCGAGAGGAGCACCGATGAAGGCGTATCGAAAGGAGCTTTGGTTCGAGGTCCCGACTCGCCGCGGGTTCGTCAACATCACGCCCGAGGTCGAGCAGGCGGTCCGCGAGAGCGGCGTGCGCGAAGGGCTCGTACTGGTCAATGCGATGCACATCACCGCCAGCGTCTTCATCAACGACGACGAGTCCGGCCTGCACGGCGACTACGAAACCTGGCTCGAGCGGCTCGCCCCGCACGAACCCATCGCGCAGTACGCCCATAACCGCACCGGCGAGGACAACGCCGACGCGCACCTCAAACGGCAGGTCATGGGGCGCGAGGTCGTGGTCGCAATCAGTGACGGGAAGCTCGACTTCGGACCGTGGGAGCAGATTTTCTACGGCGAGTTTGACGGGCGCAGGCGCAAACGGGCACTCATCAAAGTGATCGGCGAGTAGCGGCCGCGTTTGGAAACCTGTTCGCTCGCTATCGCGGGCGCCATCGCCAACCGCCGATCGATCGGCAGAGCCGCTGCTTGTTTACTACGGGGAGCGTAGGACGTGAGGAACTCACTCGATTTCGAAGAATTGGTCGGTGCGCGTGACGGCGAGCAGTCGTTGGACGCCGGGGCTCACGCCGGTCAGGGGCAGCCGCTCGCAGCGGGCGCGCAGGGCCTTGCGCAGCGCGAGCATGACGCCGAGCTGGCGGCTGCTGATTCCGGGCAGATCCTCGAGGTCGAACGTAATGGAGATCTCGGCGTTCTCGGCGAGCAGATCGCCGAGCTTTTCCGAGAGGTGCTGTTGATAGTCCCGGGGCAGGTTGAGCGTCATCTGATCGGGGGCCGAAAGCGTGAAGCGGCAGCGATCGCCTTCGCGGGACATCGTCAGCGGGCCTAGTTCGACGATCTGGGGCACAAGGGCGGCCTCCGAGGAGACAGGAGCCGGCCGTCGGCCGGCCGCACGCACGTGGACGGGCGTCGGCGGGCGGGCCCCGCCGTTGCCGCTCGCGCGAGACACGTATTGGGCAAGGTCGCACGGCAGGTGTCAAGCGACCTTTTCAGGTTGTCGAATCTCAACTGGCCGTCCAACGCAGATGACCCGCTCGACTCGAGCGAGAAGGAATTCTGCCCCCGCGATGTGCGGCATCGTTCGACGCGCTCCCCGCGTTTCGGGCAAGGCTGTCTTGGAGGCGGGCGTGGGACGAGCCGGGTGCGGGTGCGACCGAAAAAACACGCGGCAGGGGTCGGGAATTGGAAGGTTGCCAACATTGTCAACTTTGCGCGCCCTCTAATTGGCAACCTTGCTCATTCGGACGCCGGGAGGAGAAGGCACGCAGGCACGCAGGCGAGGGAGTAAGGAAGGCGCGCGGCGCCGGTGTGGGTTCGCGGTGCGGAGCGGGAGTTGCATGGGCGGTCTCCAGCTTCTTCTAGTAAGTATAGACGCGTGGAGGCGGATGTCAAGGGGGGGCGTGGGAAATTCGCACTCGTGCGCGCCCGCGCAAATCCCTCGCTGGCGTTTCGGGCTCGGATGTGGCGGGCGGGGGGTGGCAGCAGGGGGACGGCGCGTTTGCTCGCAGCCTACGTCGGGCGAGGCGCCCGACGCTACACGCGCGGCCGCCGCGGTCACATCGCGGGATGACGCACGGCTTTGGGCACAACGCCGTTGCAGCGGGAGGCACTCGCCGTTATCCTCCAAAACAGCGGACGGCGCCGTGCGCTGACGGCGAGCCTTGTCGCTATGGAGACTATGGGGATAGTCGAGCATGAAGAAAAGAAACCGCCAATTTCTATTGAGCCTCACTGGCATCATCGCTCTATTGTTAATGTGGTCTGCATCAGGCTACATGCCAGGAACACTCTATTTCGACACCGAAGGGGAATCGCACGGCACGGGAACAAGAGGCTATTTCTATGAATCAGGAGAATTGAAGCTTGAAGATAGGTACATCGCCGGACAACTCGTCGAGGAAACCTGGTACAAGCCAGATGGCAGCATTGTCGCGATCGAGCAATTTCGTGATGAATCGGGTGTTGGGTATTATCTTCGTGAAGATGGCTCCGTCAGAGTAAAGATGACTTATGTGCATGGTGTAGCCCACGGCCCCGCGACGTACTTTTCCGCGGACGGTAGAATCGAGAGGGTAGTCAACTTCATCGAAGGCAGGGAAGCACCCGGCGAGTAATACTTGACCAACGGTGCCTGCCCACAGACGGTGGTTCCGTTATGCTCCATCGCCACGGGCGATGCCCGCCGTGCCGACCATTGATAGGTCTCGCTCTCGGAGTTATTTGGGTCGCGGATTGAATCGTTGAAAGCGCTGTGTTGGCGAACGGGTTCAATCCAATTTTCCGGCCCGTCTGTCAAGGATCTCAGGATCTTGCGGGTTGTCAGGATCTCCGTCTCGAAGCGGTTCATTTCGCTTGTGGACGTGACATGCCCGCCGATGGCTCGGCGGGCGCCTCGCCCTCCCCTTCGCATACTCCGGCGGGAGTGATACGGACGCGACCGATGCGCACCGGTTCGGGGTCGTTCGCATCCTTTTATGCCGATTGGAGGGCGGCGGACTTGCGTCCGAGGTTCTGATTGTCGGTGTCGCCGCGCGCGTTGCGCAGGGGACGAGATGGGAACTCGTCCCAACATCACTATATGACCGTTTGCGATTCTGGGGCGCGTGCGTGTGAACGACTGCGCGGGCTGAAGGCCGCGGCTCCGACCCGGTTGCAGAATTGCGCGCGGGCACTTGCAATCGCAGGTCCCAATGGCACGAATCATGCTGGCACGCACACTGGATCCGGGAAATCGTCGGTCAAGTCGCCGGGTGGGAATGGAGGACCTAACTAAGGCCCGGGTTCGGCGCCGACGAGAATCTTGCAGACGCGTAGGGGCAGGGTGGCCTCGTTCGTGCCGTTGAGCAGCAGCGCGAAAGCCAGTTGCGTGCCGTCCGGGCGTGAGATGTATCCGGCCAGCGCGCGGACGCCGCGCAGGGTTCCGGTCTTGCCGCGCAGGCTGGCGCGCAGCTCGGGATCGTCATAACGGCGGCGCAAGGTTCCGGGTTCGCCGGGGGCGGCGAGCGAATCCAGGAACAAATCGGCGGACGCGTGCCGCCGCATGACGGACAGCAGGTTGACCACTTGCCGTGCGGTGACGCGGTTGTGATGACTCAGCCCGCTCCCGTCGCGGAAGACGGCGTGATCGACATTGATGCCCATTTTTTCGAGCGTCGATCGCAGCGACGCCGTGCCGCGCTCCCAGCTCCCGGAGACGGGCAGGCGCGTCCCGTCGTCGGCGTACGCGGCGAGTGCTTTGATCAGGCACTCGGCGAAGAGGTTCTGGCTGAACGTGTTGCAGCGCCACAAGAGGTCTTCCAGCGGCGTTGCGCGGATGACGATGGGAGGCTCGGCGCGCAGCGCCTCGTTCGCGATCTTGCGCCGCACGATCTCGCCGCGAACTTCGACCCCACGGTCTTCGAGCGCGACGCGCAGCGCGTGGCCAAAAAAAAGCGTGGGGCGGCGCACGGCGACCGGTCCGATCGCGGCGCTGCGCGCCACGGTGCCCTGAAACTCGAATACGTCGCCGTCACCGCGGCGGTCTACGCGCGGCGCGTGCTTCGGCCCGCGGACGAGCCGATCGCGGACGAAGGAGCGCGGCAGGTCGGGTTGCAGGATTAGCCGAACGCGACCGTCGCGCAGTTCGATGCGGCTGTCGAGGCAGTTGTCGTTGAAGTTCAGGCCGCCGACGGGGGCCTGATACCAAGCGGTCGCCTCGGAGTCCGGCCAATCATCATGCCGCCAGTTTCGGTCGAACACGCTGTCGTCGAGCACGATTTTGTCGATCGAGCGGATGCCGCGCGCGAGCAGCGCCCGGGCCACTGCGTCGTAGAACTCGGTTCTCGGTTTTCCGTTTCGCTGCGCGATGCGCTCGTCGCCGAGGGCCGGGTCGCCGCCGCCGATGATCCACAGTTCGGAGTCGCGCGCGTGGACGCTCGTCTCGAAGCGGAAGTCGGCGCCGAGGTGCTCGATCGCCGCGGCGGTCACGAAGAGCTTCATGACGCTGGCCGGCTTGAGCGGCAGATCGGGCTGTTGCGCGAACCAGATCTCACCGGTCAGGGCGTCCACGACCAGCAGTCCGACCCGGGTGGCGGCGGGCCGCGGCGCGAGCAGCGCCCTCAGGCGCGTCCGAACCAGAGCAGCCTCGGCGGATTCGGCCAAACGCTCGTCGCCGGCCGCTGATACGAGCGCGAACAACGGCGCGGCGAGCAAGAGCGCGGCGGCGCGCCGCCTCCAGCGAACCGCACGGTGGCGCCGAGCGATAACCGCCGCGGCATCGAGCCGATCAGACACTGCGTGAACTCCGCAACAGTTGCATCAATCGGACCAGGCGGGAATGGAAAGGGGCCTCGATGCTCAGAGGCGATTCGTGGATGGGGTGGCGGAACTCGATCCGCCAGGCGTGCAGGGCTTGATGGGTGATGATGGGGGCGTCGGTTCCTTCCCCGGTCAGGCCGCGCTCGCTGACGTGATGCCCGCCGTACATCGTGTCGCCGACGATCGGGTGCCCGATGAAGGACATGTGGACGCGAAGCTGGTGCGTGCGGCCGGTCTTGGGGCTGAGCTTCATCAGCGCGTAGCCGCGAAAACGCTCGGCGACCTCGTAGCGCGTGCATGCGTCCTTGGCGATGTCGATCTTGCTTTGACGCACCATGACGGCGAATCTCTCGCGCACGACCGGGTGGACGCCGATGGGTGAGTCGATTTCGTCGCTGTCGAGCTCCGGCTCGCCTTCGACGATCGCGAGATAGGTCTTCGCGATCGTGCGCCGCTCGAATTGCAGCGCGAGCCGCCAGTGCGCCTCGTCGGTCTTTGCGACGAGCATGACGCCGGTGGTGTTCTTGTCGAGCCGGTGGACGATGCCGGGCCGAAAGGGGTCGGTGCCGTGGCTGAGTTGGCCGGCGTAGTGGACGAGTGCGTTGGCGAGCGTGCCGGTCTGCGTGCCGCGGGCGGGGTGGCAGATGATGCCGGGCTGTTTGTTGATCGCGAGGATGTGCTCGTCCTCGTAGATCACGTCGATGGGGATGTTCTCAGGCACGACCTCATGCGGTTCGGGCGGCGGGACGAGCAGCTCGATGATGTCGCCGCCCGCCATTTCGTAGCTCGCTTTGGTCGCAATCCCGTTGACGGTGATGGCGCCTTGTTTGATGAGGCGCTGGATGGCGGTTCGCGACAGCCGCCGGAAGCGCCCGCAAAGGTACTTGTCGAGCCGGCGTCCGGGCAGCTTGCGGCGGATTCGGATGCGTACGCGGCGCGTTTCGGATTCATGAACTGGAATGGGGCGGTCGAGGATGTCCTCTTCGTGGCTCACGGCGTGCCGGGTGCGCCCGGGTCGCGGGTGGGTTGCGAAGCGGGCGGCTTGTCCGCGGAGTCGGTTTCGCCGGCGGCATCCTTGTCTGATTCGGCTTCGCTTTGCGCCAGCCCGGCGTCCTTGTCGGCGCCGCTCTGTTTGGCGACGGCAGTCTGGCCGTCTTTCGTCTTAGCGGTCAGTTCTAGTTGGGCGAAGTGTTCTCGCCACTGCGCTGCGGTGAGTCGCTCGTCAGGATCAGCCGACGCGTCATCGACCTCGTCCGCCGTTCGGTCTTCCTCGCCGAGCACGAGCCGCTGCACTTCGGGAACAGCCATCGCCCGGACGATGCGTCGAGTCGACTCCAGACCCTCGACCTTCATTTTACCCATTTGCAGTTTGATGTTCGTCGTGTCCTCAAGGTCGCCGGTTGTCTCGGCGTAGCGATCGATCAATCCTTCCAGCACTTCCGGAGCGGCATTGAGCAGGATCTGCTCGCTGCGAGGCTCGGCATAGTTCAGGCCTTGGCGGCCGCGCAGCAGCACGTTCTGGGTCAGCGGTTCGACGACTTGAATCCGCTCCAGCGGGTCCGTCGCGCTGAGAAAATCATTGTCCACCAGATAGACCTCGAGCTTCTGCGTAAACTCATCGCGCTGGGTATCGCTGGAGAAGTTCAGGGTCAGTACATTTGACTCATTGGAGAAATCATAACCAGCCAGAGATACGGCGGGTTCATCGGCCCGCAAGCGCTGCGCGAAGTCCGCCCGAACGGCCCCTCCCCGGCGCGATCCGCGCAACTGACCGGCCAGACCAAAATCGACCGGTTCGGCGCCGGATGCCGAGAAGTACCCCGTTACGGCATCCCGTTCTATCCCAAGCGCGACGACTTCTTCATCTTCATCATCGCCGGCCTGGCCAGTCAGGTCGTGTTGGACGATCGATTGTTGCTGCTGCTGCGTAAATGTCGTCTCGGCGCTCTGGACCATGTCGCGAAGATCCGCCGAACGTCCGACCGGCGCTGCCGTCTTGTCGGGCGCGCTCTTCTTCATGTGCGTCCGGGGTTGATCGCTACGTGACGTGTCCTCCGCCGTGTCGTCCACCATGGCCCCATTATCCAGAAGGAGTTCGGCTACGGTCGGGTTGTTATAGATCGCTGCATAGTGAAGCGGTGTCCAGCCATCAGGGTCTTTGGCGTCCACCTGG
>JACZRH010000346.1 GCA_022574815.1 Planctomycetota bacterium | reverse complement strand
GCGGCCGCGACGGAGTCGATTTCGCGCAGCAACGGCAGGTAACGTTGTTGGCCGCGGCGTGCGTCGCAGAGCGGGTGCGGCTTGACGATCAGCGGAAGCTCGTCGGGCAGCGCTGCGACGATTCTTGCGAGCATTTGCGTCTGGTCTGCGAAATGCGGCGCGTAATAAAAGAGTTGCGTGTCGTCATCGACCTGAAGCGGCAGGAACGCAAACGGCCCGCGGCCGCGCGCGGGCTTGATCCCCCTTCGGAAGCGCTCGCGAACCTTTTCCAGACGGGCCGATTCCCAAGGGGTCAGCGATTCTTGAAAAAGCTCGGGCCGGCGAAACTCCGCCGCCGCGTTCACCCCGCCGCGCGTGACGGCGACCGTCATGGGCGCGCGGCGCAACGGGCCCAGCTCCAGGAAGAGAATCTCGATGCCGCGTTGCCGGGCGATGTGCGTTGCCGACTCGACGAAGACATGGTCGCGCCCGTTCCACAGGACGAGTGCGGCGGCCCGGTTGTCCGCGAGTTGTTGGTGCCAGAATTCGATCGCCGCGCGGGCGAGCGAATCGCGCAGCGTCTCGTCCCAGTCGTGTCGCCAGGCGTCGTACGCGCCGATGTGATCGGGCTGCCGCTCGCGCCCGACCGGCGGGCGGTCACTCGCGTCCGCAATCGCGACCCGGGCGCCCCACTCGTCCAGGATCGGCTCGGCGACCTCCGCGGACGCGGCGGCCAGACGGCAGGCCACGCCGCGGCGGTCGAGCAGCCGTGCGATCCCGGCAAACAGGCGGGCCTGGTCGCGCGTTACCGGGGCGAAAATGAGATCGAGGCTGTCGGCGTCCATGCCGGTTTCCCGTGAACTCCGGGTGCGCAGGCGTTGCGCACGCTCAACGACCGATCGGCGTCCTGCCGATAATCCCTATTGCTATCGTGACGCGGCGTCTCCCGCTTGAGCACCTCGGGTTCGGAGCCTTCATGCCTTCCATCGCGACCGAAGCGGCCCCTCGCCGCGCGCACCTGCTGACGACGCTGCGCGCCGGAGACACGTACGGCTTTCTGGGCCGGGCCGAGGCGTACGTGCGGGCCAATCCGGATGACGCCGAGGTCTGCGCCGCCGTCGTGAGGGCCTACGCCGCGTTGGGGCTCGCATCGGCGGCGGATCGCATCTTGCGGGGCAGCACACTGGAACAGGCCGACCGCGAGACACTGGCGGCGAGCATTCCCCGCAACGAGCGCCGGCTCGCGTGGAGCCGACTGGACGCGCGTTTTCAAGCGAACCTGGAAGTGTTCGAAAGCCGCACGGGTCTGGCCGCAGATGTCGAGCGCGTCTGGCGCGCGAGCCGCGTCAAGCTCCAGCTCTTCGAGACGCTCGACGGCGGCGTCCAGGTGTACAGCCGCTTGTCTGAGGCCCCCGGCTGGCTGCCGGCGCTGGCACCGCACCACCGCCTGGCGAGCGCCGCGGCGATGCGCAACGAGTGGAACGGAAAGATCATCCGGCCGCTGGTGGTGAACGGTCTGGGGCTCGGGCATCTGGCGCGCGACATCATAGCGGCTTCGTCCGAAACTTTTCTCAATTTCAGCGCACCGGTGCTGCTGATCGAGCCGTCACTGCTGGCGTGGGCGGTCGTCCTGCACCTGCACGACTGGCATGAGCTGCTCGCCGAGCCGCGCGTGTCTCTCCACGCCGGTCCCGAGCCGCTCGCGGCGCTCGAGGCCGAGCTTGGGAACAATGAACGGCTGCACGCATGTCTGCTGTGTGGCGGCGCTGTGTGGCCGGGCAGCTTTCCGGAACAACAGATCGCGAAGCGGCTCGCGGCCTTCGATGCCGAGTGTGGCGAACGGCAAGACCGCCGATTTGCCGAGGCCTGCGCGTCGGTGTCAAAGCGGGACCGCGCCGCGTGGGCGCGGCGCTACGAAGCCGCCGGCCGCGACGAGCCGCCGCTCTCGGTGATCGGCATTACAAGCCGCTACACGACCGTGCTGCAATACACGATGCGCGACCTGCTGGCGGCGTTTGAGCGGCTCGGTCATCGCACGCACCTGTTCATTGAGGCCGACGACCACTCGCACTTCGCGCCGCTGCGGCTGCTGAACGAGATTCGGCAGCGCCGGCCCGACCTGATCGTGATGCTCGACCATCTGCGCGCTGAGTTCACGAACGCGATTCCGGACAACATCCCGGGCATCTGCTGGATCCAAGACCAATTGCCGCACTTGTTTTGCGCCGAAGCCGGCCGCGGCGTGCGGCCGCTGGAGTTCGTGATCGGACACGGGTTCCCGGAGTGCCTGACCGAGTTCGGCTACCCGCCCGACCGCTTCCTGCCCTGCGTGATTCCCACCGACGCCGGCCGACTGCTCGACCCCGATGAGCGGCCGGAAGACCTGGACCCGTACCGCTGCGACGTCATGTACGCGAGCAACGTCTCGGACACGGCGGCGGAGCATCTGGCGCAGTTTCAAGAGCGCGTCGATGCGGCGGGGCGGCCGTTCGTCGATGCGGCGTACGAGACATTGATGCAGGCCGTGCGTCAGCCGTCGTTCTGCGGAGACTACGACTATGGCGCCCTGGTCACGCGGGTCGAACGGGAGACGGGGCTGGCGATCGCGAACGCGGGGATGCGGGCCGAGATTGAAGGCACGCTGCGCGGGATCGCCGATCGGCATCTGCGCGAGCAAACGGTGCGCTGCGCCGCGCGTTGGGCCGAACAGACGGGCCGCTGCTTTCACCTCTACGGGCGCGGCTGGGAGCGACACGCGGAGCTGGCACGCTTCGCGCGCGGCGTGGTCGAGCCGGGCAAGCCGCTGGGCCGCGCGTTTCGAGCGGCACGCATCTCGCTGCACGCCGGTTGCAACGGGGCGCTGCACCAGCGCGTGCTCGACGGGCTGTGCGCCGGTGGGTTCTTTCTGATCGCGCGAAAGCCGTCCGATACGGCGCATCCGTTGAATCAGGCGATTTATCGCTACCTGCGCGACGAACGGCCGACCCCGCCGTTTCGCCTGCGCCCGGCCGACCTGCCCGAGCCGCACGCGGCCGCGTACCGCCGCTTTCTGGAGGTGCGCGGCAGCGACCCGCAGGCGGGCGTGCTCGCGACGCGTGAGATGCTGCTGAACGTGCAGGCCGAGTGCGAATGGAACTGTCGGCACAGCGCCTCGTCCATCTGGCCGCGTTTCGAGCGCGTAACCTACCACGGGCCGGACGAGCAAGTCGAACGCATGGAGCACTTTTTGGCCCATGACGACGAGCGCCGCGAGCTGGCCGAGGAGATGCGCCGGGCCGTGGTAGAGCGCTTCACCTACGACGCCCTGGTGCGGTCGGTGCTCGACCTGATGCGTAAAAACCTCGCGGGCCGGCCCCGATCTCTGCTGGACCCCCCGGCGCCGGTAAACCGCCCCACGCAAACGACCCGATAGAAGAAACGGGCCGCCACCTCGCACCGCCCCTGAGAGCAAACGATGAAACTCGTCCTGCACAAGCTGGTGTTTCGTTCGATCTGACCTCGCTGGGAATTCGGCCTCAATCGTCTGCTACGAGCACCGGATCACGATCCGCCGCCTGCTGGGCCGGTGGTTCACCCCCACCATATGCGGTGTTGACGACGCGCCCCTCCAGCATCGTGTTCGCCCATCCCGACCAACTCCGATCGACAGAGCGCGCATTTTCTCGACGTACCGCGAGAACGCCGATGCATTCCAGCGGATGCCCGAGCCGCCCGCCGACGCTCTCGTCGTATGCCCCAGTGTAGTCATCGACGCGCCGGGTGTAGAAGCCGTGGGAACGTAGCGTCTTCTCCAGGGCCGCGCGGTAGAGCGCCAGGTCGGCGTCGTCGAGCACCTTGCGCCAGCGCCCGTTGGTGCCCTTGTGGAGGAAGGTCTTGCCGCCGCCTTTGAAGTGGGCTTCGTGCAGGCCGAGAATCTTGTCCGCGTTGGCGCGCATGGTCTCGATGGAGACCGTGTCGGCCAGTCCGGGCCAGGCGGCCTCGGGCACGGCGATGTCGAGGAAGGCGGCGACCCGGCGCATCTCGCCCTCGATGTCCGCCTTGAGGTCGTTGAAATGGACGAACAGGATATTCAATACGGCTGTAAGCTGAAAATTGAGACTGGGCAAGGTTCGCGTACTATTCGACTTCATTTCTCAAGTAAGAAAAAGGGGACACGGCTTGTCGTAGAAGATCCCCATTTCGAAGAAGCCTCTGTTCTCGCCGAGTTCCTGGGCAGTGGCGAATCACTAGGCAGCGATCCTAAGCTTGCCGCTTTCGCTAATCTCTCCCGAATAGGATCGGACGAGTCAGGAAAGGGGGACTACT
>JACZRH010000345.1:1364-4326 GCA_022574815.1 Planctomycetota bacterium | reverse complement strand
GCGGGCTTTTTGAATGCGTAGGCCGAGCCGGAGCTGAATCCGGCATCGTCATCGAGACGCGCCCCGATGACGACTATGTCCGGGCTGTTGGAAACGGAAAAGCCGAAGCGGTCGTTGGCGGCGCCATCGGAGGCCGTGAGCTTGCCGGTCTGGGTCATGTCTTGCCAACCACCCGGTGGCTCCTCGTATACGTACGCTGAGCCTGAGGCCTGCCCCGAGTCGTCGTCGCCCCAGGCACCGATCACCACCACGTCTCCGCTGATGGAAACGGAATAGCCGAAGACGTCAAAGACCGCGAGGTCGGAACTGGTCAGCTTGGCTGCCTGGACCCACTTGGATGCGTCGACCTGGAACACGTACGCCGTGCCCCCGCCGATGTGGCCAGGCGCTCCGATCACGGCGACGTCTTCGTTACCCGGCAGTAGGCCGCCTGCCTCTTGTGTCGAAACAGAAAAGCCGAACTCGGCATGCGAATCCGCATCGGAGGCGATCAGCTTCGCCTCCTGGTTCCACTGGGCGCCGTCGAAGCGGAATACGTACGCTGAGCCGGCATTCGTTCCGCCATCGTCGTCTCTATAGGCCCCGATGACGGCGAGATCGCCGCTGATGGAAACCGATATACCGAAACGGTCACCGGGAGCCCCGTCGTCCGCAAGGAGCTTTTGCTCCTGCACCCAGCTAGACCCGTCGAAGCGGAACACGTACGCCGAGCCGACATTCGTTCCGCCATCGTCGTCGAAAAACGCCCCGATAAGGGCCACGTCACCACTCATCAGGTCGCTGCTGATAGAAACGGATTGGCCAAAGCGGTCAGGCGCGTCGGGCGCGGTGAGCTTGGCTTCCTCGATCCAGCTGCTGCCGTCGAAGCGAAACACGTACGCCGAGTCCCGGTCGAACGGCCAACCACTCCCGATCAAGGCGAGTTGACCACTGACGGATACAGCCGTACCGAACTGGTCACCCACTTGCCCGTCGGAGGCGCTAAGCCTTGCCCTCTCAGTCACTTGGCACTGTGCGCTGGCTGGCTCGACAGACAGGCCGAGTACCAAGGCGCCGATCGCCAACATCCACCTGGTCAAACCGTTGTCAAATCTCATCGTCCCACCTCCGTTGAATTGGCCGCATTTGGCGTCAGTTCGGTCTACGACCGCACCACGCACCGCGCGTCCCGGGGGGCATCCGAGTCACTACGCCCTACGGTGGGGCCCAGGGACCCGAGCAATCCTTCCCATGCCGTCTACCGCCGCAAGAGCACGTTGTCAAACACTTCTCCGCCTAACGGACGAGAAAAGACGAGAAAAGGGGTCAGGATGATTTTTGCGGTTCCTTCCGCGACCGTCCGCGTGGGCAAAATGTGATGTCCAAGCCCGGGCGGCGCGCGAGGCGGGCATGCCGAAACGAACAGCCGTCGGCGCGGCAACCGGCAGTCGGAACGGGGTCGAGTAGCAGCCGAGGGCGGTTCTATTTCATACGATCGAGGATCCGGCGCGCCTGAGCGTGTCGCGGCACGAGCCGAAGGACCTCGCGCAGCGCTTCGCGCCGTTCCTCCTCCATGCCGCCCATCTCGCACAGACCCGCATGGAAGTACGCGGCCAGATACGATTTCGGATGGAGCCGGCGCGTCAGCCGCGCCACTGCGATGGAGTCGTCCGTCTTGTCCTGCTTCGCGAGCAGGTAAGCGGCCGTCAAGAGGCTGGACTCGCTCAGCAACGCGGCGTCGCGATGCTCTTCGACGGCCTCGCGCACTTCCCGAATGGCCGCCTGCGCTCCGGCGGACAGGAGTTGCGTGAGAAACTTGCGAGCCCGATCGTGGCCCGACGCGACACTTTCCAGCATCTCGTCGAGATCGTCTCGCGCGTAGTACACGCCGTTCGCCACGACCGCCTCGATCGAGCGGGTGTGCCCGATCGCGTCGAGCGGGTCTTTGTTCAACAGCACCAAATCCGCCGGCGCTCCGACTCGAATTCGCCCGCGCCCCGAGCCGGCGTCGAGATAGTCGCCGGGTGCGGCGGTGGCCGCCCTGAGCACGTCGGCGGGCGTCAGACCGCTTCGTGCGAGAAACTCCAGCTCGCGGTGCAGCGACCAGCCTGGCACGATATTCGGCATGAACAGCCCGGCGTCGGTGCCGGCCAGAAGCGTCACGCCGCGATCGTGCAAAGCCTTGGCCATGTCGATTTGAAACAGGCGGGCCTTCTCGAAGTAGTCTCGCCGGTCCATGAGATGGCGGTACTCGTTCGATTCCGGCTTCCAAAGCTCCAGCAGCATCGGATCCAGGTAGCGATTCTCCGGTCGCGCAAGGCGCGCGGCCAGCCGCTCGTCGCAACCAGTATCGACGATCATCGCGTAAGTCGAAATCGTGGTGATGACCGGCACGTTCGCTTCGCGGAGGATCGCCGCGGCGTTGGCAAACCCGTTGCGGTCCAGATTTCGATTGAAGAACTTGTTGACGAGCTCCTCGAGATGCGCGACCGATTCCTGCCCGGACGCCAGCGCGCCACGCAGCCCGACCCGCGACGGGACGTGCCCGGTCAGGCGCAATCCGCTCGTCCGGCATTCGCGCGCGATCGCGTCGTAAACGTGCGGCGGCAGCGACGACCAGATCTTGACCATTTCGTAGCCCATCTCGCGATGAATTTGGATGAGCTGCGGGACCTCCGCGACGGATTCAACCGCGATAACGCCGTCGTACACCGGCAACGGCTTGTCCTTGATCTGCGGGCCGGTCGTGAAAATGGTTGGACCGACGCGGGCGCCCGCCTTGATTTCGTCACGCCATGTCAAGATACGCGGCGTCCCCGTCATGTTGAACACGCTGGTGACGCCGTTGGCGAGATAGAGTGCGAGCTGGCTTTCGTCGAACAGATGCACGTGCGCGTCGATCAGCCCGGGAATGAGGTACTTTCCTTCGGCGCTGACGGTGCGGGCGTTCTCGACCTTCGGCGCCGACTGCGCTGGGCCGACC
>JACZRH010000345.1:0-1354 GCA_022574815.1 Planctomycetota bacterium | reverse complement strand
GGGCGACGCCGTCCCTCAGCCACAAGGGACTGTCGACGCCACACCAGGCGATGCGCCCGCCGCGCACGATCACTGTCTGACTCCCCAAGCGTGTTGCGTCGCCGTGAAACGGAATCAGCGTGGCCCCTCGAATAACCACGACGGTCGGCCCTTTGGCGGCGTCTTGACCGTCGCCAAAGCCGCTAACGCCACACACGGCTGAGATCAAAACGACGGCGCCTGCGAAACGACTGCTCATTGGCCATCCTCGTGATTCAAAAAAAGAAGCCCGCACCAGCGACATGGCGTATTCGGCATTCGCAAGCGGAGATTCTTCATTCCGCGTAAATAAAGAAACTTCAGTAAATCGAATTCGCTCTGGCGCGGCGCGCCGTTCGGCTAGGCTAGCACCGGCATCTTGCCGGTCAAACCCGGGCCACCAGTGTGGGACCGGCATCTTGCCGGTCGATTCCGCCACCTGGATTCCAGGTAAGGCGGGTTTCACCCCCCGCCGGCTGGGTCTGAAGCCGGGTGCCACGGCTGTGTCAGCCGTGCTCCATAGTGCGACATCGCCGACGCGCCAAAAACTGCTCACAGAGCAGTTGCACCCGCCCCCATCCGCCGCAAGCGGCGGGTAGAACCCGGCCTACGAGGCTCCGGGCCGAAGGTTGCCAAGACTGACAGATTCGCGCGACCTCTAATTGGCAATCCATTGGGTATGGGCGCTTCGCGGTTGGGGGCGGGAGCGGGAGCGGGAGCGGTTCCGAAAACGTACGGCGCGGCGGTCGGGTTTGGTCGCACATGAGGTGGGCTCCGGTCTCCTAGATATCCTAGTCACAAAGCAATGCGGGGTCAAGGAGGATGCGAGCCGTCCGGCGTGAGCCGTCAGGCGATTGGACGGCGGAAGCGGCCGCGAACTTCAGTCCGGCGCCCTTCTGACGCGCCTTGTAACGCCACGGCGCCCGCATGCCGACGCGAGTAGCCGTCGGCATGGCACCGGGCGTCACACCGTCATACGCCTTTTCAAACGGTTCATGTCGCGCACGATCCACGACCGGCTCAAGCAGGACGGCCACACCGCGTTTCTAGAACGGCACTGGCGATGGACGCCTGTTTTGGATACACTGGTGGTAACGGCAGACGCGATGTGCAAGCGGCATCCGGGCTGCAGATGGCAGCGATGCGACCGCCACGGCGGGTCGGCGCGACTGCAAGTATCGGCCTAGAATGGGACATGGCAACGGAACGCTCCAAACAGGTTGGCTTGACGCTGCAACAGTTCATCGCTGCCTCTCCGGAAGTGGACGAACAAGCGGAAGAAGCGACCATTTTTTTCGCTGACCTGGTGGGTTCTACGGAATACAAGATGGACCGC
>JACZRH010000344.1 GCA_022574815.1 Planctomycetota bacterium | reverse complement strand
GCGCCCACTCCGCGCAAGCCCCGAACCACGTCGAGCCGAAAGTCGAGCCCGTGACGGGACCAAGCCCCGGTGACAGCCGGGCGGATGCCGAAACCCGAATCAAACGCAGATTCGATGAGCTCTCGGATAAAGGCATTGTCCTATTGGCCGATCTCTGCGACGTTCCTCGAGCATCGGCCGCGGCAGTAGAACCCCAGGAGCCGGCCGCCCCAATCAGCGATCGGGAAGATGCGCTCGTCCGAATCAAACGCTCAAACGAGCGGCTCTCAACGAGAGCGCTTGTCCACTTCGCGGAAATGCGCGAAGCAACCGACCACGAGGACGACGCCGTGCGGGACGCGGTGCGGACGGCGAATCGGCAAAACGAAGTCCATGCAGACGCCCGCGTCGCAGAGGCGGTGCGGGAGGCGCAGCGGGAATGGGAAGCGCAGGCAACTGACGCTCCCGCCGAGCCGGACGACGAGGAAACGCCCGAGCTGGACGACCAGCAACGGGACTTGCTGCGAGGGTTTGCCAGGGAGGACCCCAAAACGCGGGCGGCACTCGTGCGGCGGCTCGGCCACGCGCTCCCGCCCGACACGCCGATCATCCACACTGCCCCGCAGTGGCCCCGTCGCGGTTGTGCAATCGCGGCCGCACTTACGATGGTCGTTTCGCTCTGCGCCGGCTGGGGATTGCGGGGCTACGTGGATAGTGCCGAAACAGCCGCGCTGCTAGAGAGGTCCGTTGAACTTGCGGCCGCTGGTCAAGTGGCTGTGGATATGATCGGAATCCTGAGAACGCAAGAGGTTAAAGACCCAGAAGAATGGTTCCCTGTAATCGAGGGATATGTAGACCAGTTAGCCAAGGCGATCGCCGAGTTTCAAGGAGTCCAATAGATGGCTACTAAGAAAGGCAACACCAAGACGAAGCGCACGACACCCCGCGAGCGAAATTATTATGCTGCTCTGACAGCAATTGCCGCGATGCGATCGCTGCTCGACGAGCACGAGCAGCTTTTGCTCGCGCTGTGCGCCGGGCAAAAAGCGACGGCAAAGCAAAAGGCAGTCATCGCCGAGTACGAAGCTCGCAAGGGGTTGGACAGCTCGCACGAACCGAGCAAGGTCGACCCCGACGCATCGCCGGAGGTCCAATTGTGCCAATTGTTGGCGTACGGCCTTTTTCTAATCACCGAAATGACTTACGCGCGATACTGCATCAACCACGACAACTGTACGCCGACGTAGCGCGTCACGAACCGTCGAGAGACCCAAGTGGCCGGCGACGGTCTCGGGCCGCGTCCTTCAGGAGTGCGAATCATGGGTGACAAGAAAACGCTGTTGAAATTCGCGAGACGGCTTGGCGGCATATGCGAAACAATGGAGCTCATGGCCGACGGACTCGAGCGCACGTACTACGAACTCGATCCCGAAGAACACGAGATTGTGAATCAAGCTTTCAAAGACATCATCCAAATGCTTAACGAGATAGCGGAGACGTTTCGCAACGTGTCGGCCAACATCGCTTCAGTGGCATTGGACGATGATCGACAGTAGGCGAAAAGGACGGTGAACGATGGGACTCTACAAGACGAAGTTCAAACGCAACGGCAAGCCGTACACGTCGCCGAACTGGCGGGCCAAGTTCAAGCATCCGAAAACCGGCGACTGGATTTGTTTCGCGACCGGCACCGGCGACAGACAAGCTGCGCAGACGATGCTCGCCGACAGGGTCCGCGAGGCTGCGCTCGAAAAGGCCGGGCTCGCGAATCCGTTTGATGATCACCACAGGCGGGCGCTGGTCGAACACGTTGACGACTGGCGTGCGACGCTCATAGCGAAGGGAGACACGGAGACCCACGTTGTGCAGGCTGTCCGACTGGTCCGCAAGATCAGCGACGCTTGTAGGTTCGCGTGTTGGACGGACATTTCCGCGTCGGCTGTGCAGATGTTCGTGGGCAACCTACGAAACATCGGACCTACGAAGCGATCGCCGAACGGTGTGAGTGCCAAGACACGAAACGACCACCTGGGCGCCTTCCGGCATTTCTGCCGCTGGATGGTAGAAGACCAGCGGGCCGCGTCGAGTCCGGTTGCCCACCTGAAAAACGAGAACACGAAAACGGATCGGCGCCGGCAACGTCGGGCGCTCGAGCACGAGCAGCTACGTCACTTGATCCTGACGACCCGCAGCGGTCCGTATCGGTTCGGAATGACCGGGTTCGATCGGAGCGTGTTGTATCAGTTGGCTGTCGAGTCCGGCCTGCGCAGAAACGAAATCCGCACGCTGGCATGGCGGCGCCTCGACCTGGACGGGAGTCCGCCTACCGTCACCGTCGCCGCCGGGTACTCCAAGCATCGCCGCGAGGATACGCTCCCGTTGAAGCCGTCTACGGCTGCGATGATCGCCCGCTGGCGAGACGGCCGCGACGCGACGGGACCGGACGACCTCGTGTTCCCGATGTGCCGGGCCATGACGCGAATGTCCGCCATGATCCAAGCCGACCTTGCGGACGCCGGGATTCCCTTCGAGGACGACGCCGGGCGGGTCGTTGACTTCCACGCGCTTCGCCACACGTTCATCAGCAACTTGGCCCGATCGGGCGTGCATCCCAAGTTGGCCCAAGACCTCGCGCGGCACAGCGACATCAACCTGACGCTGAGCGTGTACACCCACACCGTCATCGGCGAACAGGCGACAGCGATCGAAGGGCTGCCGGACCTAGGCACCGATTCCCAAGCGGCCGAGGTCGCGTGACTCCCGCGCAACATACGTGCAACAGGATATTCCGAAACGGCGAGCCGATCATAAGGCTCGCCGCTTTCGTTGGTTGCGGATCGCACAATCCGAGCGACCATGGAATCATCTTCGGCGGCATGATGGTTTCCCAATCTCGGATTCTGCACGCGAAGCGTCATTCCAAAGCAGTGTACGCGCAATCAGAGCAGGTGCGAATCAGGCCCGCCGCGAAGGCCCGCTTCGGCCGCGGATGACGCCCGACGGACTTTCTCGCCGCACCCGGGAACCCCCCGGTCGGCCGAGCGTCCAAACAGGTCAGACAGCCACAGTCGAACACTCGCTGGACTTCAAAGAGGGATAGGAAATGACCCTGTTCAAATGGCATCCACGATGCGTCCCATTGGCACTCGCCCTGCTTCTCACCGCCGGGCTCGTAAGCGACGACAAACCGACCGGCCAAGCAACGAGTTCCGAGATCCTCGGCGGCCCGCAGCGCTTCCTGACCCACATCAGCACCGACAAGCCGATCTACCGCATCGGCGAGCGGGTTTACGTTCGCGGCGTGCTCCTGCACGCGAACACACACGTGCCGATCGCCGACGACACCCCCGTCTTCGGGCTGGTCGACATTACCGGCCCGAAAGGCGAGCACGTCGCCGGCGGCTACGCGGCGTTGCAGGACAGCGTGCTCGGCTTCGTTTGGGACGTGCCGGAGGGGCAAGCCGGCGGAACCTACGCCGTGCGGATCAGCTATCCGCAACACGGCCATTCCCCGGCCGAGCGGGAGTTCGACATTCGGGCCTACCGCGCCCCGCGGCTGAAAAGCCAAATCGTGTTTCTGCGCGACGGCTACGGCCCCGGCGACAGCGTCGGCGCGACCATGAGCGTCGAGCGCGCCGAAGGCGGCGTGCCGGCCGGCGCGAAGGTCACCGCGATCGGGCGCGTCGATGGGCGCGAGGTCTTTCGCGGTGTAACGAAACTCGACGACCGGGGTTATTGCACCGTCCACTTCGAGCTGCCAGCCGAGATCGCCCGCGGCGAAGGCACGCTCGCACTGGTGATCGAAGACGGCGGCATCTCGGAAACCGCAACCAAGACCATTCCCATTCTCTTGCAAACGGTCGATCTCGCGATATATCCGGAAGGCGGCGATCTGATCGCGGGACTGCCCACGCGGGTCTACCTCGAAGCCCGCACGCCCGCTCGAGAACCCGCCGACCTCGCCGGGAACATCTTCAACGAACGCGGCGTGGTCGTGGCTTCGTTTCGCACCGAGCACGAGGGGCGCGGACGCTTCTATTTCACGCCACAACACGGCGAAAGCTATACGCTCAAGATCAGTGAGCCCTCCGGCATCCGCACCAGCTTCCCCCTGCCGCCGGTCCGGGAAACGGGTGCGGTCATTCGCAGCGTCGAAGCGCGCACGCCGCCCGGCCAGCCCATACTACTGAAAGTGGGCGGAACCGCTGTCGGCCCGCTCACCGTGACGCTCACCAAGCGTGAGACCGAAGTCGCGTCCGCGAAGATCACGCCGCCGCCCGGTACGCTCGTCGAAGTCACGCTGGCGCCGCCGCCCAACGTGGACGGCGTCCTGATCGCGACGGTCTGGGACGAAACCGGCAAGCCCCTGGCCGAA
>JACZRH010000055.1 GCA_022574815.1 Planctomycetota bacterium | reverse complement strand
CGCTTCATCGAGGTCTTCGGCGCGCCGCCCGTCACGCACGGCGCGGCCGGCTGGCAGATGAACGATTCCGCGTTCGAGCAGATCGACGCATGGGGGATGCGCTACGCCTCCGACGGCCGCGGTCATTCGCCGTACCTGCCCGTCGTCAACGGCCGCACGCTGTCGCACGTGCAGATGCCCACCACGTTGCCGACGCTCGACGAAGTGCTCGGCATCGACGGCATCGACACGCACAACGTCGCCGCGCACATCCTCAAGTTCACCGAAACCAATCCGCACGACCAGGTGTTCACGCTGCATGCGGAACTGGAAGGCCAGAAGCTCGCGCCCGTGTTCGAGCAACTGCTCGCCGGCTGGCGCGCGCAAGGCCACACGTTCGCGACGATGGGCGACTACCACGCGACGCTGGACCGCGACTCGCTGCCATCGTACCCTGTCACGTGGGGCGAAATCCCCGGCCGCTCCGGCGAACTGATCATCCAGCCCGACTGAGTTCGCACGAGCCGGCGTCGCCGCACCGCCCTTGCGGCGCGCTGCCGCGACGCCCCGCCGTACCGCGCCGCCGCAGCGGCGCCTTTCCATAACAACAGGAGAAACACGTGTCCGTCGAAGTTGACCGTCAAGTTCCCGATTTCACCGCACCGGCCACGGGCGGCGACATTTCGCTGTCCGACCTGAAGGGCAAGAAACTCGTGCTGTACTTCTATCCGAAGGACAACACGCCGGGCTGCACGACCGAAGGGCTGCAGTTCCGCGATCTGTATCCGAAGTTCAAGAAAGCCGGTGCGGAAGTCATCGGCGTGTCGCGCGACAGCCTGCGCTCGCATGACAATTTCAAGGCAAAGCTCGAACTGCCGTTCCCGCTGATTTCCGATGCCGACGAGGCGCTGTGCGCGCTGTTCGATGTCATCAAGATGAAGAAAATGTATGGCAAGGAAGTGCGCGGAATCGAGCGCTCCACGTTCCTGATCGACGCCGACGGCGTGCTTCGCCAGGCATGGCGCGGCATCAAGGTACCGGGTCATGTGGACGACGTGCTAAGTGCTGTACAAGCGCTTTGAGGCGCGTTATATTGGGCCGCAATGAATGCCAGTTCGCCCCATATTTCTCGTAGCTGCGCCGGTGCTCGTTGCGATGCTTGCCGGCACCTGACGCGCATTACGACCGTATCAGCTGAGCCGCATGCCTCTATCGACGGGGCAGCGGCTTTTTTTATGGATTGCGCGCCGGGCCTCGGTCCGGCCCTCACCGCGTCAAGGAGCTGATCGACACTTAGGCGAACCGGCTAGACGAACTTCCTGTGCGCCACCGCGCGCAAACTGCATGCGTCTACGTCACGCAGGATGCGATCAGCGGCGCACGCCCCGGGGCGCGGCGCGAATCGCTCGAACGCTACATCAAGCGGCTTGAGGAGCTGGAGAGCGTGGCCAAGTCGTTTGAAGGCGTGCGCCAGGCGTATGCCGTCGAGGCGGGTCGCGAAGTGCGCGTAATCGTCGATGCGCAGCGCGTGGACGACCGCTCGTCGTTGAAGCTGGCCCGTGACATCGCGATCCAGATCGAAGAGACGATGACCTATCCGGGCGAGATCAAGATAACCGTGTTGCGCGAAATCCGGGCGGTGGAATACGCCCGCTAGCAACCGACCGAAGGTGGCGGCTCGACCTTGTTGCGTTAGGAATAACCGCGGGGAGATGGGCGGGTCCGCAAAGGGCCTACACCGTCGCGCCCAGCGAGCTCGCCTTCTCCTCGAGCTTGGGAAGCTGTTGCCGCAGAACGTCGGCCTGCGGCGAATCGGGGTAGCGCTCGATCAGGGAGCGCGCGACGCGCAGGGCCTCGGCGTAGCGATGCTGTTCGACCAGCCCCTTGTACTCGGTCTCCGCCCGCTGACGGCGCTGGATCTCGACGTTGGCTTCGAGCGTCGGCAACTGCGCCCGGATGGCCTCGGCGTCGGCCGAGTCGGGGTACTTCTGTATGATCGAGTTGGCGATCGAGAGCGCTTCGATCCACTCGTGCCGGTTCGTCGCGTTCTGGGCCCGCGCCATGAGGCGCCCGCGTTCCTCGGCCTGCGCCTTTTCGCGCTCGTCGGCTACGCGGGCGGCCAAGCCGTCGGCCGGCTGCGAACCCGGATGCCGCTGGAGCAGATCCCGGACCACGTCGTTGGCCCGGTCCCAGGCACCCAGCGACGCGAGATCATTGACCTGACGCGTGGCGGCTTCGACGTCGTGCGTCTCGACCTCGGCCCGCACCTTTTCGATCTGCCCCGTCAGCACGTCCCACTGGGGCAGACTCGGCACGCGCTCGCGCGCCTTCTGGACGCGCGCCCGGGCCTCGACCCAGTTGTGCTCGCGCAATAGTGCGGGCACCTCGGCCTCGAGCCGCCGAATCAGTTCACGCCCCTGCGTCTCCAGCCGCTGTTCACGCTGCTTTTCGTTGAGCAGCGCAATGTCGCGAATTTCACGCATCAGCGGCACGAGTTCGCTTAGGGCGGCGTCGGTCACCGAAGCCGCCCCGCTCGCGGCGCGCGGCGCGGGGCCGGCCGCGACTGGTGCCGACAGACTCTCCCCGCCGTCCTGAACGGTCTGCAAAAGATCGTCGAGCTTGCGAATGATCTCGCTGGCGCCCCACAGCAGCAGGCCGCTCGCGACCCCCGCCAATGCCAGAGCGACCGCGACAAAGTACTCGCGCACCTCCGCCGACCGCTCCTGGCTCGCGAAGAACGCCCACGCGAACACACACACCAACGTCACGACGAGGATGATCCCCCCGCAGATCTCCAACGCCGCGCCGATCAGACGAGCTTTGCGCAGCCCCGAGCGCTCGGGGGCGGGTTCCATTTCCGTCATCGTTGATGCCTCACAAATGCCCGCGCCATTATTCCGGGTTGATTTCAAAAGGCAAGCCGACCGCGGCGAACCCGGGTCTCCGAAGGCGCCGCCCGGACTACGCCCCGTCCGCCTCCTCCTTCGGCAGACCCGGCACCCCGCTCAGAACCGTCAAGGCCCCAACGTCGCAGGGGTCCGTTTCACGGGTGGCCCGTTCTCGTGCGGCGGTCGATTTCGTGTTCGCGATCGGCCACGCCGTCGGTCCGGGCCCGTCATGCCGATCCGTGTGCGAGAGTCGCTGAAAGGATTGCTCCACTCCCAGGAACGCATCGACGATCGCCGGATCGAAATGCTTGCCGCGGTTCTCGATGATGATCTGCCGCACGGCGGCGTGCGAGCGGGCCTGCTTGTAGACGCGTCGGCTGCGAGCGGCATCGTACATATCTGCGAGGGCCACGACCCGCGCCGCGAGCGGAATGCTCTCGCCGCTCAGTCCGTGCGGATACCCGTCGCCGTCCCAGCGTTCGTGGTGGTACCAGGAAATGTCGCGAGCCATCGCCAGGAAGTCGTTGGCCCCCAGCCGGTTTCCGATCGCCGTCAGACAATCGGCGCCGATCTTCGCGTGGCGTTGCATGATCCGCCGCTCGTCGGGCGACAGCGGGCCGCGCTTCAGCAGCACCGCGTCGGGCACGCCGACCTTGCCGATGTCGTGCAACACCGACGCGACCCGCAGCCGCTCGATCCAGGCCTCGTCGATCTCGGGATACGAACGCCGCGTCTGGCGGGCCAGCATACAGACCAGGTTTTGCAACCGTTCGAGATGCTCGCCGGTCTCGTGATCGCGCGAGTCGGCCAGCTTGGCGAGCCCGAAGATGACGGCGTCGCGGGTTTGCAGCAAAGCCTGGCTCCGCTCGCGAACCTTGCGCTCGAGCTGTTCGTTCATCACGGCGAGCCGACTTTCGTAGCGGTTCATGACGATGCGCGTGATCAGCCCCGTCAGGATCACGAGTGTCGCGGCGATCCCGAAGCCGACCCGGCGGACCGGTCCCGCGATCGAAGCGGCCAGCGGTTCGAGCGCTTCGGCCCGTTGGTGCGAGAGGATGACCAACCGCGAGCGGCCCACCCGCCGCGCCGCGACCAGGTGCAACCCGTCGGGCATCGCAACCGACCCGGAGACGGCCTGTTCCGGCGCAGGCGCGAGCGCGTCCTGCAACGGTTCGTCGCCTTGGGCGCGGCGGAGGATCCAGCGCCCCGGCCGGGTCCGGGCGAGCTGCGGCGCGGTGCGCATGCGCGGGTGGGCGACCATCTGGCCGGTCTCGTCGATCAGGCAAATGTAGGAGCGTTTGGGCAGGCTGATCGACTCGACGTAGTGCTGCAGCGCCGCGCGCTGCGACGCGGAGAGCGGCCCGTCGGCCGGCAGGTCGAACTCGCGCGAGAGCTTGCTGGCGTGCTGCGCCGTCAGCAGCACGTTGTACTCGAGGAAGTGCTGCCGCAGGGCGTTTCGCCAGGTCGTTTCCTGCCAGGCCGCGTACCACAGCACGCCGACCATGACGCACACGAACTGCCCGCCCAGAATGCTCGCAATCAAAAGCCACGGCTTGCGGATCATCAAAGCCTCTTTCGGCCGCCTCGGACGCACCTTTGTAGTTCGGCACTCTTCTATTCGACCAACCGCGAGCCGTACGTTTTCGTCTCGTTCGGCGGACGTTGGGTTCGATGCTCCTTCGGCACTGGTTATCGGAGACCCGCGCCGCGCCGGCTCCACACCCATGCGCGCGAACGCGATCAATCGCCGCCAGGCAGGCCCCGTTCGTGGCGTCTGATGAGCGTGCAACGAACGCGAGCCCGAACGGCCAAGCCGAACGAATTCTCCGTATAAACCCAACGACGCGTCACCGTCACCCCATAACGGAATGCGCCGCGCGGGCCGTGCCGATATTCGCGAAACGACCGTGCCCGATTCAAACCGGTTCAGCGAAGCCGCGCCGCACCCCTCGCGTGATGTTCAAGTCGACCTCCCGACCGGCCGACTGTGAATCTGTCACGGTCTACTCGGGAGGAAGTGCGTGCGCTTGCAGATGATCGACCCCAACCTGAACTTCAAGTGCAACTCCTGCACGAAGTGCTGCGACCAGCCGTGGCGGACCGTGATCGAGCCCGAAAAAGTGTCCGCTCTCGACCAGACCGACTGGGAAGCCGACTTCCCGGCTCTGCGCGGCCGCGAGCTCTATCGGACCGTGCGAATCGGCGGGAAAACCGTCCACGAGCTCGGCAAGGGCGAAGGCAACCGCTGTGTCTTTCTCGACACTGACGGACTGTGCATGATTCACAAGAAGCTCGGCTATGAAGCCAAGCCGCTCATGTGCCGCCAGTTCCCCTTCTTCGCGGCCTCGACCTGGGACGGGGACTACGTCTCGGCGAACTTCGGCTGCCCGACGATCCAGCGGCGCGAAGGTCCGCCGGCGGCGAAGCAGGCCGACGAGATCGCGGCCGTCGTCCCGCTCAGCTCGGTCGCGTACAAGCCGGATGCGCCGCTCCCGTTGACGCCGAACCTGTTGATCCCGCAGTCGGCCGCGCGCGAGCTGCGCCAGTTGCTTACGGCAATCTTCAACGACGATCCGAACAGCACGTTGTCCGAGCAGTTCGCGCTGGCGCTGACGGCGTTTGAGAAAGCGATCGCCACGCCACCCGAAGAGCTCGAGCAGCACATCGCCTGCGGCGCGCTCGCCGCCGAGCTGAATCCGGGGCCGCTCGAGCCGTTTGCGTCGGCGTGCGACGCGCCGATGCAGAGCCGCTTTCTATTCGCCGCCACCCTGTTTCCCGACACGCTGCCGATCGACAGCACGGCGGACCTGGGCTTCTTCCGGCGCATGACGTTGATACCCAAGCTAATGACGCTAGCGAAGATGCGCGGCGTATACGCCAGCCGCCTGCTGGACGGCAACGTCAAGGTCAATGAGCTGCTCGACCGGCCGGCGGACCTGCGGCTGACGCCCGAGGCCGTGCCCTTGTTGCGGCGCTACCTGCGCTCCCGCCTCTGGCAGCAGTTCCCCAGCGGTACGCTTCTGCCGATCTTCTCGGGTTTTCACCAGCACATTCTCGACTTCAACGCGATCATGTTCTTCGCCCGCGCGCGGTGCCTGGAAAAGGACAAGGCCGAGGCCGATCTGTCCACCGTCGAGCACGCCGTGCGGCTGGTCGAGTTTCACTTGGCGAATCAGCAGCGGCTGTACACGCAGGTGCTCAAGGGCTGGTTTCGTAACGCGCTGGGAAGCCTGCCGTTGGCGTGGTGCTCGCTGCGCATGATGCGCTGCGCGCCGTCGACGGTGCCGGCGAACGCGTAGCGTTATTCCAAGAAAAAATGCGCGCTGTCGCACATCATGCTGAGCGGGTACCCCATCCCGTTCGCGAAGCGGGTGCCCCATCCCGTTCGCGAAGCGACGGGGTGGGGGACGGACGAGTTTGCGCGAGTGTCCCATTCTTTGAAGGATGGGGAACGGACCCTGTCCACCGCCCGCTTGCTGGAGCGCTGTCCCCTGAACAGGTGACGTCTGAAAATGGGACTTGCAGGTCGCAGGCTTTGTGACTATTCTCGTCATTGGAAAGTGCGAGCACATGTCGGGAGCGGGAGAACAGATCGGTCACGCAGAGAGAAATCCAGATTTCTGCGTGTAGTAAGCCCCCTGGTTTACCGCTGTGGCGGTAGCGGGTCTTACGCCGAAGTGACCCGGCACGTCAGGAGCGAACGGTGTGAAACAGCCGCAGAGATCAGCGCTGGCTCCGAAACAATCGCTCCGCCGCGTAACGCCGCGGCATGTGTTACGGCAACGAGGCGCGGAGAGTAACATCATGTATGTAGCGATTGGCCGTCAGACCGCGGGTTCCGTGTTAGCTGGAGAAACAGGTGACTGTCCCCAGGCCGTTGCCACCGACGAATTTGCGAGTTCAGGGGTGCGGCAGCGGGCGCTTGGCGCGGCTATATTTTGGCCCGAGAGAGGAGATTTCGTCATGAGTTCACGTAGGTTAGAGAAGACCAGGGGCGTGTGCCTGGGTGCGATGGTCGTGTTCATGCTGACGGGCTGTCCACCGCACGATCGGGTGCTGTTCGTCAATCCAAACTCCACCGGCCAAATCGGAATCTTGCTCGACGGAAACGTCGACGGAAGCACGAAAAACGACAAGAGCTATGTGACCAGCTCCAGCGACCACGTCGATCCCGGCACGGTCGTAGCTGCCTCGCATAACGAGGTCATCGCCTTCCAGCAAGAGCGGCCGGTCGCCATTCTCGACAGCGTCAGTTGGACCACAGGCAACGACTCCGTCACGGCCACGTTCGGAAACGAGATGGGAGTGGGGTTTCACGTCTGGCTTCTTCAGGGCCCGGCTGACGACCGGCGAGACCAAGCAATCGCCGCGTGCATCAAGCTCGACGAGATTTGGGAGAATGAGCGCATGGGCACGCAGATCACGAGTTTCGTCATTGACGACAAGACCTCGGATCCGGCCCGAACGGCGTTTCTGGATTACACCTGCGCCGAGGCTTCCAGCCTGCGTAGCCAGATCGGGCACGATTCCAGCGTCATCAACATTTACTACGTCAACCGCGTCGATTTCGGCAGCGGATTTTCGACGGGCAACGGCGTATGGTGCAGCAACGACAGAATTATCGTCATGGGAAGTACGGCCAGCGATCATCTCGCGGCTCACGAGATCGGCCACGCGTTCGAGTTGGATCACGTCAACGACCTGACGACAAACTTCGACACGACCAACGTCATGCACAACGCCAGCAATAATCGCGAGTATCTGACGGAAGGCCAGACGTTCCGTGCGCATTTTGAGCCGAATTCGGTCATCAACACGACGTACAACCTGCGGCCGGGACTGATCACGCGAAACTGCGGGAATCTGTCCGAGACGGCAGGGAACAAATGCCCCGCGATTCAAAAGCGAATCTGGGCAGACGGTACGTTTCCACCCAACTGAGTTGGAGCACAACCATGTCAGCAACTCGAACACTGCTTTCATTCGTTGGCATCACACTTTTGAGCACCGTGGCAGGCTGTAAGACCGGTCAAGCCAATAAATCGCAGCCAAGATCTTCTGCTGTCGATGAACGGCCCGCGCAATTGTCGCTGGAAGGTGCGCTGAGCGTGTATCTGACGGCCGACTGCGGAACCGGGGAATCGGATCCGGCGGCGCAGCTCAAGGCCGTGGTTCAATTCGGGCGGCGCGCGGTCAAGCCGCTACTAACGGCAACCCGCCAAGGCCCGCCGGATCGCGTGCGCCGTGAGCTGCAGCGCGACGCCCACGCCGACTTCAAGCGCCTGCGCAGTTTCGTGCGAGGCGGCGGATTGAGTGCCCTGGAGGATGTGGACGTTGTGAGGTCGGCGCAAGACTTGGACGAGCGGACCTACGTCGCGATGCGCGTCGACGGTTTCGCGCGGGCCTACCGAGAGCGCTCCTTGAACGCATTGGCTGAGCTAAGTGATCGAAGCAGCTTGGACGAGCTACGGGCGATTGCTCGCCAGCCGACACTGTCTGCGGAACTCCGGGTGGCTGTCAGCGAGGCAATCCGCAAGATCGAGTAGCCATGTCCGCGACCAGCTTGGCACTCCGTCTTGCGCGTCGTCAGGATGGGGGACGGACTCGCGTGGATCGAACGTCGGCGATCTGGTCGGTCCTCCGCCCCTGGAAGGCGCGGCACACCCGCACCGGCGCTTGCCCGGCTCGGTGAGTGCGGGATAATCGAACGGTGCATCCGCCTCGTTTTTATGGTCCGAAGCTCACCGTCGGCACGGTCGCGCTCGACGAAGAACAATCGCGTCACGCGCTACGCAGCTTGCGGCTGCGCTCCGGCGACGCGCTGGAGTTGTTCGACGGCGCGGGTCGGGTGGCCGTCGGCCCGCTGATGCCGAACTCCGATCTCGGGAGCGCCGTCGAAGGCGGCCGTCTGGCGCGTGGGCCTCGCACGGCCACAATCACCGTCGATCGCATTCGCGAGACACCGCCGCAGGCTCGCCGCCTGACGCTGCTGATCGCCGGCTGCAAGGGTCCGCGACTGACCTGGATGATCGAAAAATGTACCGAGCTCGGCGTGACGCGCATCTGCCTGTGTGACTTCGCACGCTCGGTGGTCAAGGTCGGCGAATCACACGTTTCCAAACTACGCCGCACGGCGATCGAGGCCTGCAAACAGTGCGGGCGCAATTGGCTGCCCGCGATCGAAGCGAATCACAAGCTCGCATCTTTTCTTGGCGACAGACCGGCCGAAACGTTGCTCGTCGCGAGCCCCGCGGAGGAAACCCTGTCATTGGGAGGCTGGCTCGCGGGGAGCGGCGGCCGGTTGGCCACGCTGACGGTCGTCATTGGTCCGGAAGGCGGCTTGCGAGATGACGAGCTGCAAGCACTTGCGGACGACGGTGCTCAATCGGTGCATCTGGCCGAGCATACGCTGCGGGTCGAGACCGCCGCGGTCGCGATGGTCGCCGCGTGGGCGGCGTTGTGATGCGGGGACACGGCGCTAGCCCGGCAGACGGGTGCTGAAGGATCCTTTCCAACGAAACGGCTCGATCGCATGATCCCGCTTCTCGCCCGATAGCCATTCGATCGCGCGTTGCAGACGCCGGCGGCTGACGTCCTCGTTCGCGCGCTCGAAACCTCCCTGGAGCGTGGACTCCAGCGTCAGCGGGATGTTCACATCGGGCACAACGCCGCGGCCCTGAAATCCCTGCCCGTCGCGATCGGTGATGCGGTACTTTCCGAACTTGAGGATCGTCCCGTCCGGGGCGCGAACGGCGATCACGCCCGCCTCGGCGCCATACGTCGTCTCGCCGATCAGGATTCCCCGGCCGGTCCGTTGAAACACCCAAGCGAGATGCTCGGCCGCGCTGCCCGTGTAGCCGTTGATCAGCACCGCGATGCGGCCGGTGTAGATCGGTTCGCGCGGCTTGATGGTGCTGTCCTGGGTTGCGGGAAACAGGCCCAGGAACTTGCCGTGAAAGCGCCCGAACAGCGTGCGCGAATCGAAGAACCGGCCGGCGATCGCGGTGGTCAGTTCGGCCCGGCCGCCGGTGTTGTTTTGCAGATCGATCACCAGTCCGGTGGTGTCCATCAGGCCGTCGACGGCGTCGTCAAATTGCGCGACCATTTCATCGCGCCCCAGGTTCTTCACCTTGTCCGGGTTCAGCGTGCGGATGCGGAGATAGCCGACGTCCCGGTCGCGTTGCACGGTCAGCCAGCCCTTGCCGTCGAAGGTAGGTACGGGCTTGGCGCTCATCCGCAGGCGGTCGCGGCGGTCGCGGGCCGGCGCGGTCGACGGCGGGGAAGCAGCCGGTCTTTGCAGCGAGTAAACGGTCGTTATTCCGTTCGGCCAGCGTAGCCTCAGCCGGACGCGCGAGCCGGCCGGGCCGGCGAGCAGCTTCCCGGCAAGCTGAATCGTGCAGGGCGCGCCGTCGATGGCCAGAAGCTCGGGGTAGACGAACCCGCCGGCTCGCAGCGCGGCGGGAGCCTCGGGCCGCGCCTCCTCGGGCCAGCCCACGACGTAGTAACGGCCCTCGATGCGGGCCAGCTCCAGATCGACCGCGCTGCACCCCTGGTCCTGGTCGTTATAGTGTTCGAGGGTGAGACGGAGATTGACGTGCGCGTCGTTCAGCCGGGCGAACATGCCGGCCAGCCGGTGATAGAACTCGCTCCGCGTGGCGGCCTGGATCACGGGCCGGCGGTAATCAAGGCGGACTTCGTCCCAATCGACGCCGGCCTGCTCGAAAAACGGATAGTCCCGGTCGAGCGCGCCCCAGTAACGGTCGAAGACCGCGCTGCGCAGCCGTGCGTCGAACACGCTTGGGTCGTACGCCCGGCACCCGGCCAGCGCGGCGGCCAGCAGAATGACCAGCATCGCGGCGCTGCGCGAACGGGTGGCGGGCGACGGACCGTCGCGCGCGTGCCGGCGAATCAACGAATCGGTGCCGTCCGCGCGGTTCGGCGCGCAGCGAATCCGCACGGGGGTAGAGCGTTGGACTCGTTCCTTGGTGCGATGCACCGGTCAGGCCTCCTCATGCGGCTCGGGTTCAAGGCCCGGGTCGGAGGTACGCCCACCGAACCCGGAACACGCCGGCCATCCCCGAACGGATTCTTGTCGAATGATCGCGACCGGGGCCGAATCGACAACCCGTGCGCGGCACAAAACGCGGTTCGCGGCCGCCGCGCGCCGCCGCCGGCGATCCGAGAGGTCTTGCCATGATCGACGACCAGCCGCTACGTGAGCACCTGCTCTGGCTGCTGCGCAGCAACGACGCGCATCTGACATTCGACGCCGCGATCGCCGACCTGCCGGCCGAGCTGCGCGGCTCGCGGCCGCCGGGGGTCCCACACACGGCCTGGCGGCTGCTGGAACACCTGCGCATCTGCCAATGGGACATCCTGGAGTTCGCCCGTAGCGGAGAGCACGTTTCGCCCGAGTTCCCCGACGGATACTGGCCCGCCGGCGACGCGCCGCCGAGCGCGGACGCCTGGGACCGCAGCATCGCCGCTTTTCGCGACGATCTTCAGGCGATGTGCGACCGGGTGAGCGACCCACAAACCGACCTGCTCGCGCCGCTCCCCTGGGGCGACGGGCAGACGGTGCTGCGCGAGGTGCTGCTGCTCGCCGACCACAACGCGTATCACCTCGGCCAACTGGTGGCGATTCGTCGAGCGCTCGGAGCTTGGCGCGAGTAGGGATAGTCGACGACGATAGTGCGACCGCTGAATCGCATCGTCTCGGATCAGAACCGCGTCACGCTCGAGAAGTTAAAATCGAGCACTTTCATCGCCGGAACGAGCATCTTGGGTCGTTCCAGGGTGATCGCATCCATCGGCGTCGTGAACGCCTCGACGTTGTCGAACACGCGCAGCGGGCTGTCGTGCCAGCGGAAGTTGATCAGGCCGGTCGTGATTCGGCCGTCCTCGATCAGGAAGGTGCCATCGCGCGTCATGCCGGTCAGTGTGAGGTCGGTCGGATTGACCGTGCGGATGTACCAGAAATTGGTCACCAGAATGCCCCGCTCGGTCGTGCGGACCAGGTCGTCGACCGAATCGCCCGCGGGCTCGGTTCCGGAGAAGTGCAGGGCGTCCGGGCGATATGTCGGTTCGGTACCCTGTTGTTTGGCGGTGAAGCGGTCGTAGTTGAGCCGTTTGAGAACGCCGCGCTCGATCCATGCGCGGCTGTCGCTGGGCAGGCCGCCGGCGTCGAAGCGGTTGCCGAGCAGCGCGGGATGGTCCGGGCGGTTTTGCAGCGTCAGGCGCGGGTCGAAGATCCGTTCGCCGAGCTTGCCGTTGAACGAGCTGGTGCCGGCGTGGTAAGACTTGGCGTCGAGCATGAAGAAGATCGACCCGAGCAGTCCGTCGACGCAGGCCGGCTCGAGGATCGCCGTGTAGCGCCCCGGCGGAAACTCGCGCGGCTTCGCCGAGCGCCGCGCCTTGTCGATCGCGACGCGTGTCAGCCCGGCGACCCGGAGATCGTCGATCGAGCGGTTGGCGTTGTTGACCCACCCGCTCGAGTCCTCCCCCGTCGCGGTCAGGCTGAACTGGGCCCGGCTGCGCTGCTCATACGCGAACAGCCCGGTGTCCGCGGCGACGCCGACCGCGTCCGTGTAGGCCGAAACGATCCCGGCCGCGGTGAGGTGCTCGGCCGTACACAGCTCGATCGCGGTTCGCGCTTCGGCCGCGAGCCGCCCCGGCGTCGCGCCGGCCGTCACCGCACGATACGTCGGCAGGACCGGATAGCGCTGGGCCGGCAGCGGCGGCAGATACTCCGGATCCTCCGGCGAAACCTTCGCAATCCGCTCCGCGCGGCGGACCGCGTCGGTAATCGATTCTTCCGAAACATCCGTGCTGCTCGCAGCCCCGTGTCGCGAGCCGAAGGCGACGGACACGGAAATGCCGCTACGGCGCGTGTTCACGTTTTGAACGATTTGATTGTTCGCGATACGCGTCGTCGCGCCGGCGCGGTCATTGAGCGTGACGATCGTGTGGTCGCCGCTCGAGGCCTCGATGGCCGTATCGGCGATGCGTCGGAACGAATCGCGATCGATGAAGTCGTTTGACACCGATTTTTCTCCGAGCCGGTCTTGAAAAGCAGGACGATCTCGCACCATGTTACTACGGGGAGTGAGCAACAGTGAGCGTTATGCTGAGCGAAGCGAAGCCCCTTGCCTTGGATTCGGCAGGATTCCGCGCTGCATTCGGAATGACAACGTTCAGCGTTTTCCGCTCCGATGGGTATGAGTTTTGGATCCGCTGCCCCGTCATGAATCACCCACGTACTTAACGCCGCAAGAGACGCCGAAGGTCCCTGGCCCCGTGCAGGACGCGGACGAGTTCGATACCAGTTTCGATCGGACGGTAGAATATCAGATAGTTTCCGACGGCGTAGCTTCGCAAGGCTCGTGCCAGCTCGTCTCGCGGGCGCCCGCTGTGCGGGTTGTCGGCCAACATCATCAGCTTTTCGTCGAAGCGGTCGATCAGTCGCTCGGCGGCGGTCGGGTTCTCCTTCGCGACGAGCAGCGCGATCTCGAAAACGTCGAGGTCGCTTTGGGGCGAACGCATGATACGGGACATCAGTTTGCTTGCCGCTCGCGGTCGATCTGCTTGCGAACTCGCGACTTGAGGTCGCCCGAATCCCAGGAGGCGCCTTCGCCGCGCTCGAGCGACGCGATCGCGGGCGCGATCTGGCGGCGGAGGTCGTCCAGGTCTTCGGTCGTCAGTTGTTCCTGATCGCGAAGGGTCTCGAGCGCTCCTTGGATGACTTCATTTTCGTCCGCGTATTGTCCGGCCTGGATCTTCTCGCGAACGAACTGCGCGAGTTCGGCCGTAAGGGAAATCTGCATGGGTTCTCCTCGGTTCGAGTTCCAAACAGGGGACTGGTCGATTCGGGTTTTTCCACTAGCACTATAGTGCGCTTTCAGACCGATTTCGCGTTTTTCGTGTTTGCGGCGGCGCCAGCGGTGTTCTACTTGTTCGTCTGCCCTGCCATCACATTGATCCCCCGAAACCGCGCATGCGCCGCCGCGTGCGTCATCCAGCCCGACTGCCCCGGCTGCCCCTTGCCGCAGGTAATGAACCCGAATCGGCGGCGGTGCGAAGCGTCGGCGACCGCGTCGCAACGGCCCCAGAAGTCCGGCGTGATGCCGGTGTAGATCACGTCGCGGAGCATGTGCTTGCGCTTGCCGTTTTCGATCAGCCAGAAGGCGTCGCCGCCGAATTGGAAGTTGTAGCGCTTCTGGTCGATGCTGAACGAGCCGTGGCCTTCGATGTAGATGCCGCGCCTTACGTCGGCGATCATGTCGTCGAGCTGCCCGTCGCCGGGCGCGAGACCGATGTTGGCGATGCGCACGATCGGGACGCTGGCCCAGCCGTCGGCCCGGCTGCTGCCGCGCGATCGCGTTTCGCCGATCTTCGGAGCGACCTCGCGGTTCGTGCAATACCCGACCAGAATCCCCTCGCGGATGATGTGCCAGCGCTGGCACTCGACCCCGTCGTCGTCGAAGCCGGTCGCCGCGAGTGTCTGGGGTTCGGTATTGTCGGCGATAAGATTGACGTGCTCGGACCCGTAGCGAAACGAGCCGAGCTTGTCGGTCGTGAGGAAGCTCGTCCCGGCGTAATTCGCTTCGTAGCCGAGCACGCGGTCGAGCTCGCTAGGGTGCCCGCAGCTCTCGTGGATCGTCAGCGCGAGGTGCTCGGGGTCGAGCACGAGGTCGTACGCGCCCGGCTCGGCCGGCGGCGCCCTGACCTTCTCGACCGCCTGCGCCGCGACGCGCTGCGCCTGAGATAAAAACCCGGCCTCGTTGATCAGCTCGTAGCCGGTCCGCAGGGTCGGCGTGTTGAACGACCGGGACGCGAAGCGCCCGTCGTGGACCGCCGTCGCGCCAAAACTCCCGTTCACAGCCAGCAGGTCGAAATGGATCCGCGAACCTTCGGTCGACGCGAAGAGCTTGACGTCACGCTGCGCCCACAGCCGCGCCCGGCTGCGCCGCACGCCGTCCTGTCGATGCAACATCTCCATCGTGTCGATCAAGAGCCGCGTCTTGTCCTCGAGCGCGACGGCAAACGGGTCCACCTGGCGTGGCGTTACGACCGTGCGCTTGTGGGCCGGCTCCTGAGCGAGTTCGACGGGATCAACGACCAGCGTAGCGGACGACCTGGCGACCTCTACGGCCAGATCCGCGATGCGCCGCACCTCGCTCGCCGTCAGCCGCGAGCTGGCCGCAAAGCCCCACGCGCCGTGGTACAACACGCGCACACCGAATCCGCGGTCGCGCGCGTCGTTGATGCTCGCGATGCGCCGGTCCTGCCCCCGAATCGATTGCCGGGTTGTGTCGAGAATGCGGACATCGCCGTATTCGGCGCCGCTACGGCGGACCCGGCGCAATGCGAGGTCGGCCAGTGCGTTCC
Organism: Planctomycetota bacterium; assembly: GCA_022574815.1. Taxonomy (GTDB): domain Bacteria; phylum Planctomycetota; class Phycisphaerae; order UBA1845; family Fen-1342; genus JACZRH01. Next base: position 4,567 of record JACZRH010000055.1, on the reverse strand, counting down.
AATCGTCCGGATCGATTGATTCCGGCGGCGCGACCGGCTCGCCGCGTGTCGGCCGGCGGTCCGACGAGTTGGCGACGGGTGGCGTTTCGCAACCGAATAAGACAGATGACGCGGCCCCGGCCGAAGCGTAGCGGACGAAGTCACGACGGGACAAGGTGTCGCGATCGCGCATCGCGGTTAGCTCCCGACTCGTACGGACTGCACAAATCGCAGGCGGGTTCGCCCGACGATCATTCGATACTACGTTAACCCGCGGCACCGTCAAATACCGCGCGTCTGGGTCGTGAGTCGTTTACGGAGAATTTCGATGTCGGGTGTTGGGTGGCCTGGACGCGGGCGCGACCGTTCAAGAACTCGAATGTGCTAACCGGCCTCGTCCGCCGCCGGAACGGCGGCCGCGAGCGTCTCAATGAACTCGATCACATCGCGGGCCGTCGCCGAGGCCGAGGCCCCACGGTCTACGGCCGCGTTCATTCGACGCACGATCGCACTGCCGACGATCGCCCCGTCGGCGACGCGGCAGACCGCGGCGACGTGCTCGGGCTTGGAGATTCCGAAGCCCACGCACACCGGCTTGCCGGACTGCGCGCGCAGCCGGGCGACGTTTTCGAGCAGGTCCGTGGGCAGTTGCTCGCGCTCCCCCGTGACGCCGGCCGTGGATTGGTAATAGATGAACGGCTCGGAGAGCGCCGCGATGCGGGCGCGGCGCGGGTCTCGGCTGGTCGGCGCAACCAGCATAACGATTGGACAATCGCGATCTCGCCCGATGGCCGCCAGCTCGTCCACTTCTTCCAGTGGAATATCCGGAACGATCAGCCCGTCGATTCCGGCGTTTGCGGCGCGGGCGACAAAAGCCCGCGGTTCGCGGCGATAAACGATCGAGTAACTCACCATCGCGATCAGCGGCACGGCAATTTCGTCGCGCTGACCCGCAAGTTCGTCGAACAGGCCGTCAATTCGAAACCCGCCTTCCAACGCTCTCGAAAACGACGTTTGAATGACCGGCCCGTCCGCGATCGGATCCGAAAAGGGGAGGCCCAGTTCGACACACGCACATCGGGTCGGATCGATCCCCCGCAGGATTTCAATGGTCGTCGCCGCATCGGGATACCCACCGGTCACGTACGGCAGCAAAGCTTTTTGGCCGCTGGCCTGGAGTTGTTGAAATCGCCTTCTTAGACGGTTCATTCGGCGCAACGCGAGCGTCGAGCTCGCTTTCCCGAAAAGCGCCGGCGCGTTTCACGGTGCGCTGCTCCGCGCCCAGCAACGTGAAACAGGGGGCGTCGGCCGCCGGCGTAGCCACTAGGCCGACCCATAACTAGCGCCCGTCATACAGACGATTGCCGAGCAAGTCATCGAGCTCCGGCTCGGCGAGAATCTTTTTGACCGTGGCGTCGATATCGTATTCGAGTCGGACGAACTCGACCTGTTTGATGCTGCAACTTAGTGCCGCCTCGACGATGCTGTCCGGTTCGTCGGCGTCGGCGCGGTCGTGAATGATGACGTAACTGGCACGCGGGTCGCGGTCGCGCGGCTGGCCGACGCTGCCGATGTTGACGATCGCCCGCTCGTCCTCGAGCACGTAGAACGGAGAATCGGGCAGCTCGTGCGGCGGATCAAAATACGGATCATCGAGAAACACCCCCGGCTGGTGCGTGTGGCCGACAAAGCAGATCCGAGCGTCGAGCCGCTCAAAATTCGCCGTCACCTTTTGCGGATTGGTGAAAACGTCCTCGGGAAAGATGTACTCGTTGATCGGGCGGCGCGGGGATCCGTGAACAAACAACACGTCCTTGTGCTGGATTCGCACGGGCAAGTGCCCCAGAAACCCCCAGCGCTCGTTGCGCCGTTCGAGGTCCGGCTCGGACTCGAGTTGCTGGCGCGTCCAATAGCAGGCCCGCTCCGCCGGCGTGTTGAAATTGTTCGGCTCATAGAGGACCGCCAAATCGTGATTGCCCATCAGGCAGGCGCGACAGTGTTGATGCACGAGATCGAGACACTCCCGCGGGTTGGGCCCGTAGCCGATGACATCGCCGAGGCAGAAAACGTCCGTGACGTTGCGCTCTTGGATATCGGCGAGCACCGTCTGGATCGCCTCGAGATTAGAATGAATGTCGCTGATCAGGGCGTACATGACTGCTGCCGTCAGGATCGGTCTGCCGAGGGCTCGGGCGGCTCGGCTTCCTCGGGAATCAGAACGGGGCAGCCGTCGACGATGGCGTAGCGCAAGCCGCAACGTTGGCAAACGAGCCGGGATTCGCGCTGCGCGAGCTTCCCGCGGCACTCGGCCACGGGGCAGGCGAGAATCTCGATCAATTCAGGACCAATCGGCCCAAGCTGCACTGCGGCTCTCCGCGTTCGGATGACAAACGGCATGGTAAGATAGGGTCGCTGGCGCGGCAAATCAAACGGAGTGATTCGCGTCTGGCCTGCACGGGCCCAGCCCGGGCTCGGTCCGGTGGCAAGCCGTGTTTACCGGACGTTGCGCCCCGGAAGCGCACTTCGGGCCGAAGATGAGCGGACTCGCAGGCCGCTAAGGCGGAATTTGGAGGTTCCGGTTGACTGTCTCAGACTCGCGGGCCATAATCAATGTCGAAATGTATCGAATGCCCGGCATTCTCAGCCGGGCAATAAGCCGTGAATGAAAGGGCCTACGCACGAGCGTGCGGAAATAAGGGCTTCGTATCATTCACGCACCTAGGGTTTATTGCAGAAAGAACTTGCGTTTGGCCTCGTAGCACGCTCTAATGATTGCCGGGTGGATTGTTGCGCAACTTTGCGCGGCCCGGCGCGGCGCTGCGCCTCGGGAACAAAGGGTTTCGGCAGAAAGAAGCACTGCGACGCACGGCGTCGAACAAATTGGAGTTAAGGTAAAGAAGCGTCAGGATTCGCTTACCCGTCCTCTCACGACCGCACTCTTGACGTTTCGCACGGAGCGGCGCGCCGCTATTGGTCGCGGCAACTGCACTTGGCCGGGCCGGCTGTGCCGCTGGGATTGGTTCTCGTTTCTTGCACAGAGGATGCACTCATGAAAAGTTTTGTTGCGCTTGTGGCCCTGGTAGGGGTCTGCAGTGCGGTGGCGCTGGCCGAAAAACCCAAGCTGACCGGCCAAGAGCCCAGTGTGGCGCCGCACGTGCAGCCGCTACAACGCGGCCCGTTCGTTCCGGTTCAGCGCATGGCGCGAATCGGGCGGGACTTCAAACTCAAGAGCCCCTGGTACGAAGTCGACAACTCCGGCGGCGGCATCGCGCAGCTCTGCGGGCAGGATCCGGCGTTTGACTGCTTCGAAGGCATCCGCGTCGCGACCGGCGGCGCCGGCGATCCGGCGACGCCCACCGACGGCGACGATCCGCCCTTGGGCTGCGAAGGCTACGATCCGTTTTGCGACATCGCCGCCACGGGTGATTGCATTACCGGTGGCGGATACCGCTGGTTCTTCGGTGAAGCCTTCCACGCCCCGATGACGATCAACATGATGGTCGTCGAACCCGGCACGGAAGGCCTGACCTCGGACCGCATGCAGGTCGCCTGGTTCTGGGGTGCTCTTGGGCCCAACACGTCCGAGCAGTGCTTCATCGCCGTCTTCACCGCCGAGGACTTCGACGAATTCTGCGCCGATCCCCCGGCAGGGAACAGCTTTGACGGCGTCGTGCTCGATTTCGGCGACTTGGCCGCCGGCATCGGCTACTACTGGACCGATGTCGAGTTGTGCCTGACCGGTTTGTTCTTGGACCATCCGGTCGACGGCAGCGGTGCTTACACGATGATCGCCGCCAGTGACTTCGACCCGGTCGGCGGCACCTTCACCCCCCCCACACTCGCTCAGTTCATGTTTTGGGGACTGAAGGTCGACAGCCCCGGCGAACAACCGACGGACGTCAATTACACCGACACCGACCCGCCCTTCCTCGTGATCGACCCGATCCTCGAGTGCAATTTCTTCGGCCCCGGGTTTGTCCCCTGCCCATTTGATAACATCGGCTACATGTTCGACATGTTCACCGCCGGCGGCATCCCGTGCCAGGGCCTCATCTGCGGTGACACGAACTGCGACGGCCTGTTCAACGGTGCCGACATCGACCCGTTCTTCATCGCAATCGGCGATCCGACTCTTTGGGAAACTATGTTCCCGCTTTGCGATCTGCTTTGTGCCGCCGACATCAACGGCGACGGGGCAGCGAACGGCGGTGACATCGATCCGTTCTTCTTGGCGATCGGCGGCGGACCGTGCCTTTCGGGCGGTGGATGATTACGTAGCAAGCATCCGAAACATCGGACGCAAATCCAGCAGGCCGGCGGAGCATTCCGCCGGCTTGTTTTTTTCTGAGGGGCGCCCTGGTCGGGGTCTGCGCGCCGCCGAGTCCTCGCGGCGTCCGCCCTGGGGACAGGGCGGTTCTGACCCAAACTGATCTTCCACCGACATTGGGGGCGATCCTCACGTGCCGCCCATGGGCCGCTTTCACCGTCCCCGGCAGACAGGACCCGCTTGGCGCCCCACGCCAACGGCGCGCTCCGTGAACGCCTGGGTGCCGCCCGCGTGTGAATTCGTTTCCGTGCCGGGCCAACC
>JACZRH010000343.1 GCA_022574815.1 Planctomycetota bacterium | reverse complement strand
AGACGCTCTCCTGCTCCTGGTACATCCGCCGAATGCCGTCCTGGATGATGACCGCCAGCTCGTACGCATACGCCGGGTCGTACGCGACACAGTTCGGGACGACGCTGGCCTGCAAGTGGCTGTGCCCGTCCTGGTGCTGGAGGCCCTCGCCGGCCAGCGTCGTGCGCCCGGCCGTCCCGCCGACGACAAAGCCCCTGGCCCGCGCGTCGCCGGCGGCCCAGATGCTGTCGCCGATTCGCTGAAACCCGAACATCGAATAGAAGATGAAGAAGGGGATCGTGTTCAGCCCGTGGGTGGCGTAGGCCGTCCCGGCGGCAGTGAAGGAGGCCATCGAGCCGGCCTCGGTGATGCCCTCTTCGAGGATCTGTCCGTTGATGCGCTCTTCGTATTTCATGAGCAGGTGCGCGTCGACCGGCTCGTAGAGCTGGCCGGCGTGGGCGTAGATGCCGACCGAGTGGAACAGCGCTTCCATGCCGAAGGTGCGGGCTTCGTCCGGCACGATCGGCACGATCAGCTTGCCGATGCGTTTGTCGCGCAGCAGCCGGGCGAGCATGCGCATGAACGCCATCGTCGTCGCCGCCGGCCGGCCCTTGCTGCCGCGCAGGAATTCTGCGAACAGCTCGAGCGGCGGGGCCTCGAGCGGCCGCGCGCGGACCTTGCGAGAGGGAATCGAACCGCCCAGCGCCCGGCGGCGCTCCATGAGATACTCGTGCTCGTCCGAGCCCTCCTCGAAACGGCAGAAGGGGGCCTGCTTGAGGTCGTGGTCGCTGACCGGAATGTCGAAGCGGTCGCGAAAGTGACGCAGCTCATCCTCGTTCAGCTTCTTCTGCTGGTGCGTGATGTTGCGGCCCTCGCCCGCCTCGCCGAGGCCGTAGCCCTTGATGGTGCGCGCGAGAATGACGGTCGGCTGGCCGCGGTGCTGCGTGGCGGCGTGGTAAGCCGCGTGGACTTTCACGGGGTCGTGCCCGCCGAGGCGCAGCTTTTGGATCTCTTCATCGCTCAAGTGCTCGACGAGTTTGGCGAGCTCGGGGTGCGTGCCGAAGAAGTGCTTCCGCGAATAGTCGCCGGATTCGACCGTATACCGCTGCCACTGCCCGTCGACAGTCTCGCCCATGCGTTCGAGCAGCCGCCCGTGCTGGTCGGCTCGCAGAAGCGGATCCCAATCGCCGCCCCAGATGACCTTGATGGCGTTCCAGCCGGCGCCGCGAAACGCGGCCTCGAGTTCCTGAATGATGTTGCCGTTGCCGCGGACCGGCCCGTCGAGCCGCTGCAGGTTGCAGTTGATGACGAAGGTGAGGTTGTCGAGCTGCTCGCGCGAGGCGAGCGTGATCGCGCCGAGGCTCTCGGGCTCGTCCATCTCGCCGTCGCCGAGAAAGGCCCAGACGCGCGAGCCGCTGGTGTCGAGCAGCCCGCGGTCGTGCAGGTAGCGGTTGAAGCGGGCCTGGTAGATGGCCGTGATCGACGCGAGGCCCATCGAGACCGTCGGAAACTCCCAGAAATCGGGCATCAGCCAGGGGTGCGGATACGACGACAGCCCGCCGCCATCGGCCAGTTCGCGCCGAAAGTTAATCAGGTGCCGCTGCTCGAGTCGACCCTCGAGATACGCCCGCCCGTAGATGCCCGGCGAGGCGTGGCCCTGGATGAAGACCTGGTCGCCGGAAGAGTTCTCGGTCTTGCCGCGCAGGAAGTGGTTGAACGCGACTTCGTAAAGCGTGGCCGACGACGCGAAGGTCGAGATGTGCCCGCCGATGCCCTCCGAAGCACGATTGGCGCGGACGACCATCGCCATCGCGTTCCAGCGTACGTAGCTCTTGATCCGCCGCTCGATGGCGCGGTCGCCGGGGTAGGGCGGCTGTTGGTCGGCGTGAATCGTATTGACGTAAGGCGTGTTGGCCGAGAACGGCACCTCGACGCCGTGCTTTCCGGCCCATTCGCGGAGCCGGGTCAGCAGGTACTGGGCCCGCTCGGGGCCGCCGGTTTGCAGGACGGCTTCGAGCGAATCGAGCCAATCGGCGGTTTCGGCGGGGTCGCTATCCTGGTAATCGCTTTTCAGCATTGTTCATAACCTGTTGAGTGAATGGCAGTTATCGGCCCGCGTGCCCGCCGGGAACCGCGCGCCGCGATTCCGCGCAGTGGGTTGCATCGGTGGGCTTGGTTGCGTAGCATACCCCGCTCGATAGATCCTGGGAATCGTAGCAGGTGGCGGCATGTACGCGGTATTCGAAGACGGCGGGAAGCAATACAAGGTCAGCCAAGGCGACGCGCTGCTGATCGAGCGGCGCGACCTCGACGAGGGGCAGTCCGAGGTCGTCTTCGATCGCGTCCTGATGGTCGGTGAGGGCGCCGATGCCAAGATCGGCACGCCGTGGCTCGACGGCGCCAACGTCACCGCCCGGGTCGTCCATGAGCTGAAGATGCCGAAGATCGTCGGCATCAAGTTCAAACGCCGCAAGGGCTACATGCGCAAGTGGGGGCACCGGCAGAAGATGCTGCGGGTCGAGATCAACGCGATCAATTCCTGAATCACCGAACCAAACAGAATACGGCCGTCCGCGAAGCCAATCGCGAGAATAGCGTCGGCCCCCCGTGGCCGACGTAGAACGCCGGAAGACGCGGCCTTCGCATTTGTGCCACTGCTTCAAGCAGTGCTGGAGCAACACTTGTACCAAAAGCACTGCTTGAAGCAGTGGCACCGCGGCCTACGGGCAGTTGCCGCCGAGACACGCGAAGAACGGATCGATGTCGCCGCCGTCGAGGCGGCCGTCGGCGTTCATGTCACCGAGCAGGGGGTCGCAGTTGGGGAACTGCGCCGCGTACGTCGGCGGATCGCCGAGCGCCAGGAAGAACGGGTCGATGTCGCCGCCGTTGAAGGCGCCGTCGCAGTTCAGGTCGCCGGGGCCAAATGGATTGCGCAGCGCATTGAGGTCGCGGAACACATACGCAGAGCCGGAGTCCGCCCCGCGGTCGTCGTCGAAGATAGCACCTACCAGCGCCATGTTGCCTGATAATGCGACGAAAGCGCCGAACAAGTCGTTCTGCGCGCCGTCGGGAGCTGTGAGCTTGGCTCTCTCAGTCCACACATTGCTTATCCTCTGGAACACGTACGCCGAGCCGGAGTCGGTGCCACGATCGTCGTCGGCAGGCGCTCCGATCAGCGCTTGGTTTCCAGAAAGGGCGACCCTACCGAAAAAATCGTCTTGCGCGCCGTCTTGGGCGGTGAGCTTGCCGTCTAGATTCCACGCGTTACCGCCGGGACAGTTTGGCGCGATCAGCTCGGGGCGCAGCCGCAACAGCGTCGCCTGCATACGGAAGTTCTGTTGGGCGGTCAAGCGGTTGGGACAACTTGGCGGCGCATAGGACATGTAATTGCTGGGATCAGGCTGATACGCGCTGTTGCTGCACGGATCGCGCTCGTTGCCGAAATAGTTGCAATTGCCATCGACGTTATGCCTCCCGAGTTGCGGGTCGGCGGGCGTATCACAAAGCAGATCGCCGGCGACGCTGCAACTGCACGGCTGACTCACGCAGTCCGGGCACTCGTCGCCGAACATCGTCTCATGCGTATGAAACAGGTCGAAGTAGTGCCCCAACTCGTGCGCAAACGTCGCGTGGTCATTCGAGGTGGCCGTGCAGTCGTTGGCCATCACGATGCCCTGCACCGCGCTGAAAGTGAAAGACGAAATGCCGCACAGAGGCCCGAGCTCGTATGCGAGATTCTGCGTAAAGTAAACATTGATGGTGTCCGGGACGACATTCGTCATCCGCAACGCGTCGATCTCGGCCAGCGTGTCAATGTTGAAGTAAAACTCGTCGCTATCGATGTAATCGATCGGCCCGACCCAGCAGAAGCTGATGCCGCTGTTGGCAAACGCCACGTTGCCGTCGTCCAACGCGCGGACCAGCCGTACGGGATCGAGGCCGCCCGTGCCGTTGCTGCGCCGAACGACGTGGAAGGTGAGCGGCACGTAGTTACTCCCCTCAGGCCAAGCCGGGGGGTCGTAGATGCCGTCCGCCATGCGGTGGAGGACGATCGCCACGTGTTGGAAACCGGTGAAAAGGTGGATCTGCCGGAATCCGTCATTACGGCTCCGGATGGCACACAACAGGTTCACCACGTCATCAAAATGCCCCTCAAGGACGAAGCCGGAGCCGTCATCGGAATCTACCAATGACGATCGGGGCCGTCTGCGGCCCGTTGGGCCGCAGCTAATCCAATTTCGAAACGCTGAGCGGCTCTCGAATGTCGATGATGGCAATCCCGTACGTTGCGAGCGGCTCAGAGCCGGGTAGAATGAACGCTGACTTGCACGTTCTCCGGGGGAGGCCTCGATGCCCCGATACCTTCGCGGTTTTTGTTTGACCCTGCTTTCGGTGCTCATGGCCGGCTGTG